>JAPWUP010000342.1 GCA_028275505.1 Bryobacteraceae bacterium
TCCGGATTGATCAGGACGATCCGGCGGGAGGGATCCTCGCCTCCGCTGGGATCCACCACGGCAATGCGGCGCGAAATGCCGATCTGCGGCGCCGCCAGGCCCACTCCGTGAGCTGCGTACATGGATTCGAACATGTCCTCGATGAGCTTGTGCAGCTCCGGCGTGTCGAATTCGCGCACCGGCTCGGCGGGCCTCTCCAAAACCGGGTCTCCGTACTTGACGATGCGATAGACCATGGTCGCTTCCGCTAATACCGCCGCAACTGCTCCCGGTATCCCTCGAAATTTCGCCGGGTCTCTTCCAGCGAGTCGCCGCCGAATTTTTCCAGAAAGGCGTCCGCCAGCACCAAGGCCACCATGGCCTCGCCCACCACTCCCGCTGCCGGCGCGACGCACACGTCGCTGCGTTCGTACGCGGCAGCAGCAGGTTCGCGAGTCACCAGGTCCACGGATTCCAACGGTCGGCGCAGCGTCGAGATGGGCTTGAGGTAGCCCCGCACCACGATGTCCTCGCCGTTACTCATCCCGCCTTCGATGCCGCCCGCATGGTTGGAAGCACGCACGAAACGCCTGGCGGCGGCGTCGTAACGGATGGGGTCCTGCACGCGCGAGCCGAACGACGCGGCGGCCTCGGCAGCGTCGCCAATCTCCACGCCCTTGACGGCCTGGATCGAAACCACGGCCTGGGCCAGACGGCCATCCAGGCGCCGGTCCCAGCTCGCACAGGAACCAAGGCCGGGCGGAACGCCATGCGCGACGACCTCGAAAATCCCGCCCACCGTATCGCCTGTGCGATACGCCTCGTCCACGACCTCCTTCATGCGGCGCTCGACTTCAGGATCCACGCAACCCAGCAGAATTTCCTCGCGCCGGCTGAGCTCTACCAGCTCTTCCCAGCTCGCGCGTCTTTCCAGCCGCACGCTACCGATCGCCACCACGTGACTGAGCACCTCGATGCCGAACTCGCGCAGCAGGGCTTTGGCCAGTGCCCCGGCCGCCACGCGTGCCGCCGTCTCTCGCGCACTGGCGCGCTCGAGCACGTAACGTACTTCCGGGAAGTTGTATTTCAGGGCGCCGGCCAGATCCGCGTGGCCGGGTCGCGGCCGCGTCACGGGACGGCGAGCGGCTTCATCCCCTTCGCGCTTTTCCACCGGCAAAGCGTCGGCCCAGTTGGCCCACTCCCGGTTACGAATGAGAATGGCGACGGGCGCGCCGATCGTTTGCGAGTGCCGCACCCCGGCGACAATTTCGGCGTGATCGCGTTCAATCTTCATCCGCCCGCCGCGCCCGTAACCTTGCTGGCGCCGCCACAGCTCGCGGTCTATGAGTTCTGTGGAAACCGGAACGCCGGCAGGCAAGCCGCTCAACACCGCAACCAGGCACTCTCCGTGTGATTCGCCGGCGGTTTCCAGACGCAGCATCCCGAAAAATCCATCCTATCGGAGCTTGCCCGGCTGCGGCAACCGAAACACCAATGTCACCGCAGCTACAAAGTGCGGTAACAGGGACTTGCTATGATAGCAGCTTGCAGTCTCGATGCCGGGACCGTGCCGCTATCCGTGCACGGGGGAGGACTCGCATGATGGAACGAATTCGCAGGATCGCAGCCGTGGCGTGCCTTGTGTGGGCAGCCGGCTGGGCACAATCGGACGCCAACAAAGGTCAGATTGTCGGCGTGGTCTACGATCCCAAGCAGGCCGTGGTGCCGCAGGCCACCGTCAAGATCCGGAATCTCGACACCGGATTCACTCGCGAGCTCACGACGAACGAATTGGGGCAATATCGTGCCGTGTTGTTGGATCCGGGCCGTTATGAAGTTACTGCCGAGGCGCCCGGTTTCGCCCCGACCACCGTGACCGGACTTGTGCTCAATGTCGGCTCCACGATCAGCGCAGATATCCGGTTACAGGTAGCCTCTACCACGACAGTGGTCGAGGTCGGCGAAACCCTGGTCAACGTGGCTCCTGCTGCCTCACGGGTGGTGGACCGCCGCGCGCTGCAAGACTTACCCATTAACGGGCGGCGCTTCCAGGATCTTGCTCTCGTTACGCCGACGGTCCAGGTGGATCCTCAGCGCGGGCAGATCTCGATTGCCGGCCAGCGCGGCATTTACTCGAACGTCATGGTGGATGGCGCCGATTACAACCAGCCCTTTTTCGGCGGCATCCGCGGCGGCGAACGTTCCAACCTGATTTTCACCGTGCCTCAGAGCGCGATCCAGGAGTTCCAGGTCGTGGCCACGGGATATTCCGCCGAATACGGTCGTTCGACGGGCGGAATCGTCAACGCCATCACGCGTTCGGGATCGAACGAATTCCACGGCGAGGCCTTTTATCAGCTCCGACACAAGGAGCTTGGCCTGCAAACGCCGTTCAAACGGCAATCCTTGGAAACCCAGCACCAGTTCGGTGGAGCTTTGGGCGGTCCCATCCAGAAAGACAGGTTGTTCTTTTTCGGCGCTGTCGAGCGGCAGCAAACCCGGAATCCGCGACTGGTGTTCTTCCCCCAACTCCGGCGCGTCACGCCCAACCCCAACACCGCGGAAGCTTACAACCATTACATGAGTCTGGAAACGCCGTTCACCCAGACCAACGACGGTACGGCTCTGACGGCGCGCACGGACCAGCAGTTCGCCGGCGGCTCCCGGCTCACCTTCCGCTACAATTTCTCGGACGGAAACGCCCTGAACGCCACCACGACCGGTACGCGCATCGAGCCTACCATTGACCGCGCCCTTTCCAACAACGGTACTGAAAAAGATCGCACGCACACCGGTTCCACGCAATTCACCTGGGTCATCAGTCCCACACTGGTCAACGACCTCCGCTTCGCTACTTCTTACGAGATCCGGCCGCGGTTGACGAACTCCGAGACGCCGCAGGTTTCCAGCGTCGTCGGGCGCTTCGGCGGCGTGGATTTTCTGCCCACGGTGCAGGACGACATGCGCATCCAGATCAATAACGGCCTTTCCTGGATCCGTGGCGCCCATACGGTCAAGGTCGGTGTAGATTACAACCACCTGGGTACCTTCCAGACCTTCGGCTTCAACCAGTTCGGCGCGTTCGCGCTGAGCGGAACGGATGTCAATCTACACCTCGATATTCTTTCGCGGGGCGGTAACATTCCTAACCGGTTCGACGATCGTTCCGTAACTTACCGGCGCCAGATCGGGAACCTGCTGGCCAAGTACCGCGTGCAGCAGGCCGCCATGTACGCGCAGGATAGCTGGCGCCTTTCCCCTTCGCTCACGCTGGACTTTGGTTTGCGCTGGGAGGGTCAGTGGAATCCGACGCCCGAGGCCAACAACACCGATCTGGTCAATCGCGTGCGTGGGTTCAACTTCCCGATCGGTTCCTTCGATCCCACGATAATCCCTGA
>JAPWUP010000071.1 GCA_028275505.1 Bryobacteraceae bacterium
GTCGTTGCCCGCGCTCTCGCCCCGGCGCGAAAATATCATACTGGGCGTTCATTGCCGGGGCGTGCCATGCTCGACCGTATCAGCGTCCGCGGGGCGCGACAGCACAACCTCAAAAACATTGACGTCGAAATCCCCCGCAACACGCTCACCGTCATCACGGGGCTGAGCGGCTCGGGCAAGTCGTCGCTGGCCTTCGACACGATTTATGCCGAGGGCCAGCGCCGCTACGTGGAGACTCTATCGCCTTACGCCCGCCAGTTCCTTGATCAGATGGAGCGGCCCGATGTGGACTCGATTGATGGTCTGAGTCCCGCCATCTCGATCGAGCAGAAAACCACCACTCGCAGCCCGCGATCCACGGTCGGCACGATCACCGAAATCTACGACTACCTGCGCCTGCTTTACTCTTCCATCGGCGTGCCGTACTGTCCCAACTGCGACAAGCCGATTACCCGCCAAAGCACCGAGCAGATTCTGCGGCAGATCATGACCACGTTGCGCGACCAGCGGGTGATGATCCTGGCGCCCGTGGTGCGCGGGCGCAAAGGCGAATACCGCAAGGAGCTGGAGCGCTTCGCGCAGCAGGGCTTCGTGCGCGCGCGCATTGACGGAGTGCTGCGCTCGCTGGACGAGCCGATCACGCTGGACCGCCGTCGCAACCACACGATCGAAGTGGTCGTGGACCGGCTGCTGGTCAAGCCGGGGATCGAACGGCGGCTGGAAGCTTCCATCGAGACTGCGGCCAGGCTGGCCAACGGCCTGCTCGTGGTGGCGCCCGTGGAGGGCGAAGAGCGTTTATATTCGCAGAAGCTGGCCTGCCCGGACTGCGGGGCCAGCGTTCCCGAACTCGAGCCGCGCTCGTTTTCCTTCAACAGTCCGTACGGAGCTTGCGAGACCTGCTCCGGGCTGGGCAGCACCTGGAGCTTCGATCCGGCCAAGGTCATTGCCGATCCCGGGAAGCCGTTGCTGGAAGGCGGCCTGGGACCGGGCGGCGGTTCCGCTTACCTGCTTCATCGTCTCAAGGAGGCGGCGCGCCGGCTGCGCCTGGACTTGAGCGTTCCCTTCGAAGAGCTGCCCGCCAAAACGCAGAAGCTGCTGATTGAGGGAGGCAACGGATTCCCCGGCTTGCTCAAGATTCTGGACGAGGTTTACGAGCAGGCCGGGGAAAGCTATCGCGAGTGGCTGATGGATTACATGTCGCCGGTGACCTGTCCGGCGTGCAAGGGGAAACGGCTGAAGCCGGCGAGCCTGGCGGTGCGCGTGCAGGGTCTGTCCATCGCCGACTTCACCGCGCTGCCGGTCTCCCGCGCTTTGCCGCTCATCAAGAGTTGGAAGTTCAGCCCCCGCGAGATGGAGATCGCCGGTCGCATTCTGGAAGAGATTACGCGACGGCTGGAGTTCCTGGAGGCGGTGGGCCTCGGGTATTTGAGTCTGGATCGCTCGGCGGCCACGCTGGCCGGTGGCGAAGCGCAACGGATCCGGCTGGCCACGCAGATCGGCTCGCAGCTCCGTGGCGTGCTCTACGTGCTGGACGAGCCTTCCATCGGCCTGCACCCGCGCGACAATGAGCGCCTGCTCGACACGCTGGTGCGGCTGCGCGACATGGGCAACACGGTGATCGTGGTCGAGCACGATCAGGAAACGATTGAGCGTGCCGACTACGTGGTGGATCTGGGACCGGGAGCGGGGCGACTGGGCGGCCACGTCGTGGCCTGCGGTCCGCCGCAGGAGATCGCTCGCAATCCGACTTCGCTCACCGGCCAATACCTGGCCGGCTTGCAGCGAATCCCCGTGCCCCAGAAGCGGCGTCAGGGCAATGGCCGCAAGCTCGTGGTCCGCGGGGCGCGGCAGCACAACCTCAAGAACATTGACGTGGAATTCCCGCTGGGCACGTTCATCGTGGTGACCGGCGTTTCCGGCAGCGGCAAGTCCACGCTGGTCCACGACATCGTGTACCGGGCTTTGATGCGACACTTGCACGGCTCGCGCGAGGAGCCCGGCGAGCACGATGCGATCGAGGGTTTGGAGCACATAGACAAGGTCATCCAGATTGACCAGTCCCCGATCGGTCGTACGCCGCGCTCGAATCCTGCCACCTACACCGGCGTGTTCACCCCCATCCGCGAGCTGTACGCCATGCTGCCCGAGTCGCGCGAGCGCGGCTACAAACCGGGACGTTTCAGTTTCAACGTGAAAGGCGGGCGCTGCGAGGCCTGTGAAGGCGACGGCGTCAAGAGGATCGAGATGAGCTTCCTCCCCGACGTCTATGTGACCTGCGAGGTTTGCCGCGGACGCCGCTACAATCAGGAGACGCTTCAGGTCAAGTACAAGGGCTACTCCATTGCCGACCTGCTCGAGGCCACCGTGGAGGAAGCGCTGGGCGTGTTGGGCAACATCCCGCAGATTGCTTCCAAACTCCAGACCTTGGTGGACGTGGGCCTGGGCTACATCCACCTGGGCCAGCCCGCCACCACGCTTTCGGGCGGTGAGGCGCAGCGCATCAAGCTGGCGCGCGAGCTGAGCAAACGCCAGACCGGCCGCACCTTTTACATCCTCGACGAGCCGACCACCGGCCTTCACTTCGACGACATCCGCAAGCTTCTGGACGTGTTGCAAAGGCTGGTAGACTTGGGGAATACGGTGGTGGTCATCGAACACCAGCTTGACGTGATCAAGTCGGCGGACTGGATCATTGACCTCGGTCCCGAGGGTGGCGACGCGGGCGGCTACGTGGTGGCCACGGGCACGCCCGAGCAGATCGCGCGTCATCGCAAGAGCTATACGGGCCAGGCCCTGGCGCGCGTGCTGGGTAATGGCCGCCTGCGTTCGGTTTCATGAGCCGCTACGAACAAAAGCCCCTCGATTTGTCCGGACTGAAGACGGTCTCGTTGCAGGCGCGGGGCGGCAAGGTGCGCGTGGAACATTTCGCGCGCCCGTACGCCAGGGGAATGGGCCTGGCGGCGTGGGTTGAGCGGCTTCCGCACGTGCTGGCGGCCGAAGGCTTCCGCGCTCTGGTCGAAGCCATCGCCCGGGCTCGTGCGCTAGGCAAAGCGGTGATCTGGGGCCTGGGCGGGCACGTGATCAAGTGCGGTCTGGCGCCCGTGCTGATTGACCTGATGGATCGCGGTTACGCCACTGCCTTTGCGTTGAACGGCGCGGCGGCGATCCACGATTTCGAGATTGCGCTGGCGGGCGCCACCAGCGAGGATGTGGAAGCGGCGCTGCCCGACGGAAGCTTCGGCACGGCGGAGGAAACCGGTCGCCAGATGAACGAGGCCGTCCGTGAGGCGGCCAGCGAAGGCATCGGCATGGGAGAGGCGCTGGGCAGGCGCTTGCAAGCCGCGGCGGATCCGCGATTCCGCGAGTACAGCCTGCTGGCCGGAGCCTGGCAGCGTCGCGTGCCGGTCACGGTTCACGTCGCCGTCGGCACGGATACGCCTCACACGCACCCGGCCGTTGACGGGGCCGCGCTGGGCGCTGCCAGCCATTACGATTTCCGCCTGTTCTGTCGGCTCGTGGCCGGGCTGGACCACGGCGGCGTCTATGTCAACGTGGGGTCCGCCGTGATCCTTCCTGAAGTGTTCTTGAAGGCGGTTTCCGTGGTGCGCAATCTGGGCCATCGCCTGGAAGAATTCACGACGGCCAATCTGGATTTCATCCAGCACTATCGTCCGCGTGTGAACGTCGTGGAACGACCGCATGCGCGGGCGGGCGGGCGCGGCATCGCTTTGATCGGGCATCATGAGCTCATGCTGCCGCTGCTGGCGGCGGCTTTGATCGAACGCGAGCCATGAGCGCGGATTCGCCGGTCTCTCCTGCTGCTTTTCCAGAGCAGCCCACAACGAGGCGGCAGCCGGACTACCCGTTCTGGGGGGCGCTGGACGTTGCTTTCATGGCAAGCGTGACGTTGCCCGCGCTGATGGCCGCCGTCCTCATCGTTCTGGGCTTGATGGCTGTGGCGCCGGCCTGGCGAGCATTTCGCGCCGCCCAGGTGCTGGCCATGCAGTTCCTGTTCTGGGGCATCTGGTTCGCTGCGCTATACGCGGTCATCCGGTTTCGCTACCGGCGGCGGTTCTGGGCCTCACTGGCGTGGGTGCGGCCTCCGGGCGGCTACGGCCAGTGCGTGCTGGCGGGAGCGGTCACCGCAGGCGTCGTGATCGTCGGCGCCGTGGTGTTGCGCCCGCCGCAAATTCCGATGCCGCTTCTGGAACTGCTCAAGGATCCCTTTTCGCTCGCCCTGATCGGATTTTTTGCCGTCACGCTGGGCCCGGTATGCGAGGAGCTGGCCTTTCGGGGCTTTCTGTTGCCGTGGCTGGCTCGCTGGATCAGGCCGGTTCCCGCCGTCGCCGTCACGGGCGTGTTGTTCGCTGTGTTGCACGGTCCCGAGTACGCGTGGAGCTGGCGCCACGTCCTGCTGATCAGCGTCGCGGGCATGGCCTTCGGCGCCGTCCGGCTGCGCACCGGTTCGACGGCGGCCGCGGCTGTGGTGCACGCCACTTACAATCTGGTCTTCTTTGCGGCTTTGGTCGCCCAAACCGGAGGCCGCCTGCCGTGAATGGGAACGCCTGAGTGAACGCTTATGTTCGATACGATTCGCTGGAGCGAGGAAGGCGTCGTGATGATTGACCAGCGCAAGCTGCCGCGCGAAGAGGTCTACGTCACTTGCCGCAATTACCGCGAGGTGGCTGACGCCATTCGCAGCATGGTCATCCGCGGAGCGCCTGCCATCGGCGTGGCGGCGGCAATGGGCGTGGCGCTGGGCATGCTCGAGGCAGACTCCGCCGATCCTGACGCTGCCTTCGAAGAGGTCGTACGGACGCTCGCGGGCACGCGCCCCACGGCCGTGAATTTGTTCTGGGCCCTGGAACGCATGCGGCGCGCCTATGAGCAGGTCCGCGGGCAACCCCTGGCCGCGATTCGTCGCCGCCTCGTCGAAGAAGCCTGCCGCATCCGGGAAGAAGACATCGCGGTCAACCAGGCCATTGGTCGCCACGGAGCGCCACTGGTTCCCGACGGCAAGATCGTGCTCACGCACTGCAACGCGGGCGCGCTGGCGACGGCGGGCTACGGCACCGCGCTCGGCGTGATCCGGGCTGCGATCGCGGCGGGCAAGCGCATCGAGGTTTATGCCTGCGAAACGCGCCCCTTCCTGCAAGGCGCGCGGCTGACCGCGTGGGAGCTGCTGCACGACCGCATTCCCACCACCCTGATCACCGACAACATGGCCGGCCACTTTTTGAAATCCGGGCGCATCGGCTGCGTCGTGGTGGGCGCCGACCGGATCGCCGCCAATGGCGACGTGGCCAACAAGATCGGCACGTATTCGCTGGCTGTGCTCGCTCACGAGAACCGCGTGCCGTTCTACGTGGCCGCTCCGGTGTCCACGCTGGATTTGTCGCTGGCCTCGGGCGAGCAGATCCCTATCGAGCAGCGTCCGGCGGAGGAGGTTACTCACGTTTTCGGCGTTCGCGTGGCGCCGGAAGGCGTGCGGGTGGAGAATCCGGCTTTCGACGTGACGCCGAACCGCTACGTCACTGCGATCATCACCGAGCGCGGCGTAGCGCGGCCTCCTTACGCCGAATCGCTTCGCGGGCTGGCGCAGGATGACAACCTGGCGAGGTCTCGATGACGGAACTTTCCTGGCAGAGTATTCTCGATTCAGGCGACGAGAGCATTTATCGGGTGCGCGTGAAGGCGCCGGGTCCCCAGGGGCGGTTACCCTTCGACGACGAAACCCTGCGGACGTGGCCTTCGGGCCACCTCTTCGGCTGGACGCAAGATGGAGGGATGGGCTGGAATCCGGCGGAGCTGGGGCGGCCCGAGGTTCTGATTCTGAGCACGCATGGCGGCCTGCGCGCCCCGGACGGATCGCCCATTGCGCTCGGCTACCACACCGGCCACTGGGAAGTGCATCTGTTGGTGGAAGAAGCGGCGCGGGAGGTGCGTGCGCTGGAAGCGATCCCGTTCGCCGGTTACGTCAGCGATCCCTGCGACGGGCGCACGCAGGGCACTCCGGGCATGTTCGACAGCCTGGCGTACCGCAACGACGCGGCCACGGTCTTTGGCAGGCTGATCCGATCGCTGCCCACACGGCGGGGAGTCATCGGAGTCGCCACGTGCGACAAGGGATTGCCCGCAATGATGATGGCGCTGGCGGCGGCCGGCGATCTGCCGGGCGTCATCGTTCCGGGCGGGGTCACGCTTCCGCCGGAGGAAGGCGAAGATCTGGGAACGATTCAAAGCATCGGGGCGCGTTACGCGCACGGCGTGATCACGCTCGAGGAGGCGGCGGTGAACGCGTGCCGGGCCTGCGGGTCGCCGGGCGGCGGCTGCCAGTTTCTGGGCACTGCGGCTACTTCCCAGGTTGTCGCGGAAGCCCTCGGGCTGACCGTACCGCATGCAGCACTGGCGCCTTCCGGCGAACCGGTGTGGCGGGACATGGCACGCCGCTCGGCTCGGGCCGTGCTGGCTATGATCCGACGGGGCTTGCGTTTGCGCGACGTGCTCAGCGAGGCGGCTGTGCGCAACGCCATTGCCGTGCATGCTGCGTTCGGCGGTTCGACAAACCTTCTGCTCCACCTGCCCGCCATCGCGCATGCCGCCGGATTGCCGCGGCCCACGCGGCAAGACTGGATGGATGCCAACCGCCGCGTGCCGCGCCTGGTGGACGTGCTGCCCAACGGGCCGAAAAATCATCCCACGGTGCGCGTTTTCCTGGCTGGCGGCGTTCCCGAGGTGATGTTGCATTTGCGGCGCGCGGGTCTGCTGGACACGCGAGTCCTCACGATCACAGGCGAACCACTGGACCGCATTCTCGACTGGTGGGAGCGTTCCGAGCGCCGCATGCGTTTCCGGGATCTGCTACGACGCGAGAGCGTGGATCCCGATGAAGTGATCATGGATCCCGAGGCCGCCGCGCGGCGTGGGTTGACGCCCACCGTGGTGTTCCTGGAAGGGAACCTCGCTCCCGAAGGCGCCATCGTGAAGGCGACCGCGATTGACCCCAGCGTGGTGGGCGCCGATGGCGTCTATCGCCACCTGGGCCCGGCTCGCGTCTTCACCACGGAGCGCGCGGCCATCGCCGCCATCAAAAGCCAGGGACCGGATCGCATCCGCGCGGGCGACGTGATGGTGGTGATGGGCCGCGGCCCGCTGGGCGCCGGAATGGAAGAAATCTTTCAGGTCACCGGCGCATTGCGACACCTGGATTTTGGCAAGCACGTGGCTGTGATCACGGACGCACGTTTCAGTGGCGTCTCCACCGGGGCCTGCATCGGACACGTGGCGCCCGAGGCTCTGGCCGGCGGTCCCATCGGCAAGCTGCGCGACGGCGATCTCATCGAGATCGTGATTGATCGCGTGCGGCTGGAGGGATCCGTGAATCTGGTCGGCGTGGGCGAGCGAAGGTTCAGCCCGGAAGAGGGCGCGCGTCTGCTGGCGGAGCGCACGGCTCATCCCGATCTGGCGCCGGATCCGGATTTGCCCGCGGCCACGCGTCTGTGGGCCGCACTCCAACAGGTGAGCGGCGGGCCGTGGGGTGGTGCGGTTCACGACGTGCAACGCATCCTGGAAGTGATCGAAGCCGGCCGCCGCGCTCTGGGCCTGTGAGCCTCGCGCTCACTCCAGCGGGTAACCGTGCACCAGCATGAACGTCCGGCGCCAGCGCGTCTTGGAGAAGAAGTTCACCAGCAGATCGCTGATGTGCTCGATGCTGAAGGAATTCGCCAGGTTCTCGGTGGGCGCATCGTAGGACCAGTAGATGATCAGCGGCTTGCCGATGATGTTCTCCCGCGGCACGAAGCCCCAGTAGCGGCTGTCCAGCGAGGAGTCACGGTTGTCGCCCAGAGCGAAGTAATGGTTAGGCGGGACGACCACCTCGCCGTTGACCACGTGGTTGCGCAGCATGTCGAGCGCCGGCTCGTAAACGCGCACGTTGGGCTCGCTGGGGAAATTGTCCCGGTAGGAATCGAAGTAACTGGTCTTGTGGACCTTGTAGGGCTCGTAGACGCGCTTGCCGTTCACGATGAGCTGCTTGTTCTCGATGCGGATGCGATCGCCCGGGATGCCGACGCAGCGCTTGACGAAGGTTTGCCGCACGTCAATCGGATAGCGGAAAACGATGATGTCTCCGCGCCGAATTTCACTGTAAGGCAGCAGGTGCTTGCTGATCGGTCCGGGCGGAGCGTAGGCGAGCTTGTCCACCAGCAAGTGGTCGCCAATGAGCAGCGTGTCCTCCATCGAGCCGGTGGGGATGACGAAGGCCTGCACCAGCGTGGTGGTGCCGAACAGCAGCAGGATGATGGTGACCGTCCATTCGGCGATCGCGCCGCGCGGCCGGTCCGGCCGCTGAGCCGTTTTGTGGGTTTTACCGGTGGTCAGAGTTCTCGCTGAGCCAGCCACGACGGATTCGTTCCCCAACACCAATTATCGTACGAAAGCTCGTGCAACCGCCGCAGCGCGCCACGGGTGTGGCACGACGCCGCAGGGTCCCCTTTGGGTAGACTGATCCCGTGCCCTCTGAGTTCATGATGCGCTGGCCCGAGGCGGACGCTCGCGCCGTTCCGCTGCTGGCAGAAATCGGCGCCACCCACGTGTGGCTGCCCTGGGACGCCGCCCGCGATCGCGAACCCTTTCTGGCGGCGTGCCATAAGGCGGGCATTCGGGTGATTGCGGAGATGCCGCCCGGTCAGGGCGACCGCCTGGGCGAGGTGCGCGCGGCGGGTTTCGACGGCGTGGCGATCGAAATCAGCGGGGATGAAGATCGGGCAGGCGGTTTGGCACGGAAACATTCCGGCATGGAAATGTTCGCGCTGCTCGATCCCTCCCGTGCCCACTGGCGTGTCGAGCCCGCTCGGGCCGTTCTGCGGGCCGGCCTCTGGCCGGGCAGCCAGCGTCCCCAGCCCGGGCAGGCCTCGGCGACCGAACGAACCTGGGTGAACGCCAACCTTCACCTGATCGCCTGGCTGCGGGCGCGGTTCCCCCAGCGCCAGGCCATCCTCGGCTACCGGGCGGACGAGTCCGCCGGCCTCGCCAAAGACCAACGAGCGCCCTTCTGGACCGTGGAGCTTTCCATGGCCGAGGCCGCGGTGGCGGGCGGCACGGTCATTGTGTCCTTGCCGGACAATTTTCGCGAGGCGCTGCTCGGCGGGCAAGGCATGGCTCGTGAAGCCTGGGAATCCATGCTCGGAACGCGCCGCTTCCTGACGGAATTCTCCGCGCAGTTTCAAAGGCCGGTGGCTTCTCGCGTGGCCGTGCTGGCGGGAGAGCTGGAAGAGTGCGGCGAGATTCTGAACCTGATGTTCCGCCACAACGTGAGCCCGGCGGTGATCTCGGCAGACGCGCCCGTCGCTCTGGAGCGTTTCCGGGTCCTGGTAGGGGTCGGGCTGGGCCGCCGTCCCGTCGCCGCCAAGGCTGCGTTGCAACACGCGCGCGCGGGTGGTCAACTTATGGTCGCGCCGGCGAACGAGAACGAGCCGGAGTGGTGGAAGGTGGCGGGGTTGCGCAAGCTGCGCAGTGAGGAAGAGCGGGACGTGTACGCGCTGGGTCGCGGCGCAATCCTAGTTTATCGCGCTCCTGTGGCCGACCCGAGCGAGTTTGCGCTGGATGTCATTGACGTTCTGGGCTGGAGGCGACGCGACCTTCGCATCTGGGGCGCAGACGCGATTATCGGCGTGCTGCACCGGCAGGACGGCGGGGCGGTCTCGGTAGACCTCGTGAACTACGGGGGCCGCGCGGGGGACTTCCTGATTCGCCTGGAGGGCGCATTTCACAAGGCCACCCTGCGCCAACCGGGCGTCCAACCTTTAGCTTTGCGCGCCGCGATCCGGGGCTCAGGCACCGAGATTGAGATGCCGCGAATCCAGCGCGTCGCCAGCCTGCTCGTGGAGTGAGGCCGCCGGGGCCCTCACTCTTTGGGCTCCAGGATGAACACCGGCGTCAGTCCCTCGACCATCGAGAAGCCGGAGCCTGCCGACACCCAGCACGAGCATCCCTGCACCTTGCCCAGGAAGGCGTGGGGGTGTACTTCCACTTGCATCTCGCGGACTTCCATCTGCCCGTAAAAGAGAACCGGGAATGAGGTGCGGGCGACTTCGACGCGTTCCTGCACCACGTACGGGGTTCGCAAGGCTCGCCGGAGGGCCTTTTCCCAAGTGGCCTGGTCCACTTCCCATCCCGGCACGGGATGCTCGTCGCCGGCATCGTCATTCGGCTTGAGGATCAGCTTTTCGCGATTGTTCCGGATGAACTCCAGCAGGTCCACTTCCTGGTCGTGGTAGGTGGTCTTGCGGGGACCCACGAGGCGCGTCCACGGTATGTACTGCCGGATGGCCTTGCGCTCGGCGGCTGGAAAGTCGGCGGTTAGCTTTTCATCCGTGAGGAGGTCGAAAAGCGCGCGCTTGTGGGCCAGTTCGGAGCGGAAGCTGTTCACCACGCAGACCTTGCCGTCGCGGTAGGCGCGCACGAGCGGGTGGCTGAGGTCGTAACGCAGCAGGAACTCGTGGGCCTTGACGCGCCGGTAGATGACGTCAATTTCGAACGTGCCGCGGCGGAGCACGCCGGCCCGGTACTCCAACTGGTCCGGGTTCACGATTTCAGCCTCGTAACCCTGCTGGCGCAAGTATTCGGCCAGCAAGATGTATTCGCCCTGGGAAGTGGCCTGGAACGGCTGACGGAATTCCAAGATGCCGATGCGCGGCTGGCGCTGGCCGCCGAAATGGCGGTAGGCAGCCAGGATGGCGTCGAGCAGGTGCTTGCGGCTGGCCAGCTTCGTCAGGGTGTAACGCTTGCGAAACTCCTTCATGGGCGGGATCTCGTAGAACAAGTCGGCCAGCACGTCCCCGTAGATCATGCCCGCGGGCGTGTCCGCGTCGTATTGAATGAAGGACAGCGAGCCGTTGGTCATGTGCGTGTCGAGCAGGGAGCTGACGGTGAGATAGGGATAGCCCGGATCCAGGGAGGCTAGCATTTTCTCGGCGGGCAGCAACTCCAGGCGGTCCATAAGGCTCCGATCGGCGAGGACCATCTGCTTGATGCGGTCAATGGCCGAGAACAGGCATTCAGCGGCCTTGATTAAGGTTTCGTACTGGCGGCGAGTCAGGAAGTGAGGGCGCAAAAAGGGGCAGACGAGGCGCCCGCTTTCGGTGAGGTGGGCGGCCTGCATCTGTTCGACCAGCTTTTCGGCCCACGCCAGATCCTGGTAGGGTTCGCTTTCGAGGATTTTCTGGTAGCGGGAAATGGCTTCTTCTAACTGGCTCATTGGCGGCGAATTGAGCTGAGACTCCCGCCTACCAGTATCTCACAGGCCAGCTGGAAACGCGACTTCCACGGGCAGGATTCTGAAAAAATATTTCCTTATGTGTCAGCGGATTAGCCGGGAGAGCTCCTTCCAGCGCTCGGGCGCCGCGCCCTCAGACAGCGATCGCTCGACTCGATTCTCGCGGGATCACCTCGAAAGGCACGAGTACGCTGCGCGGCGGTTGGGGCGCGCCGCCAAGGGCTTCCAGAAGCAGATTCGCCGCTTGTTCACCAGCCTGACCGCCGTGCAACTCCACGGTCGAGAGCGGTACCTTCAGGACATCGCCGTAAGGCAGATTGCCCGCGCCGATCACCTCCAGGTCGTAGGGGATCTCCAAGCCGGCCTCCAGCGTCGCCTTGATGGCGCCCACCGCCACGGCGTCGTTGTAGCACACAATGCCGTCCAGTCTCGGATTGACGGCAAGCAACTGACGGGTGGCCTGGTAGCCCGTGTCCGCTCCCGCGCCGCCGGGGGCCACGTAACCCGGACAGACTTTGAGGTTCGCTCGCACGAGCGCCTCGGTGTAGCCGCGCAGCCGAAGGTCGGCGCTGGATGTCGCCGGCCCGCGAAGGTGGGCGATGTGACGGCAGCCGCGACTGATCAGGTGCTCGGTGGCGGCAGCCCCGATCGCTTCGTCGTCCCAGCCCACGAAACTGGCCTCCACGCCGGCGATCCGCCTTTCCAGCAAGACGAAGGGAAGCGAATGGCGCTGGAGGCGGTGGAAAAGCTCTGCTTCATCCGGCGGCTGACAGGACGCGATGATCAATCCGTCCACCTGGCGGCAAGCCATAAGCAGTTCCAGGGCCTGGGCTTCGGTGGCCGGATCGGACTCGGTATTGGCTACGAGCAGGGTGTAACCGGCTTGCCGCAGCACCCGGGCTGCTCCCCTGGCAGCCTCGGAGAAATGAGATTCGGCAAGATCCGGAGTGACGAAAACGACCAAATGGGCCGCGCCGGGCACGGTTTTCCTCCGAGTTGATCTTAGGCGAGATTAGCGCGGCGGGGCGAGCCGTGCAACCCGCTCTTCGGGGAGTCAGCCGCTGACCCGTGCGCGTCGTGCCGCCGTCACGCTTTCGCTTCGGGGAGCTTTTTTGGGCAGGGCCCGGAGTCTGCGGGCTTGATCGGTCACGCAGACCAGAAACATGGGCTGGCGGGCGTTCTTGAGAATGTCAATGATGCGTTCGTGCCGGTCTTCCAGGTAGATGGATTTGCCGTCGGTAAGCAGGTGCAGATCCGAGTCGCGGGTGAAGACATCGCTCAGGCGGCGGCCCATCTCCTTCTGGAGATAGCGCAGGACCCGGCGGATCTTCTGGAGGGAGAAGCCCTTGCGGCGCAACTCGGCGATCACCGTGATCTCGAGCACGTCCTGCGGGCTGTAGACCCGCTTGTGGCCGATGTGCTTGGGAGAGACCACGTTGCGCTCGTCCCACCACTGCAGCTGCCTCAGGCTGATGCCCGCCAGCGCGGCCACTTCCTTGCTGCTGAAGCCCTCAACCGGCTCGACCTGACCAACCTTGCTCTTTTTTGTTTTGAACATAGCTGACCACTTCCGTTTCTTTAGGGCTGCCTCTCAGCGATTGTAACGGAGCTCGCCCTCGGCTTCAATCCCTCTTTTGGGGGGATTTTTCAACCGCCCCCGACAAAATGCACAATTTCGATTTCGGCGCCCGGCTCCAGTACGGTGCTCCCCCAGGCCGGCCGGCGCACAATCTGGCGATTCAGCTCGACCGCCACCCGCTCGGGGTTCAACCCAAGGGACTCCAGCAGTCCTAGTACTGTGCTGCCCGCCGGGATTTCTCGAGCTTCACCGTTGATGCGAACCGGGATGCTTTGCATGGTTCCGGGAGGGAACGGGACGGCGGCTGGCGCCGCCGCATTTGACACCCCGTTCCGCAGATCATTATATTCGAATTTCGCTCCGATGCCGTCCTCCTACACCGAGCTTTACTTCCCCGTGCTGCTTCAGGCATTGATCGCCATGGCGGTGGCCGGCGGAATGCTGGGCGCCTCGGCGCTGCTGGGCAAGCGGGTTCGCGACCGCGTCAAGGGTTCGCCTTACGAGTGCGGCATGACGCCGGTCGGCAGCCCGCGCGAGCGGTTCAGCGTCAAGTTCTACCTGGTGGCCATGGTCTTCATCCTCTTCGATGTGGAAGCCGTCTTCCTGTATCCCTGGGCCGTGGTCTATCGCCAGCTTCGGTTGTTCGCCTTCGTGGAGATGGCGTTGTTTCTGGCCCTGATCCTGGCGGGCTTTTACTACTTTTACAAGAAAGGTGCGCTGGACTGGTCGCTGGAAGAATCCGCCGGCCAGGCGCGGGAAGGCTGAATGCTACAGGAACTTCTGGAATCGGTCCCTGTGATTTCGGAGCTGGCTGCCCGGGAACCGCAGGCACTGCTGGAGGGCAAGCGGGATCGCGGCGAGATCACGCTGGTGATTGCCCCCTCGCGCATCGCGCCCGTTTGCCGCTTCCTGAAGGAACGCGGCTTTGTGCGGCTGAGCAGCATTACCGCGGTGGACTGGTATCCCGCCGAGCCGCGATTCGAGGTCGTTTATCATTTGCACGACATCGAGCACAACCAGCGGCTGCGGTTGAAATGCCGCGTCCACGAAGGGGAGTCGCTGGAATCGGTGACCTCGGTCTGGCGAGGCGCCAACTGGTACGAGCGCGAGGTCTGGGATCTGTTCGGGATCCGCTTTGAGAACCACCCGAACCTGCGGCGCATCCTGTTGCCGGAAGACTGGACGGATCACCCCTTGCGGAAGGACTTTCCCGTGCACGGCGGGCGTTACGATTACGCCGATCAGGAGCATCCATGAGCGAGCCTGGCGCAGCGCAACCCGAGGCAGTGAGCGAAGCGACCGGCCGCCGGCTGGTCCTGAACATGGGGCCGCAGCACCCCTCCACTCACGGCGTGCTGCGGCTGGTGCTGGAACTGGACGGCGAGACGGTGGTGCGCGCCGAGCCCGAAATCGGCTTCCTGCATACCGGCATCGAGAAACAGTGCGAGACCAGGCTCTATCACCAGGTGGTCACGCTGACCGACCGCGTGGATTATCTGGCGCCGCTTTCCAACAATCTCTGCTACTGCCTGGCGGTGGAGAAACTGCTCGGTCTGGAAGTGCCCCCGCTGGCGCGGTGGATGCGGGTGATGCTGACCGAGCTGACCCGGCTCAACAGTCACCTGGTCTGGCTGGGGACGCACGCCCTGGACATCGGGGCGATGAGCGTGTTCCTGTACTGCTTCCGCGAGCGTGAGGACATCCTGCGCATCTTCGAGATGTTCTCGGGCCAGCGCATGATGACCAGCTACTTCCGCATCGGCGGTCTGGCGGTGGAGCCGCCACGGGGCTGGCACCGCGCCGTGCAGAATTTCATCCAGGCCTTCCCTTCGCGCCTGGACGAGTACGAAGAGCTGCTGACGCGGAACCCGATCTGGCTGCGCAGAACAAAAGGCATCGGATATGTTTCGCTGGAGGATCTTCTCGACCTGGGTGTGACCGGCCCCATGCTGCGCGCCGCCGGCCTGGCCTGGGACATCCGCAAGGCCGAACCGTACTCGGATTACGACAAGTTCGAATTCGACATTCCCACCCGCACGGAAAGCGACGTCTACGCCCGGTACCAGGTTCGCCTGGAGGAGATGCGGCAGAGCACCCGGATCATCCGCCAGGCGCTGGAAGGGATGCCCTCGGGACCGCACGTGGCCGACGCGCCGGGCATCGTGCTGCCGGACCGCGAAAAGATGAAGACCGAAATGGAGGCCCTGATTTACCACTTCAAGATTGTCACCGAGGGCTTCCGCGTGCCTCCGGGCGAAGTCTACCAGGCGGTGGAGTCGCCGCGAGGCGAACTCGCCTACTACGTGGTGAGCGACGGCGGCAATCGTCCCTGGCGCGTCTACATGCGCACGCCCAGCTTCGGGAATTTGCAGGCGCTGCCCGCCATGGTCGAGGGCGGCCTGATCGCCGACGTGGTGGCCGCCCTGGGCAGCATGGACTTCGTTTTGGGAGACGTGGACCGGTGAAGTTCTCCGACGAGACCGAAGCGCGATTGCAACGTCTGATGGCCAGTTGTCCGCCGGGCAACAAGCGCTCGGCGCTGGTGCCCATGCTGCTGTTCATCCAGGACGAGGTGGGCGCCATCACGCCGGAGGTGATCCAGGAAGTGTGCTCGCGCCTGGAAGTCAGCCCGCTGGAGGTGGAGGAAGTTGTCAGCTACTATTCGATGCTCCGCCGCAAGCCCGCCGGACGGTATCATCTGCAAATCTGCACGAACATCAGTTGTATGCTGGTGGGAGGGGCTGAGCTGTTCGAGCACGCCTGCCGCAAGCTGGGCATCGGCCATCAGGGCGTGACCGAGGACGGTTTGTTCTCGCTGGAGGAGGTGGAGTGTATCGGCGCCTGCTGCTGGGGACCCGCGCTGCAAGTCAACTACGACTACTACCACAACGTGACCCCGGAGGCTTTCGACCGGCTCATCGAACAGCTTCGGCGCAACCACTCAGGCAGGAGCGAGCCATAGGACCATGCTGCATCCCGAACCGCATCCGGCGGAAGTCCTGGTTTTGACGCGGCGTTTCCGCCTGCCGAATTCGGCCTCCATCGAAACCTACCTCGCCACGCAGGGCTACGAGGCCTTCCGCAAAGCCCTGACCATGGCGCCGGAGGACATCATCGAGGAGGTCAAGAAGTCGAACCTGCGGGGCCGCGGCGGCGCGGGCTTTCCGACCGGCCTGAAGTGGAGCTTTGTGCCGCGCCAGTCGCCCAAGCCCAAGTACATCGTGGCCAACGCGGACGAGGGCGAGCCGGGCACGTGCAAAGACCGCCTCCTGATGCAGTATGATCCGCACGCGCTGCTGGAAGGGATGCTTATCGCCGCGCGCGCCGTGGGGGCTTCTGCGGGCTATATCTACATCCGGGGGGAGTATCGCTACCTGATCGAGATTCTCGACCGCGCCATCGAGGAGGCGCGCCAGCACGGCTTTCTGGGCCGCAACATCCTGGGCAGCGGGATGGACTTCGAGATCTACACGCACTCGGGCGCCGGGTCCTACGAATGCGGCGAGGAGACGGCGCTGCTGGAATCCCTGGAAGGCAAGCGCGGCGTGCCGCGATTGCGTCCTCCGTTCCCTGCCACCTCGGGCGCCTTCGGTTGCCCGACGGTGCTCAACAACGTGGAGACCTTCTGTGCGGTGCCGCCGATCATCCTCCACGGCGGACTGGCCTTCGCCAACCTGGGCACGCCCAAGAATGGGGGAACGCGGCTGTTTGCCATCTCCGGGCACGTCAACCGCCCCGGCGTCTACGAGCTGCCCATGGGCTTCAATCTGCTGCGCATGATCCACGAAGTGGCCGGGGGCGTACGAGGCGGCAGGAAGCTCAAGGCAGTCATCCCCGGCGGCTCCTCCTGTCCTGTGCTGCGCGCCGAGGAATGCGATCTGCCGATGGACTTCGATTCGGTGGCGCGCGCAGGCAGCATGTTGGGGTCGGGTGGCGTCATCGTCATGGACGAGACCACGTGCATGGTCCGGGCGGCCGCGCGCATTCTGCGCTTTTACGCGCACGAGAGCTGCGGCTTCTGTACGCCCTGCCGCGAGGGCACGCGGTGGCTGTCGCAAATCCTGTCGCGCTTCCATCGTGGGGAAGGCCGCCGCGAGGACATTGACCTGATCGCCGAGATCGCGCGGAATATGCTGGGCCGCACCTTCTGCCCGCTGGGCGACGCGGCGGCGATGCCGGCTTTGTCGTACGTCCAGAAATTCCGCGAGGAGTTCGAGGCTCATCTGGAAGGCAAGCCGTGCCCTTACGAGGAGGTCGCCGTCCATGCCTGAGCTCATCCGCCTTACCATTGACGGACGCGACGTGGAAGTGGAGCCGGGCACGCTGGTCATCGAGGCGGCACGGCGGGTGGGCGTGAAGATCCCAAGCTTCTGCTATTACGAGGGCCTTTCTCTGGCCGGCGCCTGCCGCATGTGCCTGGTGGAAGTCGAGAAGATGCCCAAGCTCCAGACGGCGTGCACGCTGGTGGCGACGCCCGGCATGGTCGTGCGCACGGAAACCCCGCAGGTGATCGAGGCGCGTCGAGCCATGGTCGAGTTCCTGCTCACCAACCATCCGCTGGATTGTCCGGTCTGCGACAAAGGCGGGGAGTGTGAGTTGCAGGACATGGCCTTCCGCTACGGCGCAGCCGAGAGCCGGTACGTGGAAACCAAATATCACGTGCCTGAGGCGCGGTGGTCGCCGGTGGTCTACTATGACCGTCCGCGCTGCATCCTCTGCTACCGTTGCGTGCGGGTGTGCGCCGAGGGCATGGGCGTGGGAGCGCTGGGGGTGATCAACCGCGGAGGCCGAAGCGAGATCGCGCCCAACTACGGGGACCATCTGGAATGCGATGAGTGCGGCGCCTGCATTGACATCTGTCCGGTGGGCGCGCTCACCAGCGGCATGTACCGCTACCACACTCGCCCGTGGGAGATGAACCACGTCGGCACGGTGTGCGCCTTCTGCTCGAACGGATGCAAAACGACCCTGGGGGTCTATCATAACGAGATCATTCGCGGAAACAATCGCGATCGCTCGGGACGGAACGGGGAGTTTCTGTGCATCAAGGGCCGGTATGCCGCTGATTTCCCGCACCACCCCGATCGCCTGCGCACTCCTTTGGTTCGCCGCGACGGCGAGTTGCGCGCCGCCAGTTGGGCCGAGGCGCTGGCCCTGGTCGAGTCGCGCTTGCGCGACGCGCTGACCCGGGGCGCCCCCATCGGCATCATCGGCTCCAATCACACCACCAACGAGGAGAACTACTACCTCCAGAAACTGGCGCGGCAGGGTTTGAAGACGCCGCACTTGGATCACCAGCGCACCGGCGACGTCGCCGCGCTGATGGCTGCTCTCGCCGGACGCCAGGGTGCGCTGGCCACGATGAACGACCTTTATGAGGCGCGCGCCATCCTGGTCGCCGGCGCGGACCTGGCCCAGCAACACCCGTTGCTCTCCTGGCAGATTCGAGCCAACTGGCGACACCACCAGGCCCGCGTCTACGTGGTGACCGAGGGACCCGTTCGCGAGGACCGCTACGCCGCGCGCAGCCTGCGAGTGGAGCCAGGACGCGAGCTGGAAGGCGTCCTCGCTCTGGGCGAGGAGTTGCGCAAGGAAGCGGAACTGGTCATCGTGTTCGGCGATTCGATCCAGGGCGAGGCGGTAGCGCGGCTGGTGGCCTTCGGCGACTCGCTCGGCATCCCCGTCAAGTACGTTTGCCTGGTGGATTACGCCAACTCCCGCGGCGCTTCCGATATGGGGTTGCTGCCGGATCTGGGTCCGGGCTATCAACCGGTGGAGACGCCCGGCATGACGCTCCGAGAGATGCTGGAATGTGGCGACCTCGCCGTCTTGTGGGTGGTGGGGGCCAATCCGCTGGCGGGACGAAGCGGGCGTCCTCCGGCATTTCTGCTGGTGCAGGATCTGTTCCTCACCGAGACCGCGCGCGTGGCCGATGTCGTGCTTCCGGCCGCTTCGGCCTACGAGAAGGAGGGCACGGTGACCAGCGTCTGCGGTGAGGTGCAGCGGCTGCGCCGTGCGGTGAGTGTCGAAGGAACCAAGACCGATCTGGAGATTTTTGGCCTGCTGGCACGGCGACTGGGTCTGGATGCGGGTCCGCGGTCCTGGGAGGCGGTGCTGCGCGAGATCGCGGCCACTGTGCCCGGCTATGATCTGCCCGTGGAGGCGCTCATTGCGGGCGCGCCGCTTCAGGTGCGTCCCCCTGCGGGCGCGGCCATGTCGCGACGCGGCGCGATCCGTTCGGCACGGAACACCCTTTTCACCTCGGGTACGTTAGGCCGCTATGCCAGGATGCTCGGGCAGGTGCGCGAGGCGCCGGGCGCTCTCTATCGCGGGTGACGACCATGGACTACTACGTGATCAGCGCGGTGAAGGCAGCGCTGCTGATGGGCTTCCTGCTGCTGACCTTGCTCTATCTGCAATGGATCGAACGGAAGGTGATCGCGCACGTACAGGTGCGCATCGGTCCCCATCGCGTAGGCCCCCACGGCCTGCTCCAGCCGGTGGCGGATTCGCTCAAGCTGCTCCTTAAGGAAGACCTCATCCCGCCCCACGTCAACAAGTTCCTGTACCTGCTGGCGCCCTTCATCGCGGTGACCCTGGCACTCGTTTCCTACGCTGTGATCCCCTTCGGCCCGGAAGTCGAGATTTTCGGGGTGCGCACGCGGTTGCAGCTTGCGGATCTGGACATCGCGGTGCTGTTCGTGCTCGCGGTCTCCTCGATGACCGTGTACGCCATCGTGCTGGCGGGCTGGGCTTCCAACAGCAAGTACCCGCTGCTCGGGGCGTTGCGCAGCGCGGCCCAGATGATCAGCTACGAACTGCCGCTGGCCCTGGCGGTGGCGGCGCCGCTGCTGCTGGCCAACACGCTGAATCTGCGCGAGATCGTGGAGCGGCAAGAGGGCTATTACCTGGGCTTTTTGCCGCGCTGGAACATTTTCCAGCTGCCGGCTCCGCAACTGCTGGGGTTCGTGGTGTTTGTGGTGGCCATGTTCGCTGAAACAAACCGCGTGCCTTTTGATTTGCCCGAGGCGGAAAACGAGCTGGTCGCCGGCTTTCACGCCGAGTACAGCGCGATGAAGTTCGCGGCCTTCTTCATGGCCGAATACGCCAACATGATCACCGTCTCGGCCATGGCCACGCTGTTGTTCCTGGGCGGGTGGCTGCCGCCGTGGCCGGCGCGTCTGGGTTCGGACTGGGTTCCATCCGTGTTGTTCCTGGGCGCCGGGGCGCTGACGCTCTACCACGGCCTGAACGCGGTTCGCGCGCGAGACCGCCGCAC
>JAPWUP010000065.1 GCA_028275505.1 Bryobacteraceae bacterium
GAGCAGAGCGGAGAGTTGCCCCGCGTCTGTGTTGAGCAGCGCTGAGGCGGCGAAAGCAAACCAAGGCGCCAGATCTTGGGACATGCCGGTTCGCGCGAGCGTGGGTCCGGCCAGGCCTGCGCCCGGCAGGCCTCCCGCTCAGAGCGGTTCGATGTTCACGACGGCGTCCATGATGCAGGCGGCGCCGCCGAAATTGCCTGCTGCGACGAATTCCTCGACTGTGCGCGACGGGATCACGTCGCCGTCGCGGACCCCCTTTCCGGCTGCCAGACTCAGCAGGCGGGAGCGGTGACCAAAGCCGTGAGCCACCATGACGCAGTCCGGACGCAGGGTTTCCGTGATGTGGGCAGGCAACTCGATGGCGCCCACGCGCGAGCGGATGCGCACCATCTGGCCCTCCCGGATTCCAAGGCGCTCGGCCAGCGTCCGGCTGATGATGGCCGCATTGGTGGGCATCATCTCATGCAGAATCGGGTTGTTCTGGGTGCTGTTGCGCCGGTGGATGGCAGGGATAAAGGTCACGTAGTAGTACGGGTAATCGGCGCTGGGCTGCTCGGCCTTCGGCTTCCAGACCGGAAGCGGATCGTAGCCCTTGGCGGCGAATTCGGGCACGTAAATCTGGCATTTGCCGCTGGGCGTGGCGAAGGTGGTCCTGGGAGTGAACGGCTGCTCCTTGGTGTAGATTCCCACCGACTTGAACTCGGCGAAGCTGGATCCCAGGCCGGCGCCTTTCACCTTCTCGTCGAGCAGTGCGGCCGGGTTGATCCAGTCGCCGTTCGGGGTCCGGAAGTAATCCGGGACTACGCGCTTGCCCAGTTCGATGGCCACCCAGCCAATGGACTTGGCCTCGAACATGGGGGCCACCACGGGCTGGCGCACTACCACCTGGGGCATTTTCGCGTTGAACTCGCGCGGAACCAGGTCGGACGCTTCCAGATAAGTGATGGAAGGCAGCACGATGTCCGCCAGCAGCGCGGTGTCGGTAGGCAGCGTGTCCATGACCACGGTGAACTCTACCGTCTTGAGGGCTTCTTCCATCTGGGTGGGCAAGGGGAACCCGAGGACGGTGTACATGTTGAAGAACGCGAACTTGATCATGCCGGGATACTTCTTCAGCATCCCGTCGGCCAGGGTGCTGAACGAACCCGAGTCCACTTCCCGCACCAAGGGCAACTTGTCCGTGCCGTCCACCCTGCGACCCACGGGCTTGGGGTAGGCGGGCGGAGGATAAATCGCGTCCACGCCGGGGATGGAAACCGTGCGTGGGAAGTAGCGGCCGCCGGGGCGATCCACCGTCCCGGCCAGGATGTTCAGGATGGAAATGGCATGGGCGAGCTGCGTGGCGTTCATGTAGTTGGCCGCCAGGCTCTTTTTGTGCAGGGGCACGATCCCCGGTCCCTGGGTGGCGAACTCCCGTGCGATGCGGCGGATCGCCTCCGCGGGCACGTCCGAGAGTCCCTCCGCCCATTCCGGCGTGTACTGGGCGAAGTGCGCACGGATTTCCTTTTCGTACTGCCGGAAGTTGGTGAACTGGTCCACGAATTCCTGGTTGAAGAGATTCTCGGTCACGATGACGTGAATCATCGCCAGGGCGACCGCAAGGTCGGAACCGGGCCGGATGGGATACCACTCGTCGGCGATGCGCGCGGTGGTGTTGTAATGCGGGCTGAAGAAGACAATCTTGGCCCCGCGCTCTTTGGCGGCAAGAATGCCGTGGCTGTAAACGAGTTTGGTCTTGGTGAGCAGGTCGAAACCGAACAGCAGGAGGTAGCGGGAATTGTCGAAATCGTTGCACCACGACTTGCCGCCTGTGGTGTACTTCTGCACCACGATATCGGTCTGGTAGCACTCGTCCCTGTGGTCCACCCGGTTGACCACACCCAGGGCCTTCATGAAGCGTACCCAGAGGTCGGGTGCGGGCCGGGTGATGAAGAGCAGGCTTTCCGCGCCGAAGCGGGCCGTGTAAAACTTGATGCGGTCAGCGATGGTATCCAGGGCCTCCTGCCAACTGATGCGAACGAAGCCGGGGTCTTGGTCCAGCCCTTTGCGCGGGTTCGTTCGCCTCATCGGGTACTTAAGCCGATCGGGATCGTAGAGAAACCCGGCGCCTGCTGTCCCTTTGCCGCACAGTTTTCCGCGACCTTGGAAGTCACCGGGGAGGCCTTCCAAGAAACGCAGGACCCCGTCCTTCACGGTGGCCCGGATCGCGCAAACCGAATCGCAAATGCCGCAAGAGGTGATAAGGGTCTGTTCCCCCAGCGCGGGAGTCGCCGGCTGGAACCAGTCTTCAAATCCGGCCAGCAACCGGCTCTGGACCGATGCCAGTCCGGCCGCGCCTGCCATTCGGAGCCAGCTGCGTCGCGTCAGTGCCATGTTCGCCCTCCTTCTGCCGTCACGGCTTTGCCGGGGTGGTCACGAAACGAATCCGAGGCCGTGTGGAGTACGGCACGGGGTAACCGGCGATCGAAGCCGTACCGCGCTCGCGGATGTCTTCCCACTCGCCCCAACTGAGCGCCCCGGTGGGGCAGGCAGCAGCGCATGCGGGCTGCAACCCCTGGTCAATCCGGTCCACGCACATGGTGCACTTTTCCATGCGACGCGTCTTGGGATCGTACTGAGGCGCTCCATAGGGGCAGAACTCGTAGCAAATCCCGCAACCCACGCAGCGATCCCGATCCACCAGGACCAGGCCATCGCTGCGGCGGCTGATGGCCTTGACCGGGCAAGCCCGGGCGCAAAGCGGGTTTTCGCAATGATTGCAGGCCGAAGAGATCGCGACCACGGAGACGGCGGGCCAGGCGCCGAACTCCCGGGTCGAGACGCGGCGATACCGGATATTGACCCCGGTGGGTACCCCGTTCCACTGCTTGCAGGCCGCCTCGCAGGCTCTGCACTCGATGCATCGGTTGGGATCGAACAGCCAGCCGTAAGGACCCTTCATGGACCACTCCCAAGCGAAGGCAATCTCCGCGCTAAGCCTAGCAAGCCAATAACCAGATCAAAAGGGTTTGAAAGCCCTTTATATTGCTTTCCGCTGTTGCGAACCGCAACGCCCGCACTGGGTGATTTTGCACCCCCTTGCTACCCCACACAGCGTGACTTCACCCTAGGCGTGGGGGAAAGCTCGCCCGGTGTGTACCCACCTGCGCCACGTTGGACTGCAGCCCTTTGCCGACGGAGCGTCCGTTGGGCGTGTTCGAGGCGCTCGTGTTGCGGGTCCGTTGCTCAGACCCGGTCCAAGGCCAGGAACTCCTGAATGTGCGGATGGTCGGAGTGCTGCAGCTCGCTGACCGGTCCGAAGAAAATCACGCGGCCTTCGTGGAGCACTACGACGCGATCGGCAACCTTGCGCATTAGATCCAAATCGTGCGTAACGACCACCGAGGTCAGCCCGAGCTGCTGTTTGAGCTTCAGCATCAGGTTGGAGAGGTGGTCCGACATGATCGGATCCACCATGGTGGTGGGCTCATCGTAGAGGATGCACTCGGGCTGCGCCGCCAGCGCCCGCGCAATGGCCACGGCGCGCTTGTAACCGGTGGAGATGTCGGACGGGTACATGTCGCGATACTCGAGCAGATCCACCATCTTCAGCAACCCGTCCACGATTTCCTGCTTGTTGGAGTAATCGTAATCCTCGCGCAGCTCAAGCGAAAACAGGATGTTTTCGCCGATGGTGAGCGAGTCGAACAGGGCGCCGGACTGGAAAACCATGGTGACCTTCTTGCGGATGCGGCGCAGCTCGGATTCCGGGTAATCGGTGATGTCCTCGTAGGCGACAATGACGCGGCCGGAATCCGGTTTGAGGAATCCCATGATGTGGCTGAGGGTTACCGACTTGCCCACGCCGCTGCGCCCGATGATGGCGACGGTTTCGCCCGCGTCCACGTGAAAGCTCACGTCAACCAAAACGGGCGTGTCGAACGTCTTATAGACGTGACGGAACTCGATGTAGTGAGGGTAGGACTCGCTCATGCTCCGGTGATTGCCGCCCAGTCCTCGGGCGTGTTCAGGTTCCGGAACCAGCGCGCATCCGTCACGGGCCAGGCGTGAAGGCCGAGTTCGGCGACAATGCCATGAAGCTTGAACCGACCGTCGCGCAGTGCCTGTTCGAAGCCGGCCAGACAACTGCGATGATACACTGCGCACAGCGGCTGCCAGCGACCGTCAGGAGAGACGGGTACCAGCCCGGGCTTGCCCGCCCGTTCGGCTTCGTCCAGCAGTCCGATGAGGAAACCGGCTTCGAGCGCAGGCAGATCGCAGGCTACGATCAGGTTCCATTCCGCCGGGCTGGCAGCCAGCGCGGCGTGGATTCCTCCTGCAGGACCTGCGCCGACGTACACGTCGGGAATCGTGCGGAACGGAAGGTCGCGGTAACGCTCCGGCGCTCCCACCAGCCAGACGGAGCCGGCCGCCTTCTCGACCTCGGCTGCGATGTGTTCCACCAGCATCCCGTTGCGGAAGGGCAACCGGGCCTTGTCGCGGCCCATGCGCGAGCTCCGGCCGCCCACCAGGACGAACCCGGCGCGGCTCATGAGAAAATGATAGCACCGGCGACGAACCGTACCGGGCAGCCCGTCTTCTTTTGCTTGGCAACCGGCGGGAAGGGCAGTATAATCGAGTAAAACAAAGCGATGCGGTCTTGTTTGATCCTGGCGAGCCTCATGCTGACCGCAACAGCTTCGGCTGCGGCGGCCAATGCCGAGGAGCGTCCTCACAGGATCAGTCTCACGGTTCGCGCCGACCCCCGTACGGGGAGGCTCGTGCGCGCGCCCGTTGTCGCCTCGAAGCCGGTGCACCCGGTTCCCGTGTCCTCGCGCGTGATCGCGCCGCGGCAGCCTTCCCCCGTGCTGGATCTCGAGGCCTACATCGAGCAAGTGGCCGCACGCTATGAGCTGGATCCTTTGCTGGTGCGGGCGGTGATCGAGGTCGAGAGCGGCTACAACCCGTGGGCCGTCTCGCCCAAGGGCGCTGTGGGCCTGATGCAACTGATGCCACAGACCGCGCGGCGTGTGGGCGTGCGCGATTCGTTCAATCCGTGGGAGAACATCGAGGGCGGCGTACGCTACCTCAAGTATCTTCTGGAACTGTTCGGCGGTGACAAGCGGCTGGCGCTGGCTGCGTACAACGCTGGCGAGGGCGCGGTCTTCCGGTACGGAGACATTCCGCCTTACCCGGAAACGACGGAGTACGTCTACCGGGTAGGGAAAAAGCTGGGCGAGAAACGACGAGCCGCTGCGCAGGAAACGTCGAACGGCTCGCCGCCGGCGCCGAAGATCGTTGAATATGTGGATTCGGAGGGCCGCTGGCACATCCAGACGAGGCTGGCGCCATGACGGGATTGCGTGAGGAGGGCTGGGGCATGCTGCGGATCCCCTGGCTGGCTGCCATCTTGCTGACGGCGAGCGTCGGCTTCGCGCAGCAGGAAATTCGGGCGGTCCGCTTCTGGTCGCTGGGCGGAACGACCCGGATCGCTGTGGAGACCGACGGCCCTGTTCAGTACCGGTCCGGGCGACTGTCCAACCCTGACCGGATCTTCTTCGATCTGCCCGGGACCCTGCCGGCGCGGGAACATCGCCGCAGCGTGCAGGTGATCCCGGTAGACGATGGAGTAGTCAAACAGATCCGGGTCGCGTTGACCAAGCCCGGGGTGACGCGCGTGGTTATTGACCTGGCGTGTCCGGCGGAGTTCGCGGCCTCCCAGCTCGCCAACCCGGACCGCCTGATGATCGAGGTTCGCGGCGCAGGTGCGTTCTCCGCGCCGGTGAGCCGCGGGCCGGAAAAGAAGACCTCAGACCTGACGCTTGAGCCACCGGTGCTCGCCTCCGGTCCACTGCCAACCTCGCGCCCGCCTGCGTTTTCCGAGTCCCAGCCGGGCGGCCCGCCCGCCACAGTCAACGCACCTCGTGAAACGGCAGCGCCAGTCGCACAGGCTGCTGCCGCAAAGGCGCCCGAACCGCCGGCGCCGTTAGTGGCCCGGTCTGCCCAGCGCGACAGCCGGGGAGGCCGGTCCCTGATTCGTGCCTTGGGGCTGAAGGTGGGGCGGATCGTTCTCGATCCCGGTCATGGCGGGCACGACACGGGCACCATCGGTCCCGGCGGACTCAAGGAAAAGGACCTCGTGCTGGACATCGCCCTGCGGCTGGGTCAACTGATCACCGAGCGCATGGGCGCCGAGGTGATCTACACGCGAACCGACGATACGTTCGTGCCTTTGGAGACGCGCACCGAAATCGCCAACGAGGCCAAGGCTGACCTGTTTCTTTCCATCCATGCCAACTCCTCGAGGCTGCGAACGGCGGCGGGACCGGAAACCTTCTATCTGAATTTCACCACCGACCCGAACGCGCTGGAGGTGGCGGCGCGAGAGAATGCGCCCAGCACGCGCTCGATCCACGAATTGCAGGATCTGGTGTTGAAGATCGCCCGGAAAGAAAAGGTTCAGGAATCCCGTGAGTTCGCGGCCAGCATCCAGAAAGCGCTTTACAGCGGACTGCGTTCGGGCAAGAACCGCGGCGTCAAGAAGGCACCGTTCGTGGTGCTGATCGGCGCGCAGATGCCGTCGGTGCTGGTCGAGGTTGCGTTCCTGAGCAATCCTCGCGAGGAGCGCTTGCTCAAGCAGCCCGACTACCGGCAGCGGCTTGCGGAAGCTCTGTACCGCGGATTGTTCCAGTACGCTTCGACGCTCAGCCATTTCCAGCTGGCGCGCTCCGCGAATCCGTAGCTGCGCGGAGGGATGCTTTCACGACTCGGAGGGGCACATGGAGATTCTCGTTTTCCGTCACGTTCCTTTCGAACATCTGGGCCTGATCGCCCGGGCTTTGGAAAACCACGGGCTTCGGTACCGGTACGTGGAATGGTTCGCTGACCCGGAAGCGCCTGCGCCTTGGCAGGAGGCAGCCGGGTTGATTTTTATGGGCGGTCCGATGTCGGCCAACGATGACCTCCCGTGGTTGCGGCAGGAGTTGCGGCTGATCGAGGCTGCTTGCCAGGCAGGCAAGCCGGTGTTGGGGGTGTGCCTCGGGGCGCAGTTGATCGCCAAAGCGGCCGGGGCGCGCGTATACCCCAACGCGGTGAAGGAGATCGGCTGGGCGCCGGTGTACTGGACCGAGGCCGCCTCCACGGACGCGCTGTTCCGCGGGCTGCGGCAACCCGAGACGGTGTTTCACTGGCACGGCGAAACGTTCGATCTGCCCGCCGGCGCTGTGTGGCTCGCGTATACGGAGAACTGCCGGCATCAAGCTTTCCGGCTCGGCGATTCCGTCTGGGGGATTCAGTTTCATCTGGAAGTGACCCCCGAGATGATCGCGGACTGGTGCTCGGAGGCGGACAACCGGGCCGACATCGCCTCGCTGCCCGCCCTGCCCGATCCCTACGCCAACGCAAAACGGCTGGAGGAACTGTCCGCTTTGGTTTTTGGGCGCTGGGCAGCTTTGGTGAAAACCGGTCTGCCGGCATGAACGAGCGGACCAACGGATGCGAAGCCTTTCGGACCCTGCTATCATCAAATCCAAGGGGGGCAGCGAGCGTGCTTGGCATTCATAATGCGCGTTGGCCTATTCCGTAAGGGAATAGAAGAACGACTGACTCCCAGGAGGGGATAGCAGGTGATTTACTCGCGGTCTTCGGAATACGCAATCCGGGCGTTCATGCATCTGGCGCAGGCGCCCGACGGCAAGTACGTGATGGTGAAGCAGATCGCGGAACAGGAGAACATCCCGGCTCACTTTTTGGCGAAGATCCTGCAACAGTTGGCGCGCAAGGGGCTGCTCAGATCGAGCAAAGGCCCGACGGGCGGTTTCGCGCTCCGGAAACCTGCGTCAGAGATCGCCCTGGTGCACATCGTGGAAGCGCTGGACGGGCTGGCCGATTACGAAAGGTGCGTGAGCGGCCTGGCCGAGTGCACGGACGACGCCCCCTGCGCCATGCACGAAGTCTGGAAGGATCTCCGTTCCCGTATCATGGATTATTTGGAGAAGACTACGATCGCGGATCTGGTCCGGGCCTTGGAGGAAAAACGCAAGGCACTGGACAAGGCGCGACGCCCGGCCACGGTCGGAGTCGCCCAACGGACATGAGTAAGCCGGCCCGCACAGACATCGGGTCGGCGCAGGAGGCTGGCTATGGAGCACAACTCTGTGCTGATCCCGATGGTCATTGAGCAAACCGCCCGGGGCGAGCGGGCTTACGACATCTACTCGCGCCTGCTCAAGGAGAACATCATCTTCCTGGGCACGCCGATTGACGATACGGTGGCCAACCTGGTCATCGCGCAGATGTTGTTCCTGGCCGCCGAGGACCCCCAGAAGGACATCAATCTTTACATCAATTCGCCCGGCGGTTCGATTACCGCAGGTCTGGCCATTCTCGACACCATGCGGTTTGTCGAGCCGGACATCGTGACGATCTGCGTGGGCCAGGCGGCCTCGATGGCGGCTGTGCTCCTGGCGGCGGGCACCAAGGGCAAGCGCTACAGCCTGCCGCACGCGCGGATCCTGATCCACCAGCCTTCGGCCAGTGGCCTGGCCGGCCAGGCGGCCGACATTGACATCTACGCCAAGGAAATCCTGCGCATGCGCGAGATCATCAACCAGATTCTCGCCGAGTGCACGGGCCAGCCCGTGGAAAAGGTGGCGCGCGACGTGGATCGCGACTACATCATGAGCGCCGAACAGGCCCTCGAGTACGGCATGATTGACCGCGTGATCACGACGCGCGATATGTCCCCCGCCGCGAGGCGCTAGTCTCCTTCTCCGCGGGCCGAGCCGGCGGGCCTTTCCGCAGGTCCCCTTACTCTTTCGGTCGCAGGGCGCAGAAGCGCTGATAGGCCGCGTCCCAGTCGGCTTGGGGCTTGGGCTCGAAAACCGTCATTGGGAAGGAACGGCGGATCAGGTCGCGGGCCTCGCGGAGATCCTTCAGCAAGCCCGCGCCGATCGCCTGCACGGCGACATTGCCCGCCGCGGTGGCTTCCGCAGGACCCGCGATCACGGGGCGCCCCGTGGCGTCCGCAACGAACTGGTTGAGGACCCGATTGCGGGAGCCGCCACCCACGATGTGGATGCGTTCGATGCGCCGTCCGAGCAGGGACTCCAGGCTCTCCAGCACCTGCCGGTAGCGCAGCGCCAGACTCTCCAGAATCGTGCGGCACATCGGCCCCGGCGGTTCCGGGGCGGGTTGCCCGGTCCGGCGGCAGTACTCGGCGATTTTTTCGGGCATGCGTCCGGGTTCGAGGAAAGCGTCCGGGTCAATCACCGCCGTGAAGGGCGGCGCGGCCGCGGCCAGTTGCGCCAGCTCGTCGTAAGAGTACTCGCGGCCTTCCAGAGCCCAGGCGCGACGGCACTCCTGCAACAGCCACATGCCGGCGATGTTCTTGAGGAAGCGGACCGTGCCCGCAGCGCCGATCTCGTTGGTGAAGTTCAGTTCCAGCGAGCGCTGGTTGATGATGGGTTCGGTCAGCTCCACGCCCATCAGCGACCAGGTGCCCGAGCTGATGTAGCACCAGCCATCGCCCTCGGCTGGCACGGCGGCCACGGCCGAGGCGGTGTCGTGGCAGCAGGTGGCGTAGACCGGCACTTCCCCGGCGCCGGTTTCCTCGGCCACGTGGGGCAGGAGCGGGCCGAGCAGCGTCCCGGGCGGAACAATTTCAGGGAAAATTGTCGTGGGCAGACCCAGGCGTTCCAGCAGCTCGAACGCCCAGCGTTTCTTCACCGGATTGTAGAACTGCGTGGTGCTGGCGTCGGTCAGCTCGCAGCGCATCACGCCCGTGAGCCAGTAATTGAACAGGTCCGGCATCATCAGGAAAGTGCGCGCCACCTCGAGGGCGGGGGAATTCGCCAGTTTCATGGCGTGTAACTGGTAGAGCGTATTCAGTTGCATGAACTGGATGCCGGTGTGGGCGAAGATTTCCTCGCGCGGGATGACGGCGAAGGTGCGTTCGAGCATGCCGTTGTTGCGGGAATCGCGGTAATGGCGTGGATTGTCCACCAGGGCCCCGTCGGCGCCCAGCAACGCGAAATCCACACCCCAGGTGTCCACGCCGACTCCGGCGAGCTGGATCTTGCGACCCCGGCAGGCGGCGATCAACCCTTGAAGGATCTCATGAAACAGGCGCAGTGTATCCCAGTACAGGCCCGTAGGCAGGCGCACCGGGATGTTGGGGAAGCGGTGCAGTTCCTCGAGCGTGAGAACGTCGTCGCGGATCGAACCGAGCATGGCGCGGCCACTCTCCGCGCCCAGATCGAAGGCAAGATAGTTTCGCATGGCGGCCAGCGTCGTAGTATATCCAAGCGGCCAGGCGCCCCGGGACGAGTGCTCAGCCGATCACGGGTCGCAGGTCCACGAGGTAGATCTGCCGCCCGCCTTCGTGCGCCGAATCCACCGTGACGAAGCGGCCGTCAGGGCTGAAACGCGGATGCAGATCGCAGCGCCACTCGCCGGCGTACTCGGGCGGCGAATAGAAAGTGGCCAGCGGGACGTGCCGGCCAGTTGCCGTGTCGTAGAGATACAGGTGCTGCTGCCGCTCCTCGTCCGGGTAAGTGTCGTTCAGGATCCAACGATTGCCTGGTAAGTAACTGCAATGGCCGTCGCGGGTCATGACGTCCGGACCCACCGGCTCGACGCGATCGCTCTGGTCTTCGAAAAGGTAAAATTTGCCGCCCAAGGGAGGGCGGTTAGCCCATGACAGGATATGCCGGGCGTCCCGCCAGATGAAATGAGATACGCCCCCGAAACCGTCCACCAAGTGAAGGTTCTTTCCGTCCGGATCGGCGGTGAACATGCGGGTGAAGAAACGGTTGCCGGCGGCGCCTCCCTTCCAGCGGTGCAGGAAAATAAAACGCCGGCCGTCGGGCGAGACCAGCAAGTGGTTAAACCAGTGCGTGGCGCCGGTCCAGTCCAGTTGCGGGTGAGGCGGCGGGCTGGGAGTGCGCGCGATTTGCGCAATCGAGATGATGAGCCGCGTCTGGCCTGTGCGCAAGTCCACGCGCCAGATGCCGGCATCTTCCGGGGCCGGCACATCGCGATTGGGATCGGGGATGCCGTTGTAGCCGTAGCCCGGGCGGGTATGGGCCAGGCGGCGAAAATCGGTGGTCACGGCCCAGCGCCCGTCCGGACTCAGGGCGTAGATCGGCGCCGGTAACGTGCGCTTGCGGCCCGAGCGAACGTCGAGGATGACCGAGACGTAGCGGTCGCCCTGCCGGTCGTTGTAAATCACTTCGCGATCGGAGCCCGGCAGCCACTGGAGCATGCAGCCTTGCTGCCAGTTCCAGGCGCTTGTTTCAGCCAGCGGAATCCAGCGGTCGCTATCCTGAAGATCAATCATGCCGAGCCGGATTCGATCTTCCGGCCGCGGCGAGCGATGCTCGAAATCTACCTCCATTCCCAGCACGTAGCGCCCGGTGGGATCGAACTGGCGCTTGTCGTAGTAGCCGAACCAGTGGAACCTGGGACCCTTGGTGATGGCTCGCACGGGGACGTGGGAAGACCAGGGAGCGAGCGCCGCCAGCCCGCTCAAAAAGCGTCTCCGGCTCAACTTGCCCGGCAGCGGCATATCCTGGCCTCCTCGGCATCGCCCATTGTACAATTGCTACGCCATGCCGGATCTGAGCCGACGCGAATTTCTGGCAACTCCCGCGGTGCTGGCGTCGCGGTTTGCGGCGCGCACGAACGTGGTGCTGTTCATGACCGACGATCACGGCGCCTGGGCCATGGGCGCTTACGGGTGCGACGAGATTCACACGCCGAACCTGGACAAGCTCGCCGCCGGGGGAGCGCGCTTCACTCGGGCATACGCCGCCACGCCCGTCTGCTCGCCGAGCCGCATGACTTACCTCACCGGTTTGCTTCCTTCCCACCACGGCGTGCAGGACTACTTGATACCCGAGGACAGCTTCGGACCCAAGTCGCGCCGTTTCCTGCAAGGGCTGACCACCTACACCGAGCTGCTGGCCAAAGCCGGTTACACGCTGGGCATGTGCGGCAAGTGGCACATGGGTAATGACGAATACCCCCAAGCCGGCTTTACTTACTGGGTGACGGTGCCCGGCGGCGGAGGCACTTACCGTGATCCTGTCTTCGTGGTGCAGGGGCAGCGCAAGAAAATTCCCGGCTTCAAGACCGACATCGTTACCGACTACGCTCTGGAGTTTCTCGACCGCCATCATGCAAAGCCGTTCTTCTTGATGGTTCCGTTTTATGCTCCGCACACGCCGTACGATTACCAGCCCGAAATTTACCGGGCTCCCTATGCCCAGGCAAGCTTCCGCTGTTTCCCGCGCCAGCCCGTGCATCCCAGGCAGAATCCGCAACTGCGCAAGCTCCACGGTAACACGGAAGCGATGCGGAGTTACTGCGCGCTAGTGACCGGGGTGGACTACAACGTAGGGCGCGTGCTTCGGCGCCTCGAGGAGCTGGGCGTGCGGGAAAACACGCTGGTCATTTTTACCGCCGATCAGGGCTGGAACGCCGGCCATCACGGAGTCTGGGGCAAGGGCAATGGCACGGTACCTTTCAACATGTACGAGGAATCCATCCGCGTGCCCATGATCTGGAACCATCCCGGGCGCATCCGTGAGGGTCTGGTGATCGAGGAAATGGTTTCGGCTTACGATTTCTTTCCCACCATTCTTGAGTACCTGGGAGTAGGAGCCCCGCCGGACCGCCGTCGCATTGGCCGCAGTTATGTTCCGCTTCTGGCCGGGCAAAAGGTGAGCTGGCGGAACCGGCTCTATTTCGAATACGCCTATGTGCGGGCCATTCGCACCGAGAATCTGAAGTACGTGGAGCGAACCGCGGAGTGGCCGAGCGAGCTCTACGATCTGGAGGCAGATCCGGGCGAGACGCGGAACGTGATCGAGGATCCGGCTTACCGGAAGACGCTGGACGGCCTCCGGCGCGAGCTGGCGGAGGTCTTCGAGAAGCTGGGTGCTCCGCCTTTGTCGGACTGGCGAAAGACGACGAGCCAGAATCTGCACGTTTATCCGAACCCCTGAACCTGCCGTCCGCAAGCGTGGTATTCTTGCCTTCACCGGAGGTGTGACTGTGTCGAGCGAAAGCATTTCTCGCCGGGGATTTCTGGGCGCCGCGCCTGTCGCCGCCGCTGCACGTGAGCCGGTAGTCGTTCCCCCGGTCCTCGTTCAGGAGGCGAAGATCCAGAGCGAGCCGTTGCGCATCGTCACCATGTATGCTTTCGAGCCGGACGAAGTGCGCCGGATTCAGGAGGCAGCCGCGCCGGCCAGGGTGGAGATCATCATTGCACGCACCCGCGAGGAGTTCCGGCGGCATTTGCCCGAGGCCGAGGTGGTTTACGGAAGCCTCAGCGGGGCCGATTTGGATTATGCCCCCAAACTGAAGTGGCTCCAGGCCGGCGCCGCCGGAGTGGAATGGATGGACGCGCGGCTGCGTTCCAGCCCTGTCATCGTCACCAACTGCGCCCGCGTCTTCGCGCCGGGAATCTCGGAAACCGCAATCGGCATGCTGCTTTGCCTGACGCGCGGCATCACGAAATATTACTACCCGCAGTTTCTCAAGCGCCAGTGGAAGCCGGTGGGAAGCCCCAAGTCCGACCACTACATGGAGCTGGCCGGTCGCACGATGGGGATCGTGGGGATGGGCGGTATCGGGATGGCGGTAGCCCGCCGCGCGTACTACGGATTCGACATGCGGATCGTGGGCACGGATGCCAAGCCTATTCCCAAGCCCGAGTTCGTGGCCGAGTTACACGATCCCGGGTGGTTCGACGAGATGGTTCCCCAAGTGGACGTGCTGGTGGCGGCGGCGCCTCACACGCCGCAGACCGACCGCATGTTCAACGAACGCGTCTTCCGCCGCATGAAGCGCACGGCTTACTTTCTCGCCCTCTCGCGCGGCCAGCTTTTCGACGACATGGCGCTGGTGCGCGCCCTGAAAGAAGGTTGGATCGCCGGCGCTGGCCTGGACGTCTTCCCCAAAGAACCGCCGCCGCCGGACCATCCTATCTTCGACTGCCCGAACGTGGTCATGACCATGCACACTTCCGGCTGGGGCCCGGACCGGCAACGCCGCCTCATCGAGTTCTTCGCGGAAAACGTGCGCCGCTACGTACACGGTCTACCGCTCATCAACGTGGTGGATAAACAACGGGGTTACTGAACCATGACGGCACGAAACTGGTTCGCCGTTTTGTTGCCCGCGCTCGCCCTGGCGCAGCCTGCTGACGTGATTTACTACAACGCGAAGATCATCACCATGTGGGAAGGGCGGCCGCGTGCCCAGGCACTGGCCATCCGCGGCAATCGCTTTCTCGCGGTCGGTTCCAACGAGGAGATTTTGAAGTACGCCGGCCACATGACTCGCCGTGTAGATCTCGGCGGGCGTTGCGTGGTACCCGGACTGATTGACAGCCACACGCATCCTTCAGGCGCCGCTCTGAGCGAACAGGAAGGGCCCGTGCCGGTGATGAACACGATCGCGGACGTGCAGGCCTACATCCGCCAGCAGGCCGCCCGCCTGCCGGCCGACCGCCTCATTTTCGTGCCCAAGGTATACGCCACGCGCCTGCGGGAGCGCCGCTATCCGACACGCTACGAGCTCGACGCAGCGGCGCCAGGACGTCTGGTGATGGCCGACAACGGTTACGCTTCTGTACTGAGCTCGGCTTTGCTGGCCAAATTGAAGATCACGCGCGATACCCCACAGCCTCCCAACGGCAAGATCATCAAGGACGAAAAAGGCGAACCCACGGGCTTGATCCTCGGGGCGCCGGATCTTCTGGGGCCATTGCGCCGCACGCGCCAGATCACCCATCGCGACCTCGTCTGGGCCATCGAGAGCATGCAAAAGAAGTACAACGAGGCCGGCATCACCAGCACGATTGATCGCGGCCAGGGGCCCGAGGGCTTCCGCGCGTACCAGGAGTTACGACAGGCCGGGCGGCTTACCGTGCGCACCTACGTAACTTTCCTGATCAGCGCCCAAGGCAAGCCCGAACAGGTGCGCCAGGAAATCATGCGCATCCCCTTCGTCACGGGTTTCGGGGACGAATGGGTGCGCGTGGGATCCATCAAGACCATCGTGGATGGCGGCATCCTGATCGGCACGGCCTACCTGCGCGAACCCTACGGGGAGAACACCGCCGTTTACGGTTACTACGATCCGGACTACCGTGGCGTGCTGTACGTTCCCAAAGAAAATCTGTTCGAAATGGCTATTACTGCCAATCGGCTGGGCTGGCAGATGACAGCCCATACTGCGGGCGGCGGCGCCACGGACCTGTTACTGGACGCCTACGAGGCCGCGGACCGCGAGCGACCTATCCGCCCCCGGCGATTTACCGTCAGTCACGGCAACTTCCCCAACGAGGAGGCGCGGGCGCGCGCGGTGCGCATGGGCGTGCTCTTTGACTGCCAGCCCGCCTGGCATCACTTCGACGGCCCGGTTCTCAAGGACGTCTTCGGCCCCGCCCGCATGCGCCACTTCATTCCGCTGCGCTCCATGCTCGATGAAGGAATCATCGTGGCTGGCGGCTCGGATCACATGATCCGCTTTGACGCGCGCAAGGCGATCAACCCCTACCATCCGTTCTTCGGTATGTGGATGGCGATCACCCGGCGTACCGCGGACGGCTCGGTGCTCAATCCCGAGCAGCGAATCACCCGGCTGGAAGCCCTCCGGTTGTGGACGCTCAACGGGGCTTACCTGAGTTTCGAGGAGAATCTGAAGGGATCCATCGAGCCGGGCAAGCTGGCCGACTTCGTGGTCATCTCGAAGGATTATCTCGAGTGCCCCGAAGACGAAATCAAAGACATCGAGGCCCTGCTCACGGTGGTGGACGGGCGTGAAGTCTATCGCCGTCCAGGCTGGTGAGGCTGCCCGCTGCTCCAGGCAGCCTCACCCCGAGCCATCAGGCCGGCTGCGGCTGGCGCCTCCGTCCCTGCGCCGCCACCGCCTCCATGGCCTTGCGCACCGCCTCGGGATCGCCCAGATAGTAGCTGCGCAGCGGGCGCAAGTCCTCATCGAGCTCATACACCAGCGGCATGCCCGTGGGAATGTTCAGATGGACGATGTCCTCGTCCGAGATATTGTCCAGATACTTGACCAGGGCCCGCAGGCTATTGCCGTGAGCCGCGATGAGCACGCGCTTGCCCGACTTGATCGCCGGGGCGATGGCCTCGTGCCAGTAAGGCAGGAAGCGGTTCACGGTGTCCTTGAGGGACTCCGTCACCGGGATCAGTTCCTCGGGCAGATCGCGATAACGCGGATCGTGCCCCGGCCAGCGCGGATCGCTCTTGTCCAGTGGCGGCGGCGGAATGTCGTAACTGCGGCGCCAGAGTAGCACTTGCTGCTCGCCGTACTTCTCCGCCATCTCCGCCTTGTTGAGACCTTGCAGCGCGCCGTACATGCGCTCGTTTAGCCGCCAGGAGATCTGGACCGGAATCCACATCAGATCCATCTCGTCCTGGACGATCCAGAGCGTGCGAATGGCGCGCTTGAGCACCGAGGTGAAGGCCAGATCGAAGGTATAACCTTCGCGCTTCAGAATCCGGCCCGCCTCGTGCGCCTCCTCGATGCCGCGCTCGGACAGATCCACGTCCGTCCAGCCCGTGAAGCGGTTCTCCTTGTTCCAGATACTTTCTCCGTGTCGGAGCAAGACAAGCTTGTACATAGCCCCTTCCTCTACTGATTCAACGGAAACCAGCGCCGTTCATCGCTTCAAAGCCTTGCGACCGGCGAAGAGCGCAGCCCGGCCCAGGTCCTCCTCGATCCGTAGGAGCTGATTGTATTTGGCGATGCGGTCGGTTCGGCTGGCCGAGCCGGTCTTGATCTGGCCGGCGTTGGTGGCTACGGCGAAATCGGCGATGAACGGATCCTCGGTTTCGCCCGATCGGTGCGAAATGACCGTGGTGTAACCGGCCCTCACCGCCATCTGCATGGTTTCCAGAGTCTCGGTGACCGTGCCAATCTGGTTGAGCTTGATCAGAATGGAATTGGCGATTCCCTGCTCGATGCCGCGCGCGAGGCGGTTCACGTTGGTCACGAAGATGTCGTCGCCTACAAGCTGAATCTTCTCACCGAGCATCTGGGTGAGGATCTTCCAGCCTTCCCAGTCGTCCTCGGCCATACCGTCTTCCAGCGAGACGATCGGGTACTGCCGCACCCATTCCGCCCAGAACCGGGCCATCTGCTCGGGCGTGCGCTCGCTCTTGTCGGACTTCTTGAAGATGTACTTGCCCTTGGCGGAATCGTAGAATTCGCTGGCCGCCGGGTCGAGCGCCAGCGCGACATCCTCGCCGGCTTTGTAACCCGCTTTGTTGATGGCTTCGAGGATCACTTCCAGCGCTTCCTCGTTGGATTTGAGATTGGGGGCGAATCCGCCTTCGTCGCCGACCGCCGTCGAGTAACCCCGCTGCTTGAGGACGGCCTTCAGGGTGTGGAAGATTTCCGCGCCCATGCGCAGCGCCTCGGCGAAGCAGGGAGCGCCGAAGGGGACGATCAGAAATTCCTGCACGTCCACCGAGTTATCGGCGTGGACGCCGCCATTGAGGATGTTCATCTGGGGTACGGGCAAGGTGCGTGCTCCGACGCCGCCCAGGTACCGGTACAGGGGCAGCTTGTGAGCAGCGGCCGCAGCCCGCGCTGCCGCCATGGAGACGGCCAGAATCGCGTTGGCGCCCAGGCGGCCCTTGTTGGGGGTTCCGTCCAGCTCGATGAGTTTGCGGTCCAGCGCCGCTTGCTCGTCCGCCCTCATGCCACAGATGGCCTTCGCGATCTCGCCGTTGATGTGGCCGACCGCCTTGGTGACGCCGCGACCCAGGTAGCGCTTCTTGTCCCCGTCACGCAGCTCGAGGGCTTCGTGTTCGCCGGTGGAAGCGCCCGAAGGCACCGCGGCGCGTCCCACGCTGCCGTCCGCCAGACAGACTTCTGCTTCTACCGTCGGATTCCCGCGGGAATCCAGAATTTCGCGTCCGATGACTCGTACGATTTCCATGAATTCACCTCTCCTTGGTTTCTACGAAAATCCTTCACGGCCGGCGGCCCCGGCCTCCACACCTTTCAGGCCGACTGGCGCACGCTGCTGGTGTAAGACGCCTGTTCGTCGGTCACCACCACGATGCCCGAGTCGGTCACAAAGTAACCTCGCGCCCGATCCTGGTCCAGATCGTAACCGATCACGCTGTTTTCCGGCACCTTCACGTTGGGGGTGATGATCGCCCTCCGGATGCGGCTGTAACGGCCGATTTCGCAATTGTGCATCAGGATCGAGCTTTCCACTTCGCAGTAACTGTTGACGCGCACGCCGGGCGACAGCACGCAGCGAATCACCCTTCCGCCCGAGATAATGCAGCCGCCGGAGACGATCGAATCAATGGCCACGCCCATGCGCCGCCCTTCCTGCGCAAAGACGAACTTCGCCGGGGGACGTTGCAACGGGCGCGTCCGCACCGGCCATTTCTCGTCATAGAGATTGAACTCTGGCGTCACCGCCACCAGATCCATGTTGGCCTCGTAGTAGGCGTCAATGGTTCCCACGTCCCGCCAGTAACGGGCGGCCTTCTTGTTCAGGTCCACGAAGTCGTAAGCGTAGACGCGGTACTTGTGAATCGCCTTGGGCAGCACGTCGCGCCCGAAGTCGTGCGTCGAAGCCGGATCCGCAGCGTCCTCGGTCACCGCCTCCACCAGCACCCGCGTGTTGAATACGTAGATGCCCATGGAGGCACTGATCATCTCGGGGTTGAAAATGGACCGCGCCGGGTTGCCGTGTTTGGGCTTTTCCTCGAAGCCCACGACCCGGTAGTCGGGAGCAATCTCGACCACGCCGAACCGGCTGGCTTCTTCCGGCGCCATCTGGATGGTGGCCAGCGTAATTTCTGCATTGTGGCGCTGGTGCCACTCGATCATTTCCCGGTAATTCATCTTGTAAATGTGATCGCCCGAAAGCACCAGCGTATATTCCGGATTTTCGGCAAGAATGCTTTCGCAATTTTGATAAACGGCGTCCGCCGTGCCCAGATACCAGTCCTCGTGAATGCGTTTCATGGGCGGAATGATTTCGATGTATTCGCCCAGCTCGGCGGAAAGGATATTCCAGCCTTCACGCACGTGCCGCGTCAGTTCCAGGGACTTGTATTGCGTAAGGATGAAGATGCGCCGGACGTCGGAGTTGATGCAGTTCGACAGGGTGAAATCAATGATGCGGTAATGGCCGCCGAAGGGCACGGCCGGCTTGGCCGTGTGCCGGGTCAACGGGTACAGACGTTCGCCCGCGCCGCCTGCCAGCAGGATCGCCAGCACGTTCTGCATGCGGATTCCTATTTCGTTTATAGCAGAGCGCGCTGCCGTCCTGTCGCTCGGTCGGCTTTCAGGCTTGAGCGGCGGCCCCGATCACGATCAGCGCGGCGATCAGGACGGCAATGCCGAGCTTCAGCAGCCTTCGGGCCTGCGGCGGCGCCTGCTTCCACTCGCCCGTGGCGAGGCCCCAGAAATTGGCCACCAGCACCATGACCGTCATGAAGACGGGCCAGCCCACGATCGGACCGTAGCTGCCCAGCCAGGCCGCGCCCGAACCGTAAAAGTAGAAGCCGAACAGCCACAGGGCGCCCATCGCAATGGCCAGCAGAGTGTTGCTCAACCCGCGGCCCGCCTCGCCTGAACTCCAGCTCCGGTTCCGCGCCAGAAGGTAGAGGCAATAGCCCGCGTTGATGAGGAAGCCCGCCGAGACGGCAATGGCAAACACGGCAAAGTTGGCCGCTGCCGGACCGCTCCCGAGCCGCCGGGTTTCCTCCGCAATCGGCCCGCCGAACGCGAAGCTGAAGTTCATCATGGGCGAGGCGATGCCGGAGGCGATGCAGATCGCCAGCCCGCGCCCGAAGCCTCCCCGCGCCGTGGCCGGGCGTCCTGCGGCGGCCTCTTTCATTGCGCCCGCGCGCGAGCAAAGACCCACACCGATGACGACCACGGCCAGCCCCGCAAACAGCAGCAGACCGCGTCGCGTGGCGAGCTGGTCCGGGTGCAGTACCGCCAGCGGCACGATGGAGCCGACCGCCGCAGTCAGCGAGATGATGATGGCGAAAGCCAGCGCCATGCCCACCCGGGCAATACCCAGTCCGAACAGCACTGACCCCACGCCCCATCCCGCGCCGAACAGCGCCGTACGCGCGATCACGCCGCCCGGCACGCCGGGATAAGCCCACCATGCCTCGGGAATTGCAGCCATGATGAGCAGCCACGGCAACGCGATCATGGCTGTGATCGAATACACGAGCCACATCTTCTCCCAGGCCCAGCCGCGGATGAACTTTTGCGGCAGTGCGAAGCTGCCTTGCATGGCTGCGCCCAGGGCCACCACCAGCAGTCCAGCCCAGGAAACTTCCATACCTGCACCTCTCAACGCACGAGCTCGTTGATCTCCCGAATGGCTTTGGTGTCGAATTTCGGCTTGCGGTCGTAAGTCAGCAAACCGTTGATCTCCTGCTCCACGTCCGTCAACTGCGTGTAGCAGAGGCCGGCGAAAGGCAGCCTGGCGATGGCTTCCCACAGGCCGCGCAAGCGCGCCAGGGCCGACTCGGCGGTCTTCTCGACGCCCGCGTAACCCCACGCGTCCTTGGGAACCTGGTGGCCCGGCGGGATGTAAGCCACGCCGCCAAATTCCGACAGATACAGTGGCGCGCCGTTGTAAACATAGCCGGGGATCAGGTAGCCGGGTCCAGTGGGCGGCAGGCTCGCGCCCGGTCGCGAGAAGTCACGATTCCAGCGGCTGAACAGCAGTTCGCCCGTGCGCGCGTAATCGTGCACCGCGAACAGGTCCGTCTGGTCCGTGTGCTGCCAGCCCTCGTTGTCAATCACCAGCCGCGTGGGATCGAGCGATTTGGTGAGCGCGTAGAGCGCCTTCAGATGCTGTTGCTGCCGCGGCTCGCGCAGATTGGGTACGCCCCAGCTTTCGTTGATCGGCGCCCAGATGATGATGGAAGGGTGATTGTAATCCCGCTCCAGCGCCTCGATCCACTCGCGCGTGAAGCGGTCCACGTACGCCGCGTGGTAGACATAGGCGTTCGGCATCTCGCCCGAGACCAGAAAGCCCAACCGGTCCGCCCAGTACAGGAAGCGAGGGTCCTCGACCTTCTGGTGCTTTCGTACGCCGTTGAAGCCCATTTCTTTAGCGATGCGAATGTCGTACTGGATGGCCTCGTCGGAGGGCGGGGTTAGGTTGCTTTGCGGCCAGTAGCCCTGGTCCAGCAGGAACTTCAGATAAATCGCGCGCCCGTTGAGCGTCACCCGCCCGTTTTCCACCGCGACCGAGCGGAATCCAAAGTAGGAGGACACGCGATCGAGCACTTTGCCCTGGTGGCGCAACTCGAAGGTCACGTCGTAGAGGTTGGGCGTAGCCGGCGACCACAGCCGCGGACCGGCCACTCCCGCCATGACCGTCACTGGCGAACCCTCCGCCAGCGTCATGGCCGAGGCCACCGTCTTGCCTCCGGAATAAATCAGCGCATGCAGCTCGAGGCCCGGTCGCGGCTGGGCGATGAATGCCTCGAAACGCACGGAGCCGTCAATCTCAGGCGTGATGCGGACCCGTTCGAGGTGCGTCTCTTCGACGGCCTCCAGCCAGACCGTCTGCCAGATCCCACTGGTGCGAGTGTAGAAGATGCCGCGCGATTGGACTTCCCAGTATTGCTTGCCGCGCGGGATGGAACGATCGGTGGGCGGATCCTCGACGCGCACGGTCACGACGTTGGCGCCGGGCCTGAGCTGCTCGGTAATGTCGAAGCCGAAGGGCGTGCTGCCGCCTTCGTGGAAACCCACGTACTGGCCGTTGACCCACACCCAGGCGCGGTAGTCCACCGCCTGGAAGCGCAGCCAGACGCGTTTGCCGCGCCAGGCCTCGGGCACGGTGAAGCTTCGCCGGTACCAGATCCAGGG
>JAPWUP010000343.1 GCA_028275505.1 Bryobacteraceae bacterium
CGCGGAGCGGGTGCTCCGTGCGTGAGCGGGGGTCGGCCCCGAGGCTGCCGGCCGCTTGACGCAGCCGGGAGCATGGGCCGTCCGAAGCGAGTAACCTTTCACAGCCGGCGACGGCGCTCAGGGATCGGCAAGTTCCCCAGCGTTCAGGGCGGAGCGGATCCGAGCGCTTGCGCAGCGAAAGCTGGGCGCGCCGGCGGGTCTTGCTTCCATCGCCAGCGTGGATAGAGGAAAGAGGTAGAGTCGTGCCAACGCTAAACCAATTGGTGCGGTACGGGCGCAAGCCCCCGCGTCACAAGTCGGCCAGCCCGGCTTTGCAGGGCTGCCCGCAGAAGCGTGGCGTGTGCACGCGCGTGTACACGACTACGCCCAAGAAGCCGAATTCGGCGCTGCGAAAGGTAGCCCGTGTCCGGCTGACCAACGGGATCGAGGTCACGGCCTACATCCCGGGCATCGGTCATAACTTGCAGGAACACTCGATCGTGCTGGTTCGCGGCGGCCGCGTCAAGGATTTGCCCGGCGTGCGCTACCACATCATCCGTGGCGCGCTGGACGCCGCCGGCGTGGCCAACCGCCGCCAGGGCCGGTCCAAGTACGGCGCCAAGCGACCCAAACAGTAAGCTGCCATGCCACGACGACACAGACCTGAACCGCGAGAAATTCCGCCGGACCCCGTCTACAACTCCTCGCTGGTGCAGAAGTTCATCAATTGCATGATGTGGGACGGCAAAAAGAGTGTCGCACAGCGGATCTTCTATCAGGCTATGGACAAGATCCGAGAACGCACAGGCGACGATCCGCTCAAGCTCTTCAAGAAAGCGGTCGAGAATTGCAAGCCGGTTCTGGAAGTCAAGACCCGACGCGTGGGCGGCGCCAACTACCAGGTTCCGGTGGAAGTGCCTCCCAACCGCCGGACCTCGCTCGCCATCCGCTGGCTGATCCACAGCGCGCGCGACCGGGCGGAAAAAGGCATGCCCGAAAAGCTCGCTGCCGAGCTGATGGACGCCGCCAACATGCGGGGCGGCGCCATCAAGAAGAAGGAGGACGTGCATCGCATGGCGGAGGCCAACCGCGCCTTCGCTCATTACCGCTGGTAACTCTGTCGCCATGCCCCGTACGGTGCCCATCGAGAGGATGCGAAACATCGGCATCATGGCCCACATTGATGCCGGCAAGACGACGACTACCGAGCGCATCCTCTACTACACGGGCCGTACTTACAAGATCGGTGAGGTAGACGAAGGCACCGCGGTAATGGACTGGATGGAGCAGGAACAGGAGCGCGGCATTACCATTACCTCCGCCGCCACTACCTGCTTCTGGCGCGACACTCAGATCAACATCATTGACACGCCCGGGCACGTGGACTTCACCGCCGAAGTCGAACGCAGCCTGCGCGTGCTGGACGGTGCGGTGGCCATCTTCGATGCGGTGGCCGGCGTGCAGCCGCAATCGGAAACCGTCTGGCGGCAGGCCGACAAGTACGGCGTTCCCCGCATTTGCTTCATCAACAAGATGGATCGCGTGGGCGCCGACTTTTTCGGCAGCGTGGAGAGCATCGTCCACCGCCTGAAGTGCAAGCCGGTGCCCATCCAGTTGCCGGTGGGCAAGGAAGACACCTTCCGCGGCGTCGTGGATCTGATCCGGATGAAGGCGCGCATCTGGCGCGACGAGACGCTCGGCGCCCAGTACGATGACGTCGAGATCCCTGCGGACATGGTGGCCAAGGCCCACGAGTACCGCGAGCAGATGATCGAGGCGGTAGCCGACGCCGACGACATTCTTTTCGAAAAGTATGTCCACGGCGAGGCGATCAGCGAGGACGATCTCATTCAGGCTATCCGCCGCGCCACGATCGCGCAGAAGATTTTCCCCGTGCTGTGCGGCGCCGCCTTCAAGAACAAGGGCGTGCAGAACCTGCTGGACGCGGTGGTGGACTTCCTGCCTTCGCCGGCCGACATCCCGCCCGTCAAGGGCACGGCGGTGGACGATCCCAACACTGTGCTGACGCGCCGGGCGGCCGACGATGAACCGTTCGCCGCGCTGGTCTTCAAGATCATGACCGATCCGTTCGTGGGCCAGCTCGCGTTCCTGCGCATCTACTCGGGCAAGCTGGCCAGCGGCGACACGGTCTACAACGTCAGCAAGGCGCGTTCGGAACGCATCGGGCGGCTGGTGCGGATGCACGCCAACAAGCGCGAGGAAATTCAGGACGTTTACGCGGGCGACATCGCAGCCGCCGTGGGGCTGCGCACGGTGACCACGGGCGATACCATTTGTGACGAGAAGGCGCCCATCGTGCTGGAAGCGATCGAGTTTCCCGCGCCGGTGGTCCAGCTCGCCATTGAACCCAAGACCAAAGCCGACCAGGACAAGCTGGGCGTGGCCCTGGCCCGGTTGACTCAGGAAGATCCGACGCTGAAAGTTCACACGGATCCTGAGACCGGGCAGACCCTGCTGGCCGGCATGGGCGAGCTGCACCTGGAGATCATCGTGGACCGGATGCAACGGGAGTTCGGCGTGGGCGCCAACGTGGGCAAACCGCAGGTCGCCTACCGCGAAACCATCCGTGCGGAAGCCGAGGGCGAGGGCCGTTTCATCCGGCAGACGGGCGGGCGCGGCCAGTACGGGCACGTCAAGCTGCGCGTGACGCCGCTTCCCCCGGGCGGCGGCTTCCGGTTCGAGAACGCGGTGGTCGGCGGCGTCATTCCCAAGGAGTTCATTCCCGCGGTGCAGAAGGGCGTGGAAGAGGCCATGGAAGCCGGAGTGCTGGCTGGCTATCCCGTCTGCGACGTCCAGGTCACCGTCTTTGACGGCAGCTACCACGAGGTGGACAGCTCGGAGATGGCCTTCAAGATCGCGGCTTCGATGGCCTTCCGGCAGGCGGTCGAGAAGGCGCAGCCCGTGCTGCTGGAGCCGGTGATGAGCCTGGAAGTGGTGGTGCCGGAAGAGTACCTGGGCGACGTCATCGGGGACCTGAACGCTCGCCGCGGCCGGATCGAAGGCGTCGAGTTGCGCGGCACCACGCAGATCATCCGCGCTACGGTGCCGCTGAAGGAAATGTTCGGTTACGCGACGGAGTTGCGTTCGCGCACGCAAGGGCGCGGCAGCTTCACCATGCATTTCAGTCGCTACGAGGAGGCGCCGGAGGCGGTGACCGAGGAGGTCGTCGCCCGGGCGCAAGGCAAGATTTCCTGGTAACGGGTTTGTGAGGCGAGATCGCTAGAGGAGAGTTTAACGCTATGGCCAAGGAGAAATTCGAGCGGACCAAGCCGCACGTCAACGTGGGGACGATCGGGCACATTGATCATGGCAAGACGACGCTGACGGCGGCCATCACCAAGGTATTGTCCAAGCGCAATCCGCG
>JAPWUP010000100.1 GCA_028275505.1 Bryobacteraceae bacterium
GTGCTGCACCCGCGGACACTGGCGCCCCTCATCGAGCGGCAGATTCCGGTCTGGAGCAAGAACAGTTTTGCGCCCGAAAAGCCGGGCACGCGCATCGTGCCGCGGATTCAGGTCTCCAACGGGGCCCGCGCCGTCACTTCCCTGCCGCACGTGGCGTTAATTTCGATCGAGCCGGCCAGCGGCGTAATCAGCGGGGCCCAGATCATGGGGCGCGCGCTCGAGGCGCTGGGACGGGCCAACGTAGAAGTCCTGGCGCTCACCAGTTCGTCCTACCGGCAATCGTTTTGCTTCCTCGTGCGCGAAAGCGAGCTGGGCGCGGCCATGCATGCGCTGGAGGACGCGCTCCTGCTGGAACTCGAACACGGCTATATCAAGCCCATCGAAGTGGACGAAGAGGTGGGCCTGCTGGCCGTGGTGGGCGAAGGGATGCGGGGAACGCCCGGCCTGGCCGGGCGGATTTTCACCGCCATCTCGCGGGAACGGATCAACATCATTGCGATTGCACAAGGCTCGAGCGAGTTGACCATCGCCATCGTGGTGCGGCGGGATGAGTTGGAGAAGGCGGTGCGGGCCGTCCATGCCGAGTGCCGCATGGCGGAACAGGCGCGCGCGAGGAGCGGCCGATGATACCGCGGGCCGTCGCCCTCTGTTGCTGTGTGGCCTGGCTGGCAGGCGCAGCCGTGGACGCCCAGGACGCCGTTCAGTGGCTGGCCGCCTTGCAGTGGATCTCTGCCGAACTCCGGGACTCGGGCAACGATGGCGCCCGAAGTCAGCAACTGGCGCGTGAGTTGCGGCTGCTGGCGCGCGAGATCGAGACGGCGGGCTTGGAGATTCCCCCGCCTCCAGCGACGACGGATTCGGCTTCGTTGCAGGCCTATGCGGCGCAACTCCGGGCATCCCTGGAAGCTTACGAACGGACGCGCCCGGGCGGCGCTTTCCGCCTGGGTCGCATCGAGGTTCAGGTCACAGCGGAGGCGCCGCAACTCAGCGCCGCTGCCACCGTGGACGAAAACGTGTACCGGTTGCGCAATGCCTTCACGCTGGCCGAGGCACTGCTGCCGGTGGCCGGGATCAATCTAGACCGGATCGGGCAGCGCAACGAGATGGGCGCTTTCGTCCGCGGCTTTGATGTTCGCCAGACGCCGGTTTACGTGGACGGCATTCCGGTCTACGTTCCTTACGACGGCTACCTGGACCTGGAGCGATTCCTGACGGCGGGCGTAAGTCAGATCGAAATTGCCAAAGGCTTCACGTCTCCGCTTTACGGTCCCAACGCGATCGGCGGCGCGATCAACCTGGTTTCCAAGGAGCCAGCCGAGCCTTGGTACGGCGAAGTAGGCTTCGGATACGGGTCAGGCGAGCAGGTGCATTCCTATGTCAACGGCGGTTTACGTCGGTCGCGGTTCTGGGCTCAGGGCAGCTTTTCCTGGCTTTCCAGCGATTCTTTTCCGCTCTCGGGCGATTTTCGCGGTACGCCGGCACAACCGCCTGGACGCCGGCTGAACGCCTACCGTACGGATTCCGTCGTGCGCGCCCGGTTTGCGTGGACTCCCTCCCAGAACGAGCAGTATTCCTTCACTTACGCCAACCAGAATGCGGAAAAGGGACAGCCGCCTTACGCAGGGACGGATCCTGCCGTCCGGATCCGTTACTGGCAGTGGCCGCAGTGGGACAAACAAAGTTATTACTTGATCGCATCGCGCAATTTCGGCGCCCGGACTTACTTGCGCGCGCGACTGTTTCGCGACCAGTTCCAGAACACGGTCAAGTCCTTCGACGACGCGCGCTACGCCACGCAACTGCGTCCCTCATCGTTCACCAGCGTCTATGACGACGCCACCAATGGGGCCATCGCCGAGCTGGGAAGCGGTTGGGCCAGTCGCCAGACGCTGAAGGCGGCCTTTTACGTCAAGGATGACCGGCACCACCAGTTCAATGTGGGTCAGCCCGCGCAGAGTTTCCGCGATCTTTCCCTGTCGCTGGGCGCCGAAGATACCATTCGCCTGTTCGAGCGCACCCGTTTGGTGCTGGGCCTGAGCACAGACCGGATCCAGAACCGCCGGGCGGACGATCTGCGCGGCGGCGCCGTTCTGCCGTTTCCACGGGCGCATCTGGCGGCGTGGAATTTCCAGGCGGGTTTATGGCAGGGAGTTTCCGATTCGGGGCGCCTGCGACTGACTTTCGCGCGCAAGACCCGGTTGCCCACGCTAAAAGACCGTTACTCGTACCGGCTGGGCACGAGCATACCCAATCCCTTTCTGCGCCAGGAGCAGGCCAGTAACTGGGAAGCGGGTTACTCACAACTGTTGGGCAAGCGGAGCCTGGTCGAGGCTGCCTTGTTTGCGAGCTGGCTGAACGGCGCCTTGGACCGATTTTACGTCGAGCCAAATGTCTACCAGTTGCGGAATCTGGGACGTACGCGGCATCTGGGCGCCGAACTGAGCGTCCGCAGCAGCCCGATTTCGCGGCTGGAAGTGACGGCGAACTACACTTATCTGAGTCGGCGGAATCTCACGGATCCGGGATGGCCGCCGCTGGGGGCGCCGCGGCATCGCGTCTACGCGATGGGGAGCGCGCGCTTGACGCCGCGAGTGACGCTCTTCGCCGACTGGTATTTCGAGTCGGGACGGTTGAACCGCAACGACGCCGGGCGGCTATGGTTCGGCGATGAGATTTCGGTGGCCGGTGCAGGAGGCGTGGTAAGTCTGGGGCGCGGTCTGGAAGTTCAGATCGGGGCAGGCAACCTGTTCGACCGTAACTACTCGTTGCTGGAAGGGTATCCCGAGCCGGGACGCCATGGTTACATCAACCTCCGTTACCGTTTCTGAGAGCAGGCAGCTTGCGGCCGGCAGGGTGTGGAGGCGCGCGGCGGCGCTGGGCAGCCTGTGGGCGGCGTTCGAGATCGTCGTAGGCAGTTTCCTGCACAACCTGCGCGTGCCGTTCACGGGGACGCTGCTGGCGTCGTTGGGGGTTCTGCTCATGTGCGCCGGCGCGCAGGTGTGGCGGGACCGCGGGCTGGTGTGGCGCGCGGCGCTGATTTGCGCGCTGATGAAGTCGGTCTCGCCCAGCGCCGTGATCCTGGGTCCCATAATCGGGATCTTCGCGGAAGGGCTGCTACTGCAAGTTGCTCTCAGGGTGCTTGGGGCAGGGGCGCTGGGCTGCGCGGTGGGCGGAGCGGCCGCGGTCAGCCTCACTTTGGTGCACAAGATCGTGTCGCTGCTGGTCGTCTACGGCGCCGACATCGTGCGGCTCTATGAGGGCCTCGTGAAGTACGCTGCCCGCGTAACGGGCTGGCAAGGCTTGGATCCGGTGAGTCCCATCCTGTTGCTGCTGGCAGTTCAGGGCGTGCTCGGTGCGTCTGCGGGCGTAGCGGGATGGCGGTTGGGGAAAGGGTTCCGCCCGGGAGCTTATCAGCCGGCGGGGGAGCGGGCGACGATCGGCTTGTACTCGGCGCAGGCGAAGGTCACCCGCGGGCCGCGCCCATCACTTGTGGGATTAGGACTGGCGGTGGCGGCCCTGCCTGCGGGTTTGTACTGGCTTTCCACTGCGCCGCTGGAGGCGGCAGCCCCGGTCGTGGCCGCGGTGGTGGGCCTGGCGGTCTGGCGCTACGGCGGACGCTTGCGCCGTCTGAGGCGGCCGCGGTTGTGGATCGAGCTGGGCGTGGTCCTGCTGCTGTCCGGTTTGGTGCTGGGCGCGCTGGAAGGTGATATAGCGGCCGGGGCTCGTGCAGGCGCACAGATGATCCTGCGCGCTGTCTACGTGGTCGTGCTATTTTCGGCGATCAGCGTGGAGCTGAAGCATCCGCGGATTTCGTCATGGCTGTATCGCGGACGTCTGGCGCCGTTGGGCGCCGCGCTCCAAGCGGCTTTTGAAGCGCTGCCCGATTTCGTAAGCGCAATTCCCGGTCTGCGGGCGGCGCGGAAGAACCCCGCCCAGGTGCTCGCAGGGCTGTTCGACCGCGTGGAATACTGGCAGAATCGCACCGCCGGTCCGCCTGTCGTCGTGCTCACCGGCCAGAAAGGGGAAGGGAAGACCACCCTGTGCGCGGAATTGGCCGAACTGGTGCGGTCCCGAGGGGGGCGAGTGGCCGGGATCCTTTCGCCCGGCTTCTGGGATGACGGCGTCCGGAGCGGCTATCAGATCGAGGACCTGCTGACGGGCCGACGGTTGTGGCTGGCGCGGCGTGCCCAGACGCCCGGGCATCTGGCTCAGGGTCCATATTGGTTCGATCCGGTGGCCCTCCAGTTCGGGCGGCAAGCGCTTGCGGACGGGGCCGCGGCCAGGCCCGATCTGATGGTTGTGGACGAAGTGGGGCCGCTGGAGTTGCGGGGCGAAGGCTGGGCGCCAGCGCTTGACCTGTTGCAGGCGCGCCAGCCTTGCCCGATGTTGTGGGTGATTCGGCCCGCACTTCTGGATGTTGCCCGCGAGCGATGGCCGATGCTGGAGGGAGCGCCGGTGGTCAGCGCCGGGCAGGTCACCGCCGTGGAGCTGGCGGGCATGCTGCTGGAGACCGAAAGCCGGCGGGTTGCATCCGCCGGGCCGGAAGCCGCTTTTTCGCGCGAAGCGTGAGGGTCAGTTCCAGCGATCGGGTAGGATTATCTGGTTTAAAAACTGCGGGATTGGCCCCGATGCCGGGTTGCGCCAGCACCGGGAAAAGAGTTATCATTGAACTTCCCCCCAACTCAGCAGCACTCGCTCGAAATCCAAGCCGATTTCGGGGATTGCGGAACTTCAAAGCAAAAGACGGGACCCTATGCAGAAACAGGCCAAGAAAGTACTGGCGGCGGTCGGGGATCTCTTTTTCACCATCAAGATCACCGATGCGGCCAAGAAAGCGGGATTACAGGTCGAGTTCGTGAAGACCGACAAGGAACTCCTGGAAAAAGCCAGGGAAATGCCTTCCCTGATCCTGATGGATCTGAACTTCCAGGATATCCATCCGCTGAAAACGCTGGCCCGGCTCAAGAGCGATTCCGAGCTCAAGCGCATCACCGTGATCGGGTACGTGCTGCCCGTGCAGGGCGAGCTCAAGCAAAAGGCTCAGGAGACCGGCGCCGACCTGGTGCTCATGCGAGCCGCGTTTTCCCAGAATCTGCCCCAGATCCTCAAGCGCCACGCCAGCGCGGCCTGAGAAAGGCATGCGATGAGGCCTGCGCTGCGTCTGCTCGACGACGATCTGATTGGGCGGATCCTTGCCGAAGCGCGGCAGTTGCTCTGCCATCTGGGCGTCGAAATCCACAATCCGCCGCTGGTGGAGCTGCTGGCCGATCACGGGGCCAAGGTGGGCGCGGACGGGCGGGTTCGTTTCACAGAGAATTTGTTGGATCGCGCCTTGGCCACAGCGCCCCGATCCTTCCGGCTGTTCGACGTGCTGGGCAACCCGACCCACGAGTTCGCGGGTGACAATGTTTACTTCACGCCTGGGTCGGCGGCCATCCACATTCTCGACCCCGCTACCGGTCGCATGCGGCGACCGGACACCTCCGATTACGTGCGCTACGTCAAGCTGACCAGCCAGCTCGAGTTCCTGGCCGCGCAGAGCACTGCGCTGATCCCGGCCGACGTGCCGGAGAAGATTTCCGACAGTTACCGGCTCTATCTGAGCCTGCTCTACGGGGAGAAGCCCGTCGTCACCGGAGCGTTCACCATCGAGGGCTTCCAGGTGATGCGGGACCTGCAACTCATCGTCAGGGGCGATGACCGCAGCCTGCGCGACAAGCCCCTTACGATCTTTTCCTGCTGCCCCACGGCGCCGCTGAAATGGAGCGACGTCACCAGCCAGAACCTGGTGGACTGCGCTCGGGCCGGCATCCCGGTGGAGCTGGTTTCCATGCCGCTCTCCGGCTTCATGGCGCCGGTCACGCTGGTGGGAAGCCTGATCCAGCAGACGGCGGAGAATCTCAGCGGTGTGGTGATCAGCCAGACGGTGGCGCCCGGGCATCCCCTGCTGTACGGCGGCTCGCCCGCGGTCTTTGACGTTCGCTACGAGACTACCCCGATGGGAGCGATCGAGACCGCGATGCTCAATTGCGCCAACGCCGAGATCGGCAAGCGGCTGGGGCTGCCCACGCAGGGCTACATCGCCTTGAGCGACGCCAAGGAATTGGATGCCCAGGCCGGGCTGGAGACCGGTATGGGCGCCGTGCTCGCGATTCTTGCCGGCATCAACAGCGTTTCCGGCCCAGGAATGCTGGATTTCGAGAGCTGCCAGAGCCTGGAAAAGCTCGTGGTGGATCACGAAATCTGTCGCATGTGCTACCGGCTGGTTCGCGGCATCGAGCCGCGTGAAGATTTTCCTGCCCTCCCCCTCTTCGAAGAGCTACTGCGCGAAAAGCACTTGTTGATCGCCGATCACACGCGGCGCTATCTGCACGAGCAGATCAGCTTCCCCGGCCCGGTGATTGACCGCGCCAACCGGGAACGGTGGATGAAGGCGGGCGCCCCGAGCCTGAAGGACAGGGCGGTACGGGAAGTAGAGCGCCTGATCGGGCGCTATCAGCCATCGCGCCTGCCCGAGGATCGCAAAGCCGAGCTTCGCCGGCGCATGGAGGAAGAAGCACGTCGCTACGGCATGGCCTCGCTGCCGCCTTGCGAGAGTTGATCCTTACCGCGGACTGCCGGGCGCGCCGGGATTCAGCGCAATCCGCACCTTGGCGTTCATGCCGGGCTTGATCGCAGGGTTGGGATTGCTGAATTCGATGATGACGTGCCCGTCTTTTTCGATGGTCAGAACCCGCCCGGGCAGCCCGGTCTGGGGTGCTTCAGGCACGTCCACCAAAGCGGGGTATCCGGGACTCAGCCGCTGCAGTACAGGCGGCTCGGGTTCCACCACGACTTCCAGCACGGAAAGATCCACGGCGATCTGAAGCAGATCGGGCACGTGGGGTCCGACCGGGTCACCGGGCTGACGGGTGCGTGCCAGCAGGATGCCGTTCACAGGTGAGTGGACTTCGGTGGCGGCCACCCTTTGCTGGGCCTCCTCCAAAGCCTCGCGAGCCTTTTCCAGTTGCTGGCGCGTGCTATCGAGTTCTTTGGTGAGGGAGGCGACGCGGTCCTCGGCCAGCCCTGCCAGGTTTTCCACTGCTTCGTATTGCTGGCGCGCGGCTTCGAATTCTTTGCGCGCCTTTTCAAAGACCATCTTGGCGATGGCGCCTTCCTTGAACAGGAACTGCTGGCGTTCGAAGGTCTTCTCCGCCCTTTGGTAGTCGTCGCGCACGCGCTCGGCCTCGGCGCGCGCCCGCGAAGCTTCCAGGCGGGCCGCGATTAACGCGCTTTCCAGGGCACGGACCCGTGCCTCCACGCGCTCCATATCGGCCTGCGCGGCCTGGCGAGCTGCTTCCAGACCCTCGTTGTGGATGCGAGCCAGCAACTGGCCCTCGAAGACCTCCTGGCCCGGCTGAACCATGTACTGTTCGAGGAGTCCTTCGACGGGGGCGGGCACGGCAACCACGTGCCGGGCGCGAATAGCGCCGGGCAAGGTCACTTCGGGCGGCAGCACCACAGGGGTGGGTGGGGCCGAGGAGGCAACGCGCGAGGCAACCCGGTGCTGGTACAGCCACGCGGCGGCCCCTGCGGCGACAGCCGTTACCCCCAGCACGATCGCCCACAGCCGTTTGCTCTTCCACACGAGGCCCGCTGATTTGAATGTAACATTGTCGCTATGCCCGTGGCTGGCTTGCGGGAAATGGCTTGGATCTTCCTGCGCATCGGTAATCTGACGTTCGGTGGCGGCGATCCCATCATGGCGGCGTTTCAGCGGGAGCTGGTGGAACGCCGGCGCTGGCTGAGCGCGGATCAATACGCGCTGGCGTTTGCCCTGGCCCGAGTGACGCCGGGGACCAACGTGCTGGCCTTTTGCGCGGCGGTCGGGTGGTTCCTGCGAGGATGGCTGGGGGCTTTCATCGCGGTGCCTGCCGCTACGGTTCCTTCCGGCCTTCTGGTGATCGCGCTCACGGCCGCGTACGAGGAACTCCAAGGCATGCGACTGGCCGCAGGCGCCATCGGCGGCTTGCTCGCGGCGGCAGTAGGCATGATGGTGGCCGCGGCCTGGAACTTGATCCGCCCGCGCCTTGTCGCAGGCAACCGTTTGCGGATCGCGGTGCTGACGCTGGGAGCGCTCCTGTTACTGCTCGGTTTTTCGGTCTCGCCTCTGGTGGTGCTTGGGCTGGGGGCTGCGGCCGGGGCGCTCTGGACAGGACCGTTGGCGGAACGCCAGATGCGGGAGCCCTCATGAACTTGCTGGTTCTCTACCTGCTGTTGCTGAAAGCCACGGTGACCTCATTCAGCGGGCTGACCTCGCTGCCCGTGATTCATCACGATCTGGTAGTCGAGCGGCGCGTGTTGACGGATCGGGAGCTGAACGCGGCGGTGGCCGCCGGTCGCGCCGGTCCCGGACCGTACGGTTTGTACGTGGTCAGTGTGGGCTACTTTGTGGCCGGCGTGCCGGGAGCGTTCATGGGCCTGCTGGCGTTGATGACGCCGGCGTTCCTGATCATTCCCATGGCGCGATACGTGGGCAGCAAGGCGAACCAGCCGCGGATTCGCAGTGCGATCGAGGGAGTGCTGGCCGCCGCGGCCGGTCTGTTGGTTGCTTCCACGCTGCCGCTGGCGCGCGAGTCGGTTACCGGCGCCTTTTCCGGCGCCGTCGCGCTGGCGTCTTTTGTCTTGTTGACCGCGACCCGTGTAGACATCGGCTGGGTCATGCTTGGGGCGGCGGCTGCCGGCCTGCTGGCCGCTGCCCTGTGAGACCCCGGCTGCGTGCTACAATCGGCAGGGCGATTGCGGGAGCGGAGGGCGCCATGCGGGAACTGCAATTGGGCGACATCATTGACGACTACTGCGTCAAGTGCAAGCGGCTGACCAACCACTCCGTGGTCTCGATCGTAAATGCCGAGCCGGCCAAAGTGCGCTGTCGCACGTGTTACCACGAACATGACTACCGCCACGAGCAGCCGCCGCCCTCGCGGCGCGATCTGAAAAAGCAGGCCTTGTTCCGCGAAGTGCTTTCGACGATCGCTCCCGATGCGACGGGCGAGGAGAGTCAAAAAACGCGCGGCAGCCGGAAGAAATCAACCGGAACGTAGTTCACGGCGCAAATCCTCCAGCACTTCCTCGCGCTTGTCGCTAGCCAGATCGCGCTCCAGGCGGCGCAGCGCGACGCCAACTACATCCCGATGGTGCAACCGCGCGCCGAATTCTTCGAGGCTGGAAAGCTGTAGCCAGAGCTCGTGCAGGCGCTCGATGTCTTCCGGCCACAGCCGCGGGGGATGGGGACCGAGGTTCACGTAGACGGAAGGCCGGTCCGGGCTGATAATTTCCAGTGAGAAAGCGTGGCGCGGCTCGGGCAATCGCTCCCAGGCCAGGCCGATGCGCCGGGCCAGTTCTTCCGAGCTCATGCGCGCCGAGACTCCGGTGACCAGGCGTGAGGCCTTGAGACGGGCCGCCGTCTGCACCATGGCGTCGAAGGGATCCACACCGGGCACGGTGAGCAGCTCGACCGGCTTGCCCTCCTTTTCCGCCAGCGCCACCACGCGCGTGAAGAGCTCTTTTTCGTAGTCGGTGAAGAGCTGTTCTTCGGAGAGCTCGTATTCGCCGGCGCCGGGCGGGATGGTGCGCACGGTCATCACCACGATGTCGTGCTTGCGCACATTGGTCTTTTCGAGAACCTTCTGCAAGTGGTACATGTGGCGGTAATCCCGCACCGCCACCAGCACGCAACCCGGGCGCGCGCGCACGGTTTCTGTGGAAACGTTGGGTTGCAGTTCGAGATTGAACTCCTCGAGGCCCTTGGGCTGGCGGGCGCGGCGAGCCAGATTGATGCGCTCGGAGATCGTGAACAGGACGAACAACAACAGGGTGAAGCTGACACCGTAGATGGTGGCGAACTTCTTGGTGAGAAGGTTGGCCACCGCCACGGCAAACAGGGTCAAGGTGATGAGGCCGAGACCCACGGGTACCTCGCGGCCTGCCACGCGCAGATTGAGCGGCGTCTTGTACTCCTGGTCATGCCGCTGGAAACGGAGCACGAGCACGCCCAGCGCTTTCATGCAGAAGCTCCACACGACGCCGAAGGCGTATGCCTCGCCCAGCAGGTAGACATCGCCGTGACTGGCGGTGATGGTTACCAGTTGCAGGAGGGTGATGAGATTGATGATGCGGTAGCTGGTGCCGAAGCGCGGATGGGGACGGCGGAACCAGTTCAGCAGGATGCCGTCCTCGGCCACGCGATTGAGCATGCCGTTGGCGCCGATCATCGAGGTATTCACGGCGCCTGAAAGGATGAGCACGCCCACCAGCACCACGAAGCCGTGCAGGAGCCAGCGCATGAGCTCGGGTCCGGCGAGGTTCATGGCCAGGCCGGCGATCAGGTTGTTGTAATAGCGGGGCCGTTGCGACTCGGGAATGATCATGCCGGCCAGCAAGGTCACCAGTCCCGTGGAGACCAGCGCGTAGCCGCACACCAAGTTGGCGGTTCGTTTCAGATTCTTGAGCTTGGGATAGGCGACTTCGCGATACACCTGGGCAAGGGTCTCGAAGCCGCTCATGGAGAGGATGGAGTGCCCGAAGGCGATCAGGATGGCGATGGCGCCTACGTTTGGCCAGGGAGTGTCCTTCAACCAGCCGAGAGCGTCCGGGCTGAAGCGAAGGTTAGAGGGAACGGGCCAGGGAGGCAGTTGGGCCACGCCGCGCATCAGCAGGGTAATCGGCGCCCAGATCAGGATCGCCACTACCATGACGGTCATGATCTGCATGATGCGCAAGGCCTTGGCGCTGGACTCCTGAATGCCCTTGATGTTGGCCCACCAAAAATACAGGGTCACGGCCACGCCGAAGGCCGCCGAAAACAAATCGGCGTCCACGCGGAAACTCTGTCCCATCAGCTCGCTGGTTTCGTTGATCAGACCTGCTAGGTACTGGCCCGCGCTCACCGAAGAGATGGGGCCGGTGAGGATGTAATCGAAAACCAGCGCAGATACGGAAAACTTGGCCGCCACGTGGCCCATGCTGTCGCGCACCACCACGTAAACGCCGCCGCGCACGAACATCGAGCAGCTCTCCATGTAGACGGAGCGCACGGCGAAGGCGAACAGCATGACGCCCAGCACGAACCAGGGGGCGGATCGTCCGATGGCCTGCTCGGCAATGCCGCCGGCGTAGAAGGACGACGAGGCCAGATCGTTCAGGACGATGGCCGCTGCCCGCCAGAAGGAGATGAAGCTCAGGGCCACCGTGGTGGCCACGATCACCTTGGTCGGGGCAGCGGGCGACGTGGATTGTGTGGTCGAGATGGCTCGGAACCTCCTGCTAACTAACCTATACGATCATAGGAGGGTGAGCAGGAAAGCGGAAGAGCTGGCGCGCGCTGTGGTGAAGCGACTGCGGGCCGCGGGTCATCAGGCCTGGCTGGTGGGAGGCTGCGTGCGCGATCACCTTCTCGGGCGCGAGCCGGAAGACTACGACGTGGCCACCGATGCGCTGCCGGACAAAGTGGCCGCATTGTTCGAGAACTCCTTCGTGATCGGACCGGACTTCGGCGTGGTGCTCGTGCGCGACGGCGACGCGGAAGTGCAGGTGGCCACGCTGCGCAGCGATCACCGCTATGTGGACGGGCGGCGCCCGGTGAGCGTGACCTTCGTTAACGACCCCAGGCTCGACGTGGTCCGCCGCGATTTCACCATCAACGGGCTGCTCATGGATCCCGAGACGGGCGAGGTGCTGGATTTTGTCGGCGGGCGGCAGGATCTGGCCGAGGGATTGATCCGCGCCATCGGCGATCCCGAGCAGCGTTTCGCCGAAGATCACCTGCGCATGCTGCGCGCCGTGCGTTTCGCCGCCGCTCTGAACTTCCGCATCGAGCCGCGCACCTTGGAAGCGATTCGCCGCCAGCACAAGCAGATCAGCCGCATTTCGCCCGAGCGGATCCGCATCGAACTGGTCCGCATTCTCACCGAGGGCGGTGCGCGCCGCGGCATGGAAATGATGGACGAAACCGGGCTGCTGGCCGAGATCCTGCCCGAGGTGGCCGCCATGAAAGGCGTCCCGCAGCCACCCGAGTTCCATCCGGAAGGCGACGTGTGGACGCACGTGCTGCTGATGCTCGAGCTGATGCAGCGGCCCACGACCACGCTGGCGATGGGCGTGCTCCTGCACGATGTGGGCAAGCCGAGAACCTACCGTGTGGCGGATCGCATTCGCTTTGACGAGCACGACGTGGTGGGCGCCCAGATGGCGGTCGAGATCATGACGCGCCTGCGCTTTTCCAGCGAGGAGATCCGCCGCGTCGAGGCCCTGGTGCGCTATCACCTGCGCTGGCGGCACGTCAAGCACATGCGCGAAAGCAAGCTGAAACGCTTCCTCGCCATGGAGCACTTCGAAGAACACATGGAGCTGCACCGCCTGGATTGTCTGGCCAGTCACGGGAACCTGGAGAACTACGAGTTCGTGCGTCGCAAGCTCGAGGAAACCCCGCCCGAGGCGCTGAGGCCCAAACGACTGATCACCGGTCACGACCTGATCCGCGCCGGTTACCGGCCGGGGCCGGCCTTCTCCGTGATCCTGCGCGAGGTGGAAGACGCGCAACTGGAAGGGCGGGTGCAGACCCCGGAAGAGGCTCTGGCCTTTGTGCTGGCGCGATTCGAGCCGCCCGAGGGCCGGCTCCGCGAGGAGGTGGCATGAGGGGGCGCGCACTGAGGCTGGTTCCGGCTGCGCTGATTGCGTGGCTGCTGCTGGTTTCAGCCGGCTGCCGGCGGGCTCCGAGGGCGGTTACGCCGGCGGTTAAGGTCATCCGAATCCTCGATGGGGATACCATCGAGGTGCTCAAAGACAACCGTCCCGTGCGGGTGCGGCTTTGGGGGATAGATTGCCCGGAACGCGGGCAGGCCTTCGCCAACGTGGCGCGCCGCTTCACGGGCGATCTGGCGTTCGGGCAGAGCGTGGTGTTGCGAAGTCACGGAACGGATCGCTATGGGCGGCTGCTGGCCGAGGTGGTTTTGCCCGACGGTCGGGTGCTCAATCAGGAGCTGGTGCGGGCCGGTCTGGCGTGGTGGTACCGCGAGTATGCGCCGGAAGCTGGGGATCTGGCGCGGCTCGAGCAGGAAGCCCGTGCAGCGCGCCGCGGGCTGTGGGCGGACGCGAACCCTGTGCCTCCGTGGGAATTTCGCCGGAGCCGCGGGGCGCGCGCCGAAGCGCCGATCATGCGGGACGGTAGGTGAAGACCATGTAGAGCACCAGGGCGATGATTGCGAAGATGGTGGTCGCCGCCACGAACTCCAGGAAGATCACCCTCCTGTCGTCCAGGTCGGGTTTGTTCCGCTTGCTCAGTTCCAGCATGGGACAAACCCCCTTGCCTTTTTTGTACGCCCGCCATGGCCCGGTGTCAAGCCGGTTCCCCGCGACGAAAACCGCCTGGTCTTCGTGCTAGGCTAAAGGCCGGTCGTTATCGAACGGTGCAGGAGCGGCAACATGCGGAGTACGCGCAGGTTCTTTCTCGGTTCGGCCACGGCGGCTTCGGCGGCGCGCGTGTTGGGGGCGTCGGATCGGATCCGCATCGGCGTCATCGGCACGGGCGGTCGCGGGCAGTGGCTGATGAAGGCCTTGCAGCGCATTGCCGGAAACGAAATCCAGTTGGTCGCCGTCTGCGACGTCTATGACGTGCGGCGCAACGAAGCGGCGAAGATCGCGGGCGGTGCGGCGGAGCAATACCTGGATTACCGGCAGGTGCTGGAACGCAAGGATGTGGATGCGGTCATTATCGCCACGCCCGATCACTGGCACGCGACGATGACGGTGGACGCGCTCAACGCGGGCAAGGACGTTTACGTGGAAAAGCCCATGGTGCATTTCCCCAAGGACGGTCAGGCCATCGTGCGGGCGGCGCGCGCCAACCGGCGCATCGTGCAGGTGGGGATGCAGGGCCGCGGTCTGTCCAATTTCGTGGAGGCCAAGAAACGTTACATTGACACCGGCATCATGGGCAAGGTCGGGCTGGCGCGCACCTGGTACACATCCAACACGGGCTACATTCGGACTGCGCCGCCGGGTTTCGAGCGCAAACCGGAAGGTTTGGATTGGAACCGCTGGCTGGGGCCGGGTCCCAAGGTTCCCTGGAATCCGGAGATTTACTTCAGCCCTTACAAGTGGCTGCATTACATGGGCGGCATGATTATGGGCATCGCCATCCACGTGGTGGATTCGGCCCACCACTGGCTGTCTTTGCGCAAGCCGCTGGCGGCGGTGGCGGGCGGCGGCATTTATTATTACAAGGACGGCAGGGATACTCCCGACGTAGTGAGCTTCATTCTCGAATACCCCGAGGAAGTCATTGTCACTTTCACTGCCGAATGTCTGACGGCACCCGGAGTAAGAACATCGGCCGGGGTTGAGCTGCGCGGCACGGGCGGCACCTTGTGGGCGGAACGTTACGTCCAGGATTACGGTTATATTTACACGCCCAATACGAAATTCAGCAAGGAACCGCCCGCTGCGGTGCGCTTCAAGCCGGAGAACGCGGAGAACATTCTGCGCGACTGGCTGGACCGCATCCGCGATCGCAAGCGCACGGTAGCCAACGAAGAGGAGGGTTACTATTCCTCGGTGGCCTGCTTCATGGCGGCGCAGGCGCTGCGCACGCGCTCGCG
>JAPWUP010000101.1 GCA_028275505.1 Bryobacteraceae bacterium
GCGAGGGCCTTGATGATGCGCGCCCGCAACTCCTCGAGGTGTTCGAGGAAGGACATGCGGAGCATCTGCTCCTCTTCTTCCTCTTCCGGCGTCTTGGGGCGCGGGGGAGGGGCGGGGGGCTGGGCGCCGCCGCCGGCTGCCTCGGCTACGGCAGCAGTGGATGTAGCTTCGGCGCTGGCGGCGCCGGTATCCGCTTGGTAGGCGCCGGCATCCGCTTCGTAATCGAAGGTTCCGTCCTCGCGGTAGGGACCGAGTCCCTGTTCGGCAAAATCGGGCGCGGCCTGACCTTCCTCGGGGGATTCCGACGGCCCGTGTGGGTCGTCCGTGCGGGCAGTCTCCTCCGTCTGTCCTGAGGCAGCGGCCTCGCGGGGATCCTTTTCAAACTCCATGCTGGCAGTGGGGCGACTTCAGAACGCTCGCAGCTCAGCTGGTAATGACCGGCGGATCGCTGGCGGGTCGGGGCTGTGCGGCATCGCTGGCCTGGGTCTCCGGGGCAGCAGGCTCAGGGGCCGCCGCCAGTTGGACCGGCTCGCCGGCATCCGCGCCGGGTTCGTTCGCAGCGCCCTGAGTTGCGGACACGCTGTCGGTGGACGCTTCTGCGGAAGCCTCTCCGGACGAGCTGCCGTAGTCGGTGCTCGCGTACTCGGTGCCACCGTAGGAGTCGCTTCCGCTGTCGTAGTACGAGGAGTCGTAGTTGTAGTCGTAGCTCGAGTAGTCGTAATCGTAGCTACGCGTCACCTCTTGCAAGGACTGGTTCTCCTGCTCCAGGCTGCGCATCTCGCGGTCGAAGGTTGCCTTGAGCTCGCTGGAGGCGCGACGGAACTCGGTGATGGCCTTGCCGATGTTGCGCCCCAGTTCCGGCAACTTCTTCGGACCGAAAATGAGCAGGGCGAGCAGGAAGATAAACAGCGTTTCCTGCCAGCCCAAGGGACCCATTGAATGACCTCCTTGCTCGGGGGCGGCGACGCCTGCCGCCCGCCTTCCAACCGGACAACTTCATGATAGCGAGCGCGAGGGGTCGAAGCAACCGCCGGGCGCGGGGAGGTCAGGCTGGATTGCCCGGTTCCGGCGCCCTCATGCCCAGGATGCCCGGCTTCCAGAGTTCGATCGGCGCGCGCACGGCGGGGCGGAACGGCAGCGACACCCGTCGTCCCGTGCGCGCCGATTCGTAGGCCGCCATCAGGACTTGCAACACGGCGCGCCCGTCCTCGCCCGTTTCCCGGGGTTCGCGGTCCTCGGCGACGCAATTCACGAAGTGTTCGAATTCCTGCGGGAAGCCGTAGTTCCAGATTTCTTCGAACATCGTGAACGACCACCCGCGCGTGAGGCCGGCCTTTTCTACCGCGTAGCTGTAGCCGCGCTCGCTGTAGGTCAGGATCGAGCTGCCCCGCAGCAGGTCGGCGTAGGCCACGCCTTCCGAACCGTAAACTTCGGCCCGGTCATCCATGCCGCCGGGTTTCGACCAGCTCTCTTCCGCCAGGCCTGTAGCGCCGCCTGCGAAGTTCACCAGAATGACCGCGTTGTCGTCGCCCTGCGTCTTGTCGAAGTGCACGGACGTGCTCAGGTGTGCATAGACGTCGAGGGCCGGAGGCTTGCCCAGCATCCAGCGGAAGAACTCGATCGCGTGGCAGCCCATGTCGAAGGCCACGCCGCCGCCTGAGCGGCGAACGTCCCAGAACCAGTCTGAATGCGGTCCGTCGTGCTTCTCGCTTTGCTTGACCAGGTAGACGCGCCCCAGCGCGCCCTCGTCCACCAGTTCTTTCAGCCGCACGTATTTGGGCGCAAAGCAAAGCTCTTCCGCGTACATCAACTTCACGCGGGCCTGCCGGCAAGCCTCGATCATTCGGTCCGCCTCGTCCAGGTTCAGAGCCAGCGGCTTTTCCACCACCACGTGTTTGCCGGCGGCGGCTGCGTCCACCGTGATCCGGCAATGCAGGTCGTTGGGCACGCCAACGACCACCATGTCTACATCCCTGCACTCGAGCAACTGGCGGTAATCGGCGAATCCGCGCGGGATGCCTCGCTCGGCCGCAAAGCGCGTCGCGCCGCGTGGCGAGGCCACGGCCACCACCTCCGCCCGAGGCACGCGTCTCAGCGCCTCATAGTGAATCGCGCTCACAAAGCCTGATCCGATCAAACCCACCCTCACTTTGTCCATCAGCGCCCTCCAGGTCAGAAGTTTTCCTTGCGTTGTTGGCGGTTCTCCGCCACAAACTTGCCACCAGCCACAGACCCCATCCCAGCCCGCTCAGCGCCAGGCCGTAGTAAAAAACCGGCGGCTCGAAGCGCATCCGGATCCGATGCCTGCCAGGCGGCACAAACAATCCGCGGAAGGCGACGTTGGTGAGATACAGCTCGGCCGGGCGCCCGTCCACCCAAGCCCGCCAGCCCGGATAGTAAGTCTCGGAAGTAACCAGGTAGGCGGGCGACGCGGTTTCTACTTCCAACTCAACTTCTCGGTCCTCGTATTTCAGGACGCGTACGGGCAGCCGTTGGGTCGGCTCCGTGTCCAGTGGCCCGGCGCCTTCCACGACGGCTTCCCGGCGCGGGTCGAAGTCGGGGGAACCGAGCAGGGCCAGAGCGTGCGATTCGCTGGCCGCCGCCACGACCCGACTGACGAGAAAGAAACGTGGCAACACGCGCAGGTTCTCGTAGACCTGATGGCCGGGCAGGTCGGCCACGCGTTTCCACTGCGGGTGCTGGAGCGCCGGCGCATCGCTGGGAGCCCAGGTGACTACGTAGCGCACGTTGAGTAACCCGGGCAGTGGCGAATTCAGGTCGGAGAGTTCCCAGTAGCGCAGCCACGGCTGGCCCTGCCCGAACAGCCGCCGGACGCGCAGGATGCGGGCCGGTGCCAGCGGATCGTTGCCGGTAGCGGTGGGGATGCCGGTCATGGGCGCGCTGTTGGCCCAGCGCATCGAGTCGCGGTAGGGCTCGACACGCCACGGCGGCACGGTTTGCCGGACGAGGCGGCGCATGCCCTCCAGCGTCTCACGGCTCCCTTCGAACTGTTCAGCGGTGGCGGCGGGCTCCTGGTCTACGCGAACGGTGTTCATCATGCGGCTCGAACCGGCCAGCGTAAGATCGAGCGCGCTCACTCCGACCAGCAGCGGCCCGAGCCATCGAGATCGCCCGCTCACCAGCCGCTCCGCTCCCAAGGCGGCCAGTGCGGCCAACCCGAGCAAGAAGCCGGCCATCGCGAATTCTGCGTAAAGCGGCGACTTCACCGCAACGGGCAGAGCCAGGAAAGCCCATCGCCCGAACGGAGTGGTTTCGCCCAGCATCCAAAGGCCCGAGAGCAGAGTAACTGCGAGGACCGGCAGCCGCCAGGAGGAACGGGAGGCAACCAGGCCCAGCAAAGCTGACAGCAGCCCCGCCCATCCACAGTACAGGTAAAGAAAGGTAGGATTCCACTCCAGATGATAGTTATTCAAGTCGAAAATGTTGTTATGGTTAGGAATTACGAGCGACAAGAGCGCGATCCACGGAACGCCGCCGCCCGTTCCGGCAAATTCCCCTCGCGAGTAAGCTGTGGAAAGTCGCGCCGCCTCCTGCGCGGGGAGTAACTGGATAGCGGCCAGCAGGACAGCCCACAGTCCTCCCAGCGCCGTCCACCCGAAGAGTCGAACCGAGGCGCGCCGGAACGCGACCAAGGCCGCGGTCAGGCCAAGCGTCGTCACGGCAACCACGATCGTGACCGCCGGGAAGCCCGCCAGAAAGGCCATGGCCAGCGCCAACGCAAGCACGGCAAGACGCCGCAGACGAAACTCGCTGCCGAGCTCGACTACGGCCAGCCAGGCCAGTGGCAGCCAGGCCGCCCCGCAGACCGCGCCGAGATGCTGGGCTTGCGAAGCGAAGTACCCGCCAAGTTGGAAGATCGTGGCGCCGAAAATTGCGGCCCACCGACCGGCGCCCAGGCGCCGGAAGAGCAGGTAGCCAAAAAGGCCCGCCAGAAAGATATGCAGAACCAGGCACCATTCCAGGAAGTCAAGCAGCCTTTTCCCGCTGGCGAAATTGCTCAGGACAATGGTCACCCAGGCAGGGGGATAAGCAAACTGCGTTTGTAAGTTGGCATAAAAAGGTACGCCGCAGTAAGTATAGGGATCCCAGAGCGGAAGCCTTCCTTCCCGCAGCGAGCGGGCCATGAACTCGGCCAGCGGCAGGTGGTAATCCCGGAAGTCCCACGGGATCGTCCAATTACGCGAAAAGAGGACGCGGCGATGGAAGATGAGCGCCTCGGCCAGCAGGACGCCGGCGGGCGCCAGAGTCCGCAATGCACTTACTGCACGCGGATTGTGCCCAGGCGGTGCCATCCCTCGCTGTCTCGTCCTTCGATGGGCAGTTTGATTTTCGGTCGTCGGGTGTGCGGATCCAGCAGGCCGATGGCCAGCTCGTATTCGCCGGGCGGCATTTCTGCGGGCAGGAACACGGCGTCATCGTAAATGATGTCGCCCGGCAGCCAGTTTCGAATGTCGGCGTCAGTCTCCAGGATCTCGGTGTGGCGATCGTTTTTCAGTCGGAGAGCGACGGGAAAGCGGCGATAGCAGGGCGCCACGCCTTTGTTTTCCCACCAGCTCGTGAACTCCAGCTTGCCGTGCGGGCGCACGACCTCGGGATAAGTAAACTTGCGCAGCACGAACCGATAACCCATTTTCTTGAGCCACCGCTCTACATGGGGCTTCCATTCTTCCGGTACGGGAGAGGACTTGGCATTGAACGATGAAATATGCCACTTCAGAGATTGGTCAATGATGTAATCTATGTCCCAGCCCTGGTTCTTCCAGTGTTGCATCACCCAGCAGGCTTCGAAGGTTACCGGAGCGCGTTTCCAGGCGTCTTGCATGCCGAATTTGACCAGCGCCTGCGGATAATAGTCGAACATGTGGTTCCAGGTGGGGCTGAAGCCCCCCAAGTCGCCCAGACAGTCCACCCTCCAGCCGACCGCCCGGCGCGAGATGCCATAACCGTTGGTCTTTTCGTCGGTCAGCAACATGACCAGAGGCGTCTTGCGAAAGGCTTCCAGATAGGCGTCCACCAGGGCTTCGCGCGTCTTCTGGCTGAGCAGAGCGGAGCCGGCCCCCTCGCCCCACGCGCCGACGATCGCCAGGTCCACGCTCTCCAGGTCTGGGTGGCCGTCGTAGCGGCGCCCGAGGGCGCGAATCATGCGCCCGAAATAGTGGGCGTACCTGGGGTCCTCGGGGTCGGTGCGCCACTTCTTTTCCGGGAACTGTTTGTTGCTTTCGTCCCCCACCATGGCGCGGTACCAGTCAGGCACGTCGTTGTCAGGGCGCGTCCCGTAAGGCGCGATGCGCAGCATGAGGGTCTGGCCCCTTTGATGGGCGGTTAACAGCGCCTTGTCGAGCATCTCCCAGTTGTAACGGCCTTCCTCGGGTTCGACGAAACGCCAGTAAACGCGGAAGTAAGCGATGGAAGTCAAGGGGTAGTTTCGGTTCTCCAGCGTCCCCTTGAATTCCTGGTAGACGATGGGATACCCTTCGGTCCATTTCAGGTCTGGGTTGAGGTCGTCGCCGTTGAAGCGCTGGAAAGTCATGAACCCGATGCCGGGGTTTACTAGCACTTCGTCGGTCTCTTTGGGTCGTACCGTGATGATTTTTTGGGCGGCCAGCGGTGCGAGAAACGCGGCGGTCAGTGCGAGCAGGAGCAGACGGCCGGCTTTCACCATGAGGCTTATTCTAGCAGCCCGGTGCGCTGCCCAAGCCACGTGCGACGCACGGCAGATCGCGAGTCGCGTCTCCGCCTTCGTTTGGCATAGACTGGATCGGGTTGTCGTGTCCCCCGTAGTGGGACCGGGAGGCAGGCCCGTGAAGTTCCTCGTGGTATTGTTCGTCCTCGCGCCGTTGATGGCCGGCGAAAGGTTTTCGTTGGCGGAGAACTGGTTCCTTCAGTCCTCGCAAAAGGTTCGCCAGACCGGCGCCGCCCTTTCTCAACCCGGCTTTACGCCGGCAGGCTGGTATCCGGTCCGCGTGCCGACTACGGTGCTGGCAGCGCTGGTGGACAATGGTGTCTACCCCGACCCTTACTACGGCTTGAACCTGAAAAAGATTCCCGGCTTCAAAGAAGGCCGCTGGCTGGTCATGCCCGAAGGCAGTCCGTTTCGCTTCTCCTGGTGGTTCCGGACGGAATTCGATTTACCGGAGTCATTCCGCGGGAAGTACTTGCGTCTGCACCTGGACGGGGTGAATTATCAGGCCAACGTGTGGTTGAATGGCCGGAAAATCGCCGGCGCCGATCAGATTCTCGGAATGTTCCGGCGCTTCGAACTACCGGTGGACGGGCAGGTTCGAATTGGCGCGCGGAACGCCCTCGCGATCGAGGTGATCCCGCCGGGCTTGCTGCCCAATCGCACTTACGGCACCAAGCAAATCCAGGCCACCACCGGATGGGATGACCACAATCCGCAGCCTCCGGACATGAATATGGGACTGTGGCGGGACGTCTATATCACCGCGAGCGGTCCCGTCATCCTTCGGCATCCTTACGTCACGTCCCGACTCGAGTTGCCGTCTCTGGCCTCGGCTGAACTGAAGATTTCGGTAGAGGTTACTAACGTGAGCGCCCGCGAGGTTACCGCAAGCGTGGCGGGCGAGATCGAACAGAGTCGTTTCGAACAAGCCATCCCGCTGGCGCCCGGGGAAACCCGGCTGGTCCGTTTCACCGCAGATCGTTTTCCCCAGCTTCGCATCCGCCGGCCGCGGGTATGGTGGCCTCATCCGCTCGGGCCGCAGGAACTTTACGAGCTGCGGCTTTTCGCCCGGGTCAACCGCACGCTCTCCGATGAAGCGAGGGTTCGGTTCGGCATCCGCGACGCGACCACATACCTCAACGAAGAGGGATGGCGGCAGTACGTGATCAATGGCCACAAGATTCTCATCCGGGGCGCTGCGTGGATGACCTCGGACATGCTGCTGCGTCTGGAGCGGCGGCGCTACGAGGCGCTGATCCGGTACGCTCGCGAGGCCTACTTCAACATGCTGCGCTCGGAGGGATTTTCGATTCGCGAGACGGACGAGTTTTATGACCTTTGCGATCAGTACGGCGTCATGGTGACGCAGCAGTTATTCGGTCGCAGTATCCCGGACGAGGCGCTGGCTGTGGCCTGCGTGAAGGATACCATCTTGCGCATCCGCAATCATCCCAGCCTGGTCCATTTCCTCGGTCACGACGAGACGTTTCCCACCCCAACGCTCGACAAGGCCTATCGCGAGCTGATCGCCGAGTACACGCCCGAACGCACCTACCAGCCGCATTCGGGCGCCTTCGATGTCAAGGACCGGTTTCAGACGGGCGGCACGCGCACCGGCACCCGGCAGTTGTGGACTTACGCCACGCCGTCGCATTACTACCGCAACAAGGAGTCGGGCGCTTGGGGCTTTGCCCAGTCCGGCGGCATTGGCGGGGTCGTAGCGCCGATGGAAAGCATGCGGCGCATGTTGCCGGAGCACGAACTCTGGCCGCCGTGGACCGAGGCCTGGTCGTTCCACACAGTCATCCAGGGCGGGCGTTATTTTGACGCCTTTCTGAAGGCGATGGAGGCGCGTTACGGGAAGCCTGGCGGCATCGAGGATTTCGTGATGAAGGCCCAGGCCATGAATTATGAAAGCGCCCGCGGCATGTACGAAGCCTACGCCCGCAACAAGTATTCCGCCACAGGAATCACGGCCTGGAAGTACAACGCCGCATGGCCGGCCTCGCCCACATGGCAGTTCATTGACTGGTATCTTCTGGCCGGGGGCGCCTATTACGGGGCGAAGAAGGCCTGCGAACCGTTGCACGTGCAATACTCCTATGATGACCACTCGGTATGGGTGGTCAACAGTTACTACCGGCCATTCCGGGAGTTGCATGTTCGGGCAGAGGTTTTCGATTTCGACTTGCGATCCCGGCTGGTCGAGACGGCCAGCGTGGACGTCGCTGCTGACGGCAAGACCCGCGCGTTCGTGCTGAAGTGGCCACCCGATCTTTCCGTTACGTTCTTCCTGAGTCTGAAGCTGCGGGATAGCTCCGGACGGATCATTTCCGATAATTTCTACTGGCTCTCGACCCGGCCCGAGATTCCGGCTGGTCAGGGATCTCGCGGTGGTGTGTTCTACCTTGACAGCAAGTCGTACCCGGACTACACGGCCTTGGCGAAGTTAGCCGCCGTGCCTTTGCGGCCAACGGCGGTTTTTCGTCAGGACGGCAATGAGACCGAGGGCGTGGTCACGGTTGAAAATCGAACGGACCGTCTGGCTTTTCTCGTCCACTTGGCCGTGCGCCGGGGCGAGCAGGGTCCGGAAGTGGCGCCCTGTTATTGGGAGGACAATTACTTCAGTCTGTTGCCGGGTGAGCGGCGGGAGCTGCGGGTGCGTTTTCCGACCAGCGAGCTCCAGGGTGCGTCGCCTGTGGTGCACGCGGCTACCTGGCCCGAGCTGGGGCGCAAGTCCTCCCGTTGAGCCTCAGAACAGCAGTTTCAACCCGAGCTGGATGGTGCGCGGCCACTGCGTCTCCGCCGTCACCATACCGAACGCCGTGCTCGAGGGCGTGGTGTTCGGCGCCGCGAACTGCGTGTGATTCCACGCGTTGATGAATTCGGCCCGGAATTGGAGCTGCACATCTTCGCGGATAGCCGTGTTTTTGATGACCGAGAGATCCCAGTTGTTCATGCCGTCGCCCCGGATGCCCGAGAAACGGGACGGGAAGGTGCGGATGTTGGACGCCAGTTGCTTGCGCGGGTCGCGCTCGAAGCCGGCGTCCACGTTAAACCAGCGATCCACGGTGCGCTGGCTCTTGGGCAACGGAATGTCTTTCAGATTCCCGAAGAAAATGGCGTTGCCAAAGCCCAGCGCAGGGCCGCTCTGCCCCTGGTAGATGCCCTGGGCCTGCCAGCCGCTGATCAGCTTGCTGAGCACGGGATGAACGTTCGCGCCCCAGCGCTTGCCGCGGCCGAAAGGCAGCTCCCACAAGCCCGTGATCGCGATGCGGTGGGTCCGGTCCTGGTCCGAAATCACGCGTTCCGGCACGGGATCGGTTTCGTTCAGGTAGCCGATCGCCTCCATGAACTTGGACCAAGTCCAGGCAAGGGTGACCGTGTAACTTTGGGCGAAGCGTTTTTCGAAACGAGTTTGCAGCGAGTGGTACCATGAGTAACCCTGATTGCAGTTGGCGCTTACGCTGGTGAAATGAGGATAGGGGCGGAGTAACTGGGCGCGCGACACGTTGACCCCTGCCAGCGAGGTCTTGGGTAGCAAGGGATAGAACGGATTGGGCACCTGCGCCGCGAGATAGTCAATGGTCGCCTGGTCGCGCACCGGCAAGGTGCTCAAGTACTGGCGCGGCACCGGGTCATACTGGCGGCCAATGCGGATCTTGGTGCCGCGGTTGCCCACGTAGGCGACTTCGATGACCGATTGCATCGGCAGCTCGCGCTGGATGCCGAATTGCCACCGCTGCATGTAAGGCGCGATCAGGTTTTCCTCGAAGTAACTGATGCCCTGGCCGAGGAAGGTAGCCAGGCCCAGGCCCGCGCCTACGGGCCGGTCCAGCCCCATGGGGAACGGATTGGTCAGGTTGGCGATGAAGGTCTGGCCGTTGTCCAGGGAGGCCACGAAATCGGTATTACGGCTGAAGCCTGCCTGGATGACATGCTGCCGCGTGATGCCCAGCGGATCGAAGAAGATGCCGTAGCCGGTGCGGATGACCGTCTTGCGGCCAAGGGCGTAGACCAGGCCTACACGAGGCATCAGGTTGTTCTTGTCCGTCCGCCACAACGTCCGCGGCAGGCCTCCGACGCCCGCGAAGGTGAGTCCGCCTCTCACCCGGAACTGCTCGGGGGGAATTTCGGGGATAGGCCTGCGGGCATAATTGGCTCGTACTTCCGGCTCGATGGGACTCGGCGAAACCGCATCGAAGCCGCGCACCGTGCGGTTGAAACGCTCGGTGAGCGGCTCTTCCAGCTCATAGCGAAGCCCAAGACTCAGCGTCAGGTTGCTGGTCAGCTTCCAGTCGTCCTGGTAGTACAGCGACCACGTTTTGGACTGCTCGGCATAGGAATCGTTGATCGGGAAATAGCCGCCATCAGGCAAGCCGTACAGAAAGCTGGCCAGGCTCTGACCCATGGGAGCTCCCGGTGAGGTGTCGAGAGGGCCGCGCGTCCAGGTAGTGCCGAAACTGAATGCCCCGGAGGACTGGCCGAAATCGAAGGCGTTTTCCCGGTACACGCGAAAACCGGCCCCGAAGCGCATGGTGTGGGATCGGACCATGCGCGTCAAGTTGGCCGCCAGGTCGTGAATGTCGTTGTATCGGAAGTTGTACGTCCCGTCGGCCAGCACCGCGTACTGGCTCACGTTGATGTACGGTAGCTTGATGCCGCGGGGATCCACTTGCCGGATCTGCTCGATGAAGTTCGCTGAAAAGCCGAGACCTGCGAGATCCCAACCCATTTGCAGCGGGCGGGTGCCTTCGATAAAGCGGGTGTAACTGTAGCGGGTGTTGAGCAGGAACTGCGGACTGAACAAATGGACATCGTCGAAGGCCAACCCGCGGTTTTTGCGATAGAAGTTATTGCCTTGCCCGTCCTTGAAGCGGCGGTTGTACTCCTGGACCCGGTCGTTCAGATTGCCGCGCACAAAGAACCGATGTTTATCGCCCAAATTGTGATCAATGCGAAAGACATGATTGTAGTACTTGTCCCATTCCGGCCCGGGAGTGGTCCAGTTGTTGCGCCCGTCCGCAGTCCCCTGCTGGTTGGGTGGGTCCCAGAGGTCGGCGATCTTGCGGGCCACGGGATTGATACGCGCGGGCGGGATGACGTTCCCGGGCAAGGGATCGCGACGGAAGCGCCCGCCCGCCTCGGGCCGTGTGGTGAAGGGATCGTAGATCTGGTACTGGGGACCCAGAGCCAGCAGGGCCGAGAAGTCCCCGTTCTTTTGCTGCGCGGTTGGGACCGCGGTCGTGTAAGTTCCGCGGGGGTCGGAATCGTGAATGCCTTCGTAACCGTACATCCAGAAAGTTCGGTTCCGGCCGTCGAAAATTCTGGGCAGGTAGACAGGTCCGCTGGCTGAGCCGCCCCACCGGTTCTGCCGGATCACAGCCTTGGGCAGGCCCGCGCGGTTGGAAAAAAACTTGTTGGCGTTCAGTTTCGGGTTTTGCAGGAAATGGTACAACTGGCCATGAAATGCGTTCGTGCCGGCTTTCAGGCTCACGTTGATAGCGGCGCCGGGCGTGAAGCCGTAACTGGCGTCGAACGTGGCGGTCTGGATCTTGAATTCTTCGACTACCCCAGGCGGCGGTACATAAGCCACATTGGTGCGTTGGATGTTGGGCGCGCCGTCCAGCATGAACTCATTCGAACCCGTCCGCGTGCCGTTGATGGCGATCGAGGAAGGCGATCCCACGTCGAAGGGGCGCGTCCAGCCGCCCGTGGTCAGGTTGAGCACGCCGGGCGCCAGGCTGGAAAGCATGATCGGGTTGCCGTCCTTGAGCGGCAATTCCAGGATCCGGCGGTGATCCACCACCTGGCCCATCGAGGCGGTGGAAGCATCCACCAGCGGCGCGTCGCTGACCACGCGCACCGTTTCCGTGGTGGGACCGATTTCCAGGGTTACGTTCAGCGTCACTTTGTCATTGACCTGGACCGAGATCCCCTCCTGCACGAAGCGCTTGAACCCGGGCGCCTCCACCGTGACGGTATAAGTTCCGGGGACGAGGAACGGCAGCACATAGTCCCCGGATTGGTTGGTGACCGCGGTGGTCCGCACGTTGGTGGCGGTGTTGACGGCCTGCACAGTGACGCCGACCACCACGGCGCCCGAGGGATCCACCACCCGGCCCAGAATCTGCCCGCGCGTCTCCTGTGCGAAGGCCGGCAGCCAGGCCACCAGCCATGCGATCACGAAGGCGTAGCGAAACATGAGTTCCTCCTCCGGCGAGCTACCATATCAAAATCCGACACACGTGTCCACTGCCCGCGAGCGCGACCCGGCCCGCTACGCCACTCCAATTCGTTACAATGCCCACCGTTCGTTCTTTGAGAGCCCTTACGGAGGATCATCATGACCCGGCGCACTGTCTGTGCTTTGCTGGCCGGACTTTCGGCCGCGCGACCGCAGAGCTTTCTTCCTGGTTTGCCCAACCTCGGAGTGAAGGCGGACACCGGACCGGCCCGTTCCGAATCGGGTGTGGGCGCCCTGCTGCCCTGGGCCGACGTGCTCTGGGCCGTAACTTATAACTCACACAAGGCGCCTACCGGCTCCGGACTCGGGCTTCACGTGATTGACGATCGTCTGAACATTCGCCTCGTCCATCGCAGCGACGGCACGCACGCCAACCGCTACGTTCATACCCAGTCCCAGCAAGCCATCATCGGTCCCTACGCGATAGATTTGCGGGGTAACTTCCGCGTCATTGAGTCGCTGCTCGATCATCGTCTTACGGCTACGATGGACCACCTCAGCGATCCCGCCAATCGCGTCTACATGCTTACCATGGAGGGCCTGCTGTTCGAAATGGATGTCAGCAGCCTCAAGACTTCCCTTCTTTTCGATCTCAACAAGGAATTCGGGATCAAACGCCCTCACTTCAAAGGAGGCTGCACAGCGCAGGGGCGTGTCGTGGTCGCCAACAACGGCTTTTATCAGTACGGCGAGACGCAGGCCGGTCTGTTCGAGTACGACGGCAAGCAGTGGCGGGCCCTCAGCCGCAAGCCGCACATGGAATGCGCCGCGCGGCGCAATCTGGGGCAAGTGATGTTTTGCACAGGCTGGGACGAGGCCTCGGTCCTGTTCTGGGCGCTGGTCAACGGACGCTGGCAGCGCTACCGCCTCCCCAAGGCCAGCCACACGTTCGATCACGCCTGGCAGACCGAGTGGACCCGCATCCGCGAAGTGGAAACGGAACGTTTCCTCGTAGATATGCACGGCATGTTTTACGAACTGCAACCCGTGGCTTTCGAAGACGCGATCTGGGGACTCAAACCCATCTGTCAGCACCTGCGCATCATCCCGGATTACTGTTCTTTCCGCGGCCTTTTCGTCATGGCGGGCAACCAGAACACGCCCAACGCCGACAACAACCCGCTGGGCGGTCAGCCGCAAGCCGGCCTGTGGTTCGGCAAGACGGATGACTTGTGGAGTTTCGGAAAACCGCAAGGCTGGGGCGGCCCGTGGCGAGGCGCCGAGGTCCGTGCCGACGAACCCAGCGAGCCTTTCTTGTTCACCGGCTTTCAGAACAAAGTCCTGCACCTCAAAACGGACCGCTCGGCGGAGATCCGCATCGAGGTTGACTTTCTCGGCAACGGGAGCTGGGAAACTTACGAGACCATCAAGGTCAGCGGTTATCGGTATCACGTGTTTCCCGCGGGCTTCAGTGCCCACTGGGTCCGTCTGGTTCCGCAAACCTCCTGCGTCGCCACGGCGCAATTCATTTTCACCTGATAAGGAGGCCTGTTCATGCACGCCGGCAAACTTTCCGTGGCCTTGCTGCTCGCGCGGCTGATTCTGTTCGCCCAGGCCGAGCCGCGCGAGATCGCCCGTCTGCTCGAGCCCTCACTCCATTCGCCGGATGCCGTAACGCTCGAGTTGCGCCGGTACCTGATCGCGAAAGCGCCTGCCCTGCCCGAGGCAGGCGCCCGGTGGCTCGAATCCGCACCGCAGTTGCGGCAGCGCGTCCTGCGCGAGGTGATCTTTCACGGCTGGCCGCGTGAGTGGATCGAATCGCCTGCCCGTTTTGAGGACCTCGGTTTCGTTCCCGGCGGCAACGGCTACCGCATGCGCAAACTGCGCTACGAGATCGTCCCGGGCTTTGCTTCGACAGCCATCCTTTACGAGCCACTCGAGATTCGCGGGCACATTCCCGCCGTGCTGAATGTCAACGGACATGTAGGCGCTCCGGGCAAGGCGGTCGAGTACAAGCAGAAACGTTGCATCCATCTGGCTCGCCACGGTGTGCTCGCCTTGAATCTGGAATGGATCGGCATGGGCGAACTGGCCCACAAAGAAAACGCACACTGGTTCGGCGCCCATCTGGATCTGGTCGGCGCCAACGCGGCGGGTTTGTTCTATCTCGCCATGCGGCGCGGACTGGATTACCTCTGGGATCATCCGCACGTGGATCGCGCGCGCATCGCCATGACCGGCCTTTCCGGCGGCGGCTGGCAAACGATCGTCCTTTCCGCGCTGGACGAGCGCGTGCGGCTGGCGGTCCCGGTGGCCGGCTACGCGTCCGTCGTTTCCCGCATCGAGCGCCCTGCCGATATCGGCGACATAGAACAAAACGCGACGGATTTGTTAACCCTGGCGGACTACCCGCTGCTCACCGCCCTGCGCGCTCCGCGACCCACCCTGCTCATTTACAACGCCGAGGACGACTGCTGCTTCCGTGCGCCGCTGGTCAAGCCCTATATCTTCGATGCCGTGCGCCCGTTCTTTGAGCAAGCCGGCGCCGCTTCCGCCTTGGCCTGGTATGAGAATACGGATCCTTCGACGCACAACTACCAGCTGGACAACCGGCGGCAGTTCTACCGATTCCTGAACCGGCACTTCGGCCTCGGCGT
>JAPWUP010000091.1 GCA_028275505.1 Bryobacteraceae bacterium
TGCTGGTGGGCGTGCAGCGGGGTGAGCTGGTCACGACGCCGCTGGAGGAGGTTGTCGGGCGCAAGAAACCTCTGGACCTGGGTTTGCTTCGCCTGGCGGGGATCCTTGCGCGCTGATCCTGCCGATATGTTAAATTAAGGCTGTTTGAACAGGGTCATTGGCTCGCCTCGCTTGACGTGCTGCCAGTGATTCCCGAGCAAGATTTGAGAGGAGGGGCATCGTGAAGTCCGTCGAAAAGTTGGTAAGCCTCAGTTCACTGCTCTGGCTGGTGGCTGCAACGCCGGCGCTGCTCGGCCAGCCAGGCTCCAGCAGTGAGCGGGTTCGCGTGATCATCGGGTTCAACCGTCAACCGGGACCTGCCGAGCAGGCGCTGGTGCGCAACGCCGGTGGGGTGGTCAGGCACACCTACCGAATTATCCCCGCCATTGCAGCCGAACTGCCCGCGCAGGCAATCCGGGCGCTCGAGAATCACCCATGGGTGAGCGTGATCGAGCCCGATGTCCCGGTCCACGCCATCGGCGAGTATGAGACGTCGTGGGGCGTCGTGAAGATTGGTGCCCAGACGGTCCACAACAGCGGTAACAAGGGCACCGGAATCAAAGTCTGCGTGATTGACTCGGGCATAGATACCAACCACCCGGATCTTTTCCAGAACTACAAAGGCGGCTGGGATTTCGTGAACAACGATTCGGATCCCTCGGATGATAACGGCCACGGCACGCATGTGGCCGGCATCGTTGCGGCGGCGTTGAACAATGCGGGCGTGGTCGGCGTGGCGCCGGAGGCCTGGATCTACGCCTATAAAGTTCTGGACAAAAACGGGTCGGGGAGTTTCAGCAACGTGATCGCGGCTCTCGACGCCTGCGTTTCGAATGCCGGCCCCGGCGCCATCACCAACAACAGCTACGGCAGCAGCACGGATCCGGGCACGCTCGTCAAAGCCGCCTTTGACAACGCGTACAACAACTACGGGATTCTGCACGTCGCCGCAGCGGGCAACGCCACGGGCTGGACGTGCAATCAGGTGTCTTATCCCGCCCGTTACGATTCGGTAATCGCCGTCGGCGCCACGAACTCGAGCGACCAGATCGCGAGCTGGTCGTGCCGCGGGCCGGAGGTCGAACTTTCGGCGCCGGGCGTGAGCATAACCTCCACTTACCCGGACAACACTTACGCGACCATGAGCGGCACCTCGATGGCCTCGCCTCACGTGGCGGGCGCCGCGGCCCTGGTGATTGCCGGCTCACCGGTGGACCAGAACGCGGACGGCATAGTCAATCAAGTAGACGTTCGCCTGTGTTTGCAGCGGACCGCGCTCGATCTGGGCGCGGCGGGGCGTGATACGGCGTATGGCTACGGGCGAGTTCAGGTGGATAGCGCCGTCTCGGCGTGCCAGACGCCACCGCCGCCCGAAACCCCGCCTGCGGCTCCGACCAATCTGACAGTTACTTCTACCGGCCGGAACTACGTCAGCCTCGCCTGGCAGGATAACTCGACGAATGAAACGAACTTCGAGCTCGAGCGCTGCCAGGGTTCCGGCTGCACGAATTTCAGCTTGATCGCGACCCTGCCTGCCAACACCACGACTTATAAGGACAGCGGTCTCGCACGCCGGACGACCTACAGTTACCGGGTCCGAGCCCGCAACAGCGCCGGCGCGTCAGATTACTCCAACATAGTAACCGCCACGACGAAGTGACACGGCAGGCGTGAAGGGGTCCGCCCCGGGGCTGCTTCTAGCCAGCGGGAGATCCGCGGTCCGGCGGCCTCTGCGCCTGGCCGCTACGGACCGGATCACGGCGGCGTCACCGTCTCATTTCGCCAGGCGTGCCACGAAGCCACCACCGGCCGCTAACTCGACTGAAATTGTGTCCGACTTGCGGCAAGTAGCTTTTTCGACCACCACCGCTGCCGGGTCCGTCGGGTGGTCGCGAACCAGCAAGCCTTGATAGACCCCGCCCCCGAGAAAAGTCAGGGGTACCCGCACGCGGCGCGCCTGTGGGCCATTGACGATGGTCACGAACCAGATGCCATGCCGCCGGCGAGCCATGGCCGCGACTTCGCCGATTTCGGAAAAAGACAGTACGCGGGTTTCATCCCAAACGCTGGGGATGCTTTTGATGAGTTCCGCGGCCGGATTGGCCAGGATCGCCTTGGGATGAGCTGCGTAAGTGAGGAGTGGCGAGGTAAAGGCTACTGCTGTAGCGATCTGGTGCGCCCACGTTGTGTCATTGCGGCGCGCCCCGAAATGCATCGGGGTGTAATCGGCATGACCGGCCAACAGACGGGTGAACGGCAAGGTGGCGTCGTGACGCGCCCGCGGGATGTTGCGCGCCTCCATGCCCCGCACCGCCTCGCGGGTAAGTTCGTTGGGGAACGTCCGGGATTCCCCGGTAGGCTTGTTGGAACCGTGGAAGTTCACCAGGAGCTGGAATTCGGCAGCATCACGAAGCGAAGCCTCGTAGAGATCGACCACTTCCTTCGCCTCGTGATCGTAAAAGTCGAGTTTGACTCCTGCAGCCCCTGCGTCTCTGGCAAGCTGGAAAAACTGGCGCCGCGCCACGGGATCCCGTAGCTCCTTGCTGTGCTTCCAAAGCCAGATCCCAACGCCCCGCTCGCGCGAATACTGGATCAAATCGCGGAGCTCGGCAAAGCTCCACTTTTGCCAGAAGCCTTCCACCACCTGGTATTCGAAGCCGAGTTCCGCCGCCAGCCGCGAGAACTCCTTGATGCCTTCCAGCGTAGCTTCGCCGCCGTCCAGATAGCGCCAGACGGCGCGGCCGGGCTTGATCCAGGGCGTGCGGATCCCGGAAGGGAAGAGTTTGGGATCCGGCGGCGGGGCGAGATTGTGCACGATGTCGCAGTTCACGAGAGTGTCCAGGTCGGGCGCAGCCATCACGACACGCCAGGGGGTTGTGATGGCGCCGGTTATTGAGGCAGGCCGTGCAAGCCGTTCAATGTCCGGCGCGTAGCGAAGCCGGAAAGGATACGAGGGAGGAATGGCGTGGCCCAGGCGGGCCAGGAAAGCCCCGTGACCGTCGGCCTGGAGGCCCATCCCGCTGTATCTCAGCAGCGCTGCCTCCGTGATGGAGCCGTAGCCCGCACCATGAGGCAGTTGGAATGTTACCGGCGGTGCGGCCCACTCTCCTTCCGCCACTTCCTCGATGGCTTTGCGCTTGTGAACACCCTCGTAGTGGCCCTCGAAGTCGTGGAACCACACCACACTGCCCGACGGCAAACGGAACGCGGTAGCTTCGTCTGGGACGCGCACCTGATCTTTGGCGCCCGGGACCATAAAGCGGAAGGCAATCCCGTCGTCGTAGGCACGGGCCTCCAGAGTCCACGCCTGCCCGCTGCTCTCATGCCGAAGCTGGACACGCGCCCCCTGGCAGTGATTCACCGCCAAAGAATGGACGCCGTACCAGGGGTAAGTCTCGCGGACGCGGTAGGTTTCCCGAGCGCCCACCTGGACTCCATGGCTCAGGTTGACCCCATCCACCACGATGCCCAGTGGGGATGCCTCGATAACGGGGCGTCCATGCAGCGTGACCGCATAAGCCAGATGCCCGTCGCCGAGCCGCATAAGTCGGAACTGTACGCGTCCGCTGGGACTGGAGATTGCGAAGTTGTACGTGCTACCCAATGCCGCAGTCGCAAGGCAGCACGCACTTATGAGAGCTGACCACCTACCCGGCCCCACGGCCTTTCTCCTTTAGAAGCTGATGCGCAACGCGAGCTGCTGGATACGGGCGCTGCGGGCGCTGGTGAGCTCGCCAAAGCGCGTATTGATCTGTCGGCCCTGTGCGTCGAAGCGAGCCGTGGTATCTACGCCGCTGAACTGGGTGTGGTTGAAAGCATTATACATTTCCCAGCGGAACTGGAAGTTCACGCGCTCTTTCAGGGGGATATTCTTGAAGAAAGTCAGGTCCCAGTTATTCGTGCCCGGCCCGCGGAAGGCGTAGCGGGTTGCGGCAGCGCCGCTGCCTCTCTCGCCCTTTGCCGGTCGAGCAAAGACGCTGGTGTTGAAAAACCGGCTGAAAGTCCGTTCGCTCTTGGGCAAAATGGCCCTTCCGGTCATCACTACCGTGGTGCCATCGCCGCCGCCGGTCAGGTCCGCGCCGTCAGCCAGGCTGAGGCTGACGCCCTGCGGGGCGCCGCTGACGAAGGCGCAAATGCCGGAGAATTGCCAGTTGTCGAACACCCATTTGACGACCGCGTTATCCCACAGCCGGCTTGCCTTGGGCAGATCCCAGACCCAGTTGCCGGTGAGAGTATGGGTCCGGTCATAACCTGCGGGTCCGTAATTCCAGTATCGCCAGGAGTTGTAACTTGCGACGCCAGCGTCATAGCTGTCCCCATAATTCATGGCCTTGGACCAGGTCCAGGCAATGCCAAACTGCAAGCCTTTGGAAAAGTTCCGCTTGGCCTGGGTTTGCAGGGAATGGTAACTGGAGGTGCCGGCGAACTCCAGATAGGGCAGGCCAGCGAAGCCATAATACGGCCGGAAGAAATTGTCCGGCAACGGAGTGTTCGTGGTGGGATCAGTATTTTCCGGCAGGAAGCGGGCGCCGTAAGGCACATTGTTGATGCCGCGAGTCTGCCCCAGATGGCGGCCCATGTTGCCCGCGTACGCCACATCCAGCACGGTGTTGAACCCGATGTCGCGCTGGATGCCGAAGCTCATCTGATACAGGGTCACCACCTTGGCGTGGGCCTCGATCACGCGGTTGAAGCTGGACGGCGCCAGCAACCCGGCTGCGGTCAGGAAAGTGTCCACATGCCCGTAATATTGGACCGGTTGGGCTTGCAGAGGAGGATTGAAGGACATATCGCCCATTTGGCCCGAGCGCGGGCGGGCATTGTAAAAGATGCCTGCTCCGGCCCGGATGGCGGTCTTGCCGTCGCCAAACGGATCGAAGGCGAAGCCGAAGCGCGGGGCAAACAGCACCCCGTTGCTGTAAACGAAACCGCGCGGGTAGCCGGGTGTTCCGGCGCGGACGGTGCCGATATACGGGTCCCCCGATCCGGGCACGAACAGGCCGATATAGGCAGCGGGGAACAGCTCGCCGGTCAGCGGGTTGCGGGCTACCCGCGTGTTGCGCGCATCACGAGCCGGGAAGAAAAGAACCGGCGCCTTGGAGCGGTCATAGCGGGCGGCGTCAAAATTGGCCGCCACGTTTTTCTTCTGGTACGGCGGGATGTCATAGGTAAAGCGCATGCCATAATCTAGGGTGAGCTTGCGGTTCATTTTCCAGCTATCCTGCACGTACCATTCGAGGACCTTGTTGATCGGCTGGTAGTTGACCCGCGCAGTTACTTCGGTGTAGGTCTGGAAGTAACCCAGGAGAGCGTTGGCGTAAGGGTGATTCGAGTCGAACGGGTTGCTGGTCGTGCGGCCGAAATTGAAGTTGCCGGCGAAATTGGATCCGTGATGAGGCTGGAGGTACTCGGCCAGTTCCCAGTAGAATCCTGCCTTGATGGTATGTGGGCCGGCCACCTTGGTCAGGCCGTCCGAGATACTGAAGGCATTCACGTAGTTGTCCATGGGAAAGCGGCCGTCGTAGCCGATGGAGGCGGCGCCCGTTACGCCTCCGAAGCTGGCGGCCGGGATCAGGTTTAGCGGATTGTTTTGCGGATACTTCTGCCCGAGCCGGATGCCGAGTTTGTCGCGCTGGAGCTTGGCCAGCTCCGAGGGCGAGATCTCCTGGATCTCGGTCCAGCGGGAGAGGCCCAGAGCCAGCTCGTTGACAAGTGTCGCGCTGGGCAGGTAGGTGACGTTCAGCCCCACGTTAGGGTTGGTCGTGTCATAGCTTTGGCGGATGCCCCACTGGTTAGAGTTGGCCGTCACGGCGACGCCCCGCTGCTTTACGTTCATGTTCATGCCCCGGAAGTACATCCGCCACTTGGGGCTGGGGTTGTAATCGAGACGCAGGATCTCCTGGCGCGCCGGGCGGTCCACGGTGTCCGAGACAATGTAGTTATAGTTGCCGCGGCTGATGTTGCGGTCGAAGAAGTTGGGCAGCGGAAAAACGCTCAGCAGCTTCTGGGTGTCGGGGTGGATGCGTGCCGGCGGGACGATGTTACCGGGGAAGGGCTGGCCGTTCAAGGGGTCCCGCACAATGATGAGTGCGTTGTTGGGCTCGCGGGAATTCGAAAAGTCGCCCCGCCTCTCCTCCTCAGTAGGGAAGGTATAGTTGCGGACACTGGGGGTGGTATTAGGCTGGATCTCTTGAGACCAGAAAAAGAACAGCTTGTCGCGATTTTGGTTGAACCGGCCAGGCCAGTAGACCGGACCGCCGAGGTTGTAGCCGAGCGTATTGTACCGATAGCGGGGCCTGGGCACTCCGGCGCGATTGTTGAAGAAGTTGTTGGCGTTCCACATCTCGTGGCGCTTGTACCAGTACCCGGCGCCGTGGAACTCCATGGTGCCGCTCTTGGTGGAAACATTGATGATCGCACCGGCATTTTTGCCATACTCGGCCTGGTAGTTGCCCAGCAGAACCTTCACTTCGGCGATCGCATCCAGGTTCACCATGTTTTCGGTGGTGCCCAAGCCACGGTTGTTGGCCACCACGCCGTCCAGGTTGATAGCAACGTAATCAGTGCGCACGCCGTGGATGACGGGCGCGGAGCTGGTCCCCAGCGTCTGGGCGCCGTAGCCGTCAGGATACGTGACGCCGGGCAGCAGCTTGAGCAGGTTCATGAAGTCCCGGCCAGGCGTGGAAAGGTAACTCATCTGTCTGTCGTTCAGCACCGCCGAGCGTTCCTGGCTGGCGGTCTGGATGGGAGGAGCCTCAGCCGTCACCGTGATGGACTCGGTGAGACTGCCCAGCTCGAGCGTGAGGGTGCCGACGGAGAGCCTCTCGAAAGCCGTCAATGTGTAACCCTTTTTCTCCAGCCGCTTGAAGCCCTGGGCATTGACGGTAATGCTGTACCGCCCCGGTGGTACCGAGGGAAACACGAAATCGCCGGTGGCGTCAGTCGTGGTCGTGCGTCGGACGCCTGTGAGTTCTTGCGTCAGCCAGACTTCTGCCGCGGGCACCGCGTGGCCCTGAGGATCTACTACCCGGCCCGTAATGATTCCCGTTGTTGTCTGAGCCAGAGCAAGGCCGGCGACTAAGCTCAGCCATCCGGCCCATCGAATCCATCGCCCTGTCATGCGTGCTCTACCTCCTTTTGAATGCGTGGCGGTCCTTCGAACCGCCCGATCAACCCCTGGAGCCTGCGCAGCGTTGGCGCCTCGCAGTTGGTGACGCGAGCTCACCCGCCCCCTCGCGCCAACATGGCGATTATAGACTATGGCGCCGCCAGTGTCAATCCTAAAGGGGTAAAAAATCCTTGATCTGGAACGTTCACTTTACCGGTACAGGACGAGCGCTTGACAGGGAACGCTGCACGGGCAAAGATAGGAGAGTTGGCCATTGCCGCCGGAGGGCATGCCTTGGCGGTGCGACTGAAAGATATTGCGCAGGACTTGGGTGTCTCGGTGATGACGGTCTCCAAGGCCCTGCGCAACCACAGCGACATCAGCGAGGCCACGCGGCGCCGTGTCTTGCAGCGGGCACGTCAGTTGGGCTACCAGCCGAACTGGATCGCTCGTAGTCTGGTTTCCCGCCGCACCTACATGGTGGGCCTGGTCATCCCTGATCTGATGCATTCGTTCTTTGCCGAGGTGGCCAAAGGTGCGGCAGCCCGCCTGGAGCCCGCCGGCTATCACATCCTGATTTTGAACTCGGAAGAAGATCCGCGAACCGAGGAGCGCCAGATTGCGGCGCTGCTCGCGCGCAACGTGGATGGACTGATGATCGCCACTACCCAGCGTAACGGCGCGGCCCCCTTGTTCCGCACGCTGAAGGCTCACAAGGCACGCTACGTCTTGATTGACCGTCTGCCCGCCGGGTCCGAAGCGCACTATGTGGGCTGTGAGGACGAACGGATCGGGGAATTGGCGACCGAGCACCTCATCGAGCAGGGGTGCCGTCGCATCGCCCACCTGCGCGGCCCGGACATTCCCACAGGCCTCGGGCGCTACCGCGGTTACCGCCGGGCCTTGGCCCGTCATAGGCTGCCCGCCTCCCCGCGTTACGTCGTGCGCGCCCAGCACAACGATGCCGCAGGCTACGAAGCCATGCAGCGGCTACTCAGGCTGGCCACGCCCCCGGACGGGGTGTTCTGCTATAACGATCCGGTCGCAGCCGGCGCCATCCGCGCCATTCTCGAGGCTGGTTTGCGCGTGCCTGATGACATCGCCGTGATCGGCTGCGGAAACGTGCATTACTCGGACCTGTTGCGTGTGCCCCTTTCGACGGTGGACCAGAACAGCTTCCTCATCGGTCAGCGAGCGGCAGAATTGCTCCTGGAAATCATGGCGAGCAAGAGAGTCCTGAAGCCTCGGCAGATCATCATCCCGCCCAGGCTTGTTGTGCGCCAATCCAGCCTGCGGGTGACAGCGTCCCCAGCGCGGCCTGATCCGCGGGTCGCGGCAGCGGCGGGAAGCAGCCCCCGGGTGGTATGAAGACGGCCCTCACGGTTTCAAAGTGCGCGCCGGGCTGCCCAACGGGCCTGCTATTCCGCCGCACTCCTCCAGGCGCACGGCCAGTAAAACCGCTCCACTACGGATTGAGGATCTGGCGCTGCGATGCAGATCTCGGCGGTGATGTGCCCGCTCCGTCCGGCTTGAACGAATAGCAATGCGGGATCGCGCAAGGCCGACGCGGCCTGAGTTAAAGCCGCCTCGAGCTGGCGCGTGAGGGCTTCGGCTTCGGGCACCCTCGCCGAGGCCGAGGATTCGTCCGCTAGAAGGGCCACGGCTACCTCGGGACGGGCAGCCACAAAGGCACGCAATGCCCGATCGAGCGCATCCAACAATGCAGTAGGCGCAGAGCCGGGGATACCGTCACCCTTCGCGCCGTCGCTGGGTAGCCTGGCCGGCACCAGAGCTGTCTTATCGGACCGTCATTGAGCTTCTTGAGCGCCGTCTCCCTCACAGCTCCCGGCGCCCCAAGAGCCGTACACCGCAGGCCTCCAGCGCGCGGAAGACCTCGGGCGACGTCAAAGCTTCCAGCTCTCGTTGCCGGCTTTCCTTGAGCCGCGTCCGGGCGTGTGCCAGCTCTGGGCCGCAGTAGCCCGGGTGGCACATCAGCTCGGTGGATCCTTCCGGCAGTGCGTGAATGAGCGCGATCAGATCCGCAGCCGAGAAGTGACCCGTCATGCGCAGGCCCACGAACCGGTCCGTCGTCCGAATGCCGCTGCCCGCCAGCTTGCGTTCGAAGCTCCGCCGCAGCAAGCGCATCAGCGCGACGGAAGCTCGCTCGCGCGCCGTCGCCTTTGGCTCACCGGACCAGTGCCAGTCGAAGGGCTTGCGGATCCATCGAATCCCGAACTCGGAGGCGAGCTGCAACACAGAATCCAGCACGGGCGGGATCACGTGCGTGTGCTTGTGCGTGTCCAGATGCACCGGTTGAATGCCCGCGGCGAGAATCCTCTCCAGTTGCGCGCGAAACTCTTCGTAAACGCGCATGCCGCCCCGTGCGAGCGCCGCGAGCAAGGCCGGGACGGTTGCCGGCAGCGGCCCTCCATTCCGTGCCGAAGGCAGACCCACCAGCGTGAGGTGTGCCCCCACTTCGAGCGTGGGCGTGCGCCGCGCCAGTTCGACGGCGTGCTCGAAAGCCGCCCCCGTCGCCATCAGGCTCGCCGCGCGGACGATGCCCCGTCGGTGCGCCTCCACGATGCCTTCGTTGACGTCGGGCGTGAAACCGAAGTCGTCAGCGACTGCGACCAGGCTCCGTTCTCTCGCGGGCATCAGAACAGCGAGAGTTTGATGCGCAGGTACTTCTTGGGTTCGGCGCGGATGTCCTTGATCAGGCCGCGAAGCTCCCCGGTGACGCCGTTCAGAGACTCGTAAAGCTGGGGGTTCACCAGGAGCTGTCCCACCGTCCCCTGGCCCGTGCTCAGCCGCTCCATCAGTTCGTCGGCGCGCGCCACCAGGTTGTCGAGGCGACGATATAGCGCGTCGTCGGTGAGCAGCCGACCCGCCGTGCCCTTACCCGCGTTCAACTCCTCGATCGTTCGCCGCACTTCGGCGATGGTCGCCCTCGCCTCGTTGTACAGAGACGGGTCGCGCAGGAGCTTGCCCGCGGTGCCCTGGCCTTGCTGCACGTCCTCGAGGATCGCATCCAGCCGCCCGAGCGAGGCGTGTAACTGATTGTAAAGCTGCTCGTCGTAAAGCAGCCGGCCCAGCGTGCCCTGGCCGCTGTTGATCTGCGTCACCACTTTTTGCGCTTCGTTGACGGTGGCCAGCACGCGCCGGTAAAGCTCTTCGTCCACCAGGAACTTCCCGATGGTGCCCTTGCCCAGCTCCACTTGGCTGATGATTGCGTCCACGCGCTTGAGAATGCTGTTCAGCGAGGCGATCACATTGTAGCTGGCCTGCACCACTTCCTCGAACTCCCGCACGTCCAGGCTGCGAATCTCTCCGCCGGGTTGGATGCGCTGGGGGCTGGTCCCCATCTTGATGTTGATGTACTTGGTGCCTAGCACGTTCTCGGCGCTGATGGCCGCCACCGAATCCACGGGAATGTCGTTGAGCCGCTGGACCGGGATGGACATGGTGACGCGCACGATGCGATTGGGCTCGCGCGAGCCCGACAGCTCCACTCGCTTCACATTCCCGATGAGGATGCCGTTCAGGCGCACGGGAGCGCCCGTGGCCAGGGCGGCCGAATCGTCCATGTAGGTGTAGATGATGGCTTCGCGCACGAACAGGGCTTTCTGACCGGTCATCAGAAAGATGAGCACGGCCAGGATGATCATGGCCGCAATGGCCATCAGTCCCACTCGCAGTTGTGCCCATCGGATTCGTTTCGGCGATGGCATATCACTGCTCGCGTCGGATGAATTTTCGCACGTAGGGATCGGACGCGGCTTCCAGCTCGGCCCGCGTCCCTTCGAACACCAGACGTCCTTCCCTGAGCACCAGGAAACGGGTGCGCGTAGCCTCGGGCGGGGCCGGAGCCAGACGCCCGCTTTGCGGATCCCAGCGGAAATTGGCCAGGAAATGCGCGTCCTGATAACGGTGCGTGACCATGATCGTGGTGATGTTTCTCAGATCCCGTTCCTTGACGATCAGCGCGATGATGGTGTAGGCGGTGATCGGGTCCAGTCCCGCCGTCGGCGAATCGTAGAGCACCAGCTCCGGCTCGGCTACGATCGCGCGCGCAATCCCCACCCTGCGGCGCATGCCGCCTGACAGCTCGCTGGGGTACTTGTCCAGCGTGTGTTCCAGTTCGACAAAGCGCAGGGCCTCGACCACGCGGCGGCGCCTTTCCTCCGGCGGGCACCGCAGCGACGGCTGGTTTTCCAGCGGGTAGCCTACGTTCTCCTCGATCGTGAGCGAATCGAACAGCCCGCCTTCCTGGAAGAGGACCCCGATGCGGGCGCGGATGTGGAACAGCTCTTCTTCCGGCATCTCGGTGATGTCCTGGCCGAAGACCCAGACCCGCCCGCGATCGGGCTTGATCAGGCCCAATGCGGTTTTCAGGAGCACCGTCTTGCCGCTGCCCGCTGCTCCCAGAATCACCCGCGATTCGCCGGCGTACACCTGGAAACTCACGTCGTCCAGGGCGCGTATTTCGTCGAAACTCACCGTCACGTGCTCGAACCGCAGCACCGGCTGTTCGTCGGGACGTTCCACCACTGTGCCTTCCCGTTCCAGCTCCGCCAGCGCTGTGCCTTGCTCCCGCACGTCAGAGACTCACGTAAATCCGCGTGATGAACAGGTTCAGGATGAAGATGAGGATGATCGAGGTCACCACCGCCTGCGTGGTCGAACGTCCTACGCCTTGCGTGCCCCCGGTGGTGGCGAGGCCGTAGTAGCAACCCACCAGGGCGATTGCAAATGCGAATACGAACGGCTTGAGCAGGCCGAAAGTGACATCGCGATATTCCAGCGACTGCCAGGCATTGTTCCAGTACTGGGCGCTGCTCAGATTCAGGAAGAAGTAGGCGATCACGAAACCGCCCAGCAGACCGACAAAGTCCGCGATGATGGTCAGCAGCGGCAGCACGGTGGCCGTCGCAATGAGCCGCGGCTTGACCAGCTTCTGCACGGGATCAGTGCCGAGAGCGCGCATGGCGTCAATCTGCTCGGTCACTTTCATGGATCCCAGTTCGCTGGCCATCCCCGCAGCGTTGCGTCCCGCCACAGCAATGGCCGTGAGCACGGGACCCAGCTCGCGCACCATCGTCAGAGCCACCAGTTGCCCGGTTTGTCCCACCGCCCCGTATTGCTGTAAGGCTTTCGACATTTGCATGCCCATCACCGCGCCGCTGAAGAAGCCGATCAGCGAGACGATAGGGAGACTCCCCACGCCAATGATGTCCATTTGCAGAAAAATATCGGCGGCGTAATGGGGGCGGCGGAAAAGGTTCCGGAACGTCCGGCCCGCCAGCAGGAAGAATTCCTGAACCGCGAGTACGGGCGGCTTCAGAATATCCAGCAAACCGTCGCTCCCTGAATCCCGATGGTAACATAACGGCTTGCTCTCACTGGAACGAGTATGAAAGGCCTTACCGACATCCCCGGAGTGCGCGTGGGACACGTTTCCGACTACGAGGCTCTCACCGGATGCACCGTCGTGTTGTGCGAGGGAGGGGCCGTCGCGGGCGTGGACTTGCGCGGATCGGCCAGCGGTACCGAGGAGCTGCCCGTGATGGCGCCTGATCACATCGCGCCGCACGTGCACGCCGTCGTGCTGGCCGGAGGCAGCGCTTTCGGGCTGGAAGCGGCCTCCGGGGTTCGCCGCTATCTCGAGCAGCACGGCGTGGGCTTCGACACCGGCGTGACGCGCGTGCCCATCGTGCCCTGCGCCATTCTCTATGATCTGGGCATCGGGAAACCCGGGGTACGGCCTACGCGCGAGATGGGCGAGGCCGCCGCGGCTGCGGCGACGGACGGTCCTGTTACGGAAGGCGCGGTAGGCGCCGGTACCGGCGCCACGGTGGGCAAGCTGTTCGGTATGCGTCAGGCGATGAAATCGGGCCTCGGTTCCTGGACTGTCTCCCTGTCCGGCCCGTACGAAGGTATCAAAGTCGCTGCGTTGGCCGTGGTGAATGCCTTCGGCGATGTGGTGGATCCCGCTACCGGCAGGATCGTGGCTGGCGCCAGGGTGGCGCCCGATAGCCGCGACTTTGCCGACACTGCCGAGCAGCTCAAGCGGGGCGCGCGCAGCCGCTTCGCCGGCGCCAACACCACGCTGGTGGTCGTCGCCACCAATGCCGCCCTGGACAAAGCGGGCGCGCAGAAGTTGGCCGCGCTCGCGCAAATCGGGATGGCGCGCACGATTCGTCCCGTGAACACCCCGTACGATGGCGACTTGGTCATCGCACTCTCGTTGGGCAAGCGGCAGGCCGACCTCACGGCGCTGGGCGTGGCGGCGGCGGATGCGGTTTCCGAGGCCATATTGCGTGCGGTGCGGCTGGCGCCTACCCTAGGAGGCCTGCCCGGATTGGCGGACTGAGGCTTCAAACCGTGAGAGCAGCCACGCGCAGCTTCTCGAATTGCGGCGTACCGAGGCCGCGCTCGGCGGCAAGCGTCAAATAGCGCATGCGCCGCTCGTCCAGATCCCAATAAGCCTTGGCCGCCCACGCGTCGAGCGCGACGGGGTCGGTGCCCGCGATGAGCGTCTTCCGCAGCTCGACGTCGGCGAGATTGCCGCCCGTGGGGCCGTTGCGGACCAGTACCCGCCAGGCGTCAATGATCGTGAGCGTGGGACGGATGAAGCTGGCCAGATCGGCCAGGCTCTCGTGAATGCGCTGGTGGAGCCGATGGCGCTGGCCGCCCAGAATGCCGTACCAGTTCTTGATTCCCAGCGTGGCGCCGGTGAGACTGTGGTGCTTGGCGATGGGGATGTTGATCACCTTGTCCGCACGCAGCACCAGGTCGAATATGGGCCACTCGCCCAGCACCTCGCCTCGCAGATCCACGCGCCGGAAGCGACGTCGCTCGGGCAGGATCACCTCCGCGCCCTCGGCCCGCGCTGCCGCCGCGATGCCGCTGCGCTGGTACACCCGCTGCGGCTCGTTGGTGCACACGTCGCCCACGAGCACGCGCGCCGCCCCTGCCTCAAGGCACAGGCGCACGACTTCCGCCACCACTTCCGGATTTGTGTTGGCAGCCTGCTCCGGCGTGCGGTCCCAAGCCATGTTCGGCTTGATGGCCACGACATCGCCGCGCTGGATGAAGCGGCGCACTCCGCCCAGCGCTTCGAACGCGCGGCGGACGGCTGCGCGCGGCTCTCCCCCTTGAACGACCACCAGATCCGGCGCGTCCGGGCTGGCCGGCGGTCGCAGGTCGCGCCGCAGGCCCACCGGCAGCGGCTCTTCGGGACGTCGGCTTCGGCTGCGCAGCCACACGGCTGCTCCCGCCGTGCCTGCGCCGAGCATGCCCACCCGAAGGAGCTGAATCAGGGCTTGCCTGCGCGCCACCAACGGCAGCTCGGGCGTCATAATTAGAGTCTACCCCTCCTGTGCCAGCAGCCTCGATTGCGCCTCGCGAACCCGGTCGCCAGATCATCGCCATCGCGCTGTGGCTGATCGGCTTCACTGCGGTAAACGCCCAAGTCGTCCTCATGCGCGAGCTGATGGTGGTTTTCCACGGCAACGAGCTTTCGCTCGGGCTGATGCTGGCAAGCTGGCTCGTCTGGACGGCCGCGGGCAGTGGGTTGCTCGGGAGGATCCCTGTCGGCCGCCGGCGGCCTGAGCGCCTGGTGGCGGTGCTGGAGCTCGGCGTCGCCCTGGCGTTCCCGCTGAGCATTGCAGCGGTGCGCTGGAGCAGGCAGGCGTTGCAGCCTGTGACGGGCGAGGTGCTGGGGCCCGGGCGAATGTTGCTGGTGGGCCTGGCCGTGCTGGCGCCTTTCTGTGCGCTTTCCGGCTGGCTGTTTGCCGCGGCGAGCCGGCTGCGCATGCAAGCGACGCAGGAGGACACCGCGTCCGCCAGCGGTCGCGTCTACCTGCTGGAAGCCGCCGGGTCTGCGGTAGGGGGTGTAGTGGCCAGCTTGGTGCTGATCCGCTGGCTGGGGTCGTTCGGTATTGCGTGGCTGGTGGCGGGCATGAACTTCGTGGTTGCGGCGCGGCTGGCGTTGGGCCGATCCTGGGCGCCCCTGCTGGCGGCCGCGGTGTGGGGACCCGGCTGGATTGCAACACAAACGCTCGAAAATGTTTCGCTCAACGCGCTCTGGCGCGGCCTCCGCGTCATCGAGTCGCGCAACTCCATCTACGGCAACCTCACCGTGGTCGAGACCGAGGGCAGCCGGACCCTTTACGAGACCGGCCTGGCGGCGGGAACCGCGCCCGACCCGGCCGCGGCCGAGGAAGCCGTCCACTACGCTTTGTTGCAGCACCCGCAGCCACGCAGCCTTCTGCTGATCGGCGGCGGCTGGCAGGGCGCCTTGCTGGAGGCGCTCAAGCACCCGACTCTGGAACGCGTGGACTACGTCGAGCTGGACCCCGAGATTCTGAAACTGGCCGAGCGGCACTTCGCCGACCAATGGCTGCCCGCAAGAAAAGATCCGCGCGTGCGCGCTCATGCCATGGACGGCTGCCTTTACGTGCGCAGAACCGGGCAGCGCTTCGACGTGATCATCGTGAACCTGCCGGAACCCGAGACCGCGCAACTGAACCGTTTTTACACCCTCGAATTTTTCCGTGAAGCCGCGCGGAAGCTAACGCCGGACGGCGTGCTTTCGCTGCGGCTGCGCGGGGCGGAGAACTACCTGAGTCCCGAGCTGGCCCGCCTGCTCGGCTCGATTCGGGCCACACTGCGGTCGGTTTTCCCTTGCGTAGTCGTGCTGCCTGGTGAAACCGTTCATTTCTTCGCCAGCTCCCAGCCGAACGTCCTGGTGAGCGACGCGGAAGCCCTCTACGAGCGCTGGCGTGCACGGGGCATCGAAACGCGCTACGTGCGGGATTATTACTTCCGGTTTCGCTTCACGCCGCTGAGGATCCGCGCTCTCGAGGAGCAAATCGCGGCCTCTTCCGGGGTGCGTATCAACCGTGACTT
>JAPWUP010000045.1 GCA_028275505.1 Bryobacteraceae bacterium
GCTTGTTTGATGGCGCTCGTGAACTTGCCGGCCGCGTTGCTGGCCGTTCGCTTCGCGGCGCGGCGCTGACCGCCTTGTGCTCGCCGAACACGAAGGCCGTGAAACGGAAGATGTCGGTTTCCGGATCACGCCAGGCGTCGGGAGGCAGCCCTGCTTTCAAGCAAGTCTCTTCGAGAAACCTGCGGCGGTCCCAGTGCTGCTCGGTGGCGACCTGCGGCAGCAGCAGCCCTTCCTGATCGCCTCGTTTGACGACCAACCCGTGCTTGCCCACGATAATTTCATCCGGGCTCAGCACGCGACGCAGGGGTGAAAGCACCGAGATCTCGTACTCGAGCTGATCGAGCTCGGCCGTGGTCACGGGAGGGAAACGCGTGTCCCGCAGGGCCGCCATGGCCGCCACGTCGCGCACGGTCAGATAGAGGGGCTTCATGGGGAAGATATAACCGATGCAGCCACGAAGCTGGCCGTGTTTTTTCAGGGTCACGAACGCGCCGCGGTCCTCCAGCAAAGCCGGCCAGCGCGGCGCCGGTCCTTCATAGAGACGGCGCTCGCGAACCGCTGTTTCCACGGATTTGCGGGCCAGCCACAGCAGTTCTTTTTGCTCTTCGATGCTGAGCGAGTAGTCGGCCGCCGCGACCCCATTACCCTCGGCCGCTGCCTTCGTCGCTTTGACGAACGCCACCGCCGCGTAACCCACCACCTGGCTGCGATCTCCGGTAACGTCGCCCGAGTTGGCGTACTTGAGCACGCGCGCCTGCCGGGCGCCCAGCCTTTCGGCGGCGATCATGGCGGCCACGATCGGACCGCCGCCGCACGCCTCCCAGATGTTCTGCTCGAAGTTGCGCGCCATCGTGTAGTAGTCCCACTCCTCGATGGCTTTCAGTACGCGGCGGTCCAGCCGGACCGCGTCCTCATAGCGATGGTAATGAGAAAGATCGCTACTGGCCACGATCAGGGTATTGCTGCCCTGGATCGTTTTGGCGAGAGCCATCCCCAGGGCCCGGCACGCTTCGTAGCGCTGATCGCCCATCACAATGGGCACCAGGCGGAACTCGCCGAGCACGCGTTGCAGAAACGGGAGCTGAACCTCGAGGGCGTGCTCGCCGCGTTCGCCCCGCGTTTCGTGCCCGCGGCCGGAAAGCTGCAAGCCCGAACCGGCCCGCGCCAGCTTCGCCGCAAACGCCTTGTCCACGGGGACAGTACCCAGCGGAGTGACATAGGCGTCACCGTCATAGATCGCGGCGAAACCGAACGCATCCACATGCGAGGGCGAGATCACCACCACCCGCTCGTACTTGCGCCCTTTCAGGAGGGCGTAAGCGTGTGCGGCGACGCCGCCCGAATACATGTATCCGGCGTGGGGGACGACCAGAGCAGTGGGCGGTTCCGCCAGCTCGGGCGGCTTGGCCCGGGCGAGTAGATCGTCCACCATCCGCGCCAGTTCCTTGGCGTCGGCGGGGTAGAAACCACCGGCTGCTGCGGGCTGGCGGACTTTCGGTTTCTGGGCCGAGCAGACCGCCAGGAGCAGGAGCAGCAAAATCAAAAGTCCGAGGAAACGTTTCTGCATCAGGCCTTACCCCCAGATTCCCGGGATGGGATGGCGGCAGCCAGGACACCGTCCCTGTTTCAAATGCATGCCGCGAACGAAAAATCCCTCCCGTTCGATGAGGACGCGACGGCACTTCGGGCAGAAGGTATTCTCGCCGGGATGACCCGGCACGTTGCCGACATAGACGTAGTGCAGGCCCTCGGCGTCGGCGATCGCCTTGGCGCGCTCCAGCGTTTTCACCGGCGTGGGCGGAAGATTCTTCAGCAGGTATTGCGGGTGAAAGCGTGTGAAGTGGAGAGGGACCTCGGGCCCTAACTCGCTCTTGACCCAGCGGGCCAGTTGCCGGAATTCCTGGTCGCTGTCGTTCAGGGTGGGGATGACCAGGTACACGATCTCCGTCCACATGCCCAGTTTGCGCAGCGTGACCAGCGTTTGCAGGACCGGCTTGAGCTCGCCGTTGACCACCTCGCGGTAGAACTTCTCGGTGAAGGCCTTCAGATCCACCTTGACCGCGTCCACCCGCTTGCAGAGTTCCTTCAGCGGTTCGGTGGTGATGTAGCCTCCGGTCACCACCACGTTGCGCACGCCCGCAGCCCGCACGGCTTCGGCGCTGTCCACCATGAACTCGTAAAAGATCACCGGCTCGGTGTAGGTGTAGGCTACCGTCGCGCACCGGTTTTGCCGGGCCAGTGCAGCCACCTCGCGCGGGGGCATGTAAATGCTGCGCACCTGCTCAGGCCGCACCTGCGAGATGTCCCAGTTCTGGCACATCTTGCAATTGACATTGCAGCCCGCCGTGGCGATAGAAAACGAGAGGGTGCCGGGCAGTACGTGAAAGAACGGCTTTTTCTCGATGGGATCAACGTTGGCCGCGCAGACCCGTGAGTGGACCAGTGTGTAATAAACGCCCCCGCGGTTTTCGCGCACGCCGCAGTAGCCGCGCTCGCGATCGTCAATCACGCACTCGCGCGGACACAGCTTGCACTTGATCTTGCGGTGCGGCAGCTTTTCCCAGAAGCGGGCCTCGGCAACGTAGCGAGCGTCGTCGGCAGCCAGGGCCCTCATGCAAGGCAGCGTCGAAGCCGCCTTGAGGAACGTACGACGATCGAGCGCCTCGCCCACGGCTCACACCTCGATTCGCTGGATACGGTTGGGATCATCGGTTCCGATCCCGTGCCGGGCCGCAGTCCGGATCCACCGAGGCTCGCGCCCCACCTCGCGTAACGGCTTCATGCCCCGCCGCGCACGCTCGTCCTCGATGATCTGCCAGCCGATCCGGTCCAGCGCCACCGGATCGCGCGCCACCAGCAGCCCGTTGAACGGCCAGCTCCACTGCGGCATGTACGACGGGCCGCCCTCGTATTGCCCGTCGATCGCATCGCAGATCGCCAGCCGCACTTTCTGCCGGATGGGCGGCAGCATGTAGACATCGGCTACATACGGATCGCCCACGTTGGGATGGTACTTGTTGGGGTTGTGCACGGCCCCGAACAGGTTCTTGAGGGCTAGCGTGACACCGACAATACCGTGGTCCTTCAGCACCGGCAGGTTGATCACGGCGTCTGAGATGCGCGTCAGCGCCTTCGCCAGCAGGCTGCCGGCGCTGCCAAACGTGCTGAGCTCGTCCTCGTAGCCGAGCAGGTCATTGCCCATCACGCGGATGCGATCACGCCCCGTGGCGATGCGGAAGCCCGCGCTCTCCAGATCGTCGCACAGACGATCCCAGATCAGGATGTCGCGCGCACGAATGCCGGCCTCCTGCAAGCGCTCGCAAATGATCTCGACCAGAATCGGGTGCGTGGAGGCCCCCTTGCCTGCCAGGCAGTTCACCTTCAGGCCGACGACTTCGCCGGGGCGCACCACTTTGCGCCAGGCCTCTACGGGCTTGTCCACGTTGAAGAAGGCTTGCATGGCGCGGTCGAGCAGGGCCGCCAGCCGTTTGGAGTCTACGCTGCCGCCAGTGCGCAGCGCGGGTTCGCGCGCCACCACGACGCGGGAAGCACCCGTGGGTTGCGTTCCGCTCGGCGATTTGCCCGTCTGCTCCCGTCCTTGACCGCACGCCTCGGCCGCGAGCAGACCCAGGCAGCCTCCGAGAATTTCACGGCGGGTTTTAGGCGCTGCCGGCATGATCGCGCCCCCTGAGCGGGGTTTCGTCCCCGTTTCCCTTTATATCACCTCGGCCGCAGCCGGACATCAGGGCTGCCGCCGCTCCAGCCTTCGATCCGTAGCGCGCGCCAGCTCGAGCAGGAGCGAGCGCACAACGGCCGAATCCTCGTACCCTGTCACGCGGACGAAGCAGCGACCGCGCCGGAACGTCAGGCTGGCCCCGTAGGAGCGACCCTCTTCGCCAATCGGGATCGGCTGGCTGCCCACGGCGCTCTCAGATTGCAGGAGCCGACGCGCGCCCTCCGCCGTTTTCATGACATGCACGTCCACGACCGCCTCTGCGCCTTTCGCGTGGCGGTACTCTGCCGTCAGCGTGCGCTCGACTCCGGCCGCCAGGTACCGCTCGGCGTCCCCGTCCACGTACCGCCAGAGTTCACTCGCCGCGAAGTTGCGAACTCTGCCTTTCGACCATCCTGCCGCTTCTGTGCTGTCGGGAAAAGGATCCAACGAATCTCGCCGGCACGCCACGTTGATGGCCAGTGCAACGCCCAGCAGTGCGATCAGCGGTCTCATGCCTGCGGCCTCCGTCGCTGCTCAAGCAGGATCTGATTGGTGCGGGAACGGCTCTCGCCCACACTGGTCACGTAGACGGCAGGACGATCCCTCACCGGACACGCGTACTCGCAGGCGCCGCAACCCACGCACAGCTCGGGGTTCACCCACGGCTGACGCACGACGACGGTCTTGCCGTCGGGCCGGGTGATCTCCGCCGGTCGAAGGTAAATCGCTTTTGGTGAGGTCGGGCACCACTCCTCGCAAACAATGCATTCGGTGGCCATCGCCCAGGGCAGGCACCGCCCGCGATCAAAAAAGGCCGTGCCGATGCGGATGGGTTTGGAAGCCGGCTGACCGTCCGGCGTGCTCCAGCCTTTCTCTCGCGGCGTGATTTCCCAGATCGCTCCTGTCGGACACACCTGGCTGCACAGCACGCAACTGGTCTCGCAATAGCCAATGCGCGGCACCAGGACGGGCGTCCACAGGCCCTCCAGTCCCGCTTCCCCGAGCGCCGGATGCAATGCGTTATTGGGACAAACCTTCATGCACTCACCGCACCGGATGCACCGCGCGAGGAATTCTTCCTCGGCCAGGGCGCCCGGCGGACGGATCCGCCGTTCGTTTGCGCCCGCAGTGACGCCGGTGGTAGCCCGCAGCATCGGCACGGCCACCGCTCCTGCCGCCAGCCCGATCAGCACATGCCTTCGGGCCAGATCCGGGCGTTCCATCGTGTCGCCCACTGCGGGGAAGAAGCGGAAGCGCAGGCCCGCTTCGGGGCAGTCCGCCACACAGTTGAAGCAGAGGTGACACTCGGACTTGCGCCAGCGGGCGCCCGGGATGGGGTCGTCGCCACCCTGGCAATTGAGCAGGCAGCGATTGCAGTCGCCGCAGGCCGAGGCGCGCTTTTCCAGGCCGAAAATGGCCCAGCGCGAGGCAATGCCCAGCAGCGCGCCGAGCGGGCAGATGGCGCGGCACCACAGACGCGTGATGCGCAGGTTCAGCGCCAGGATCACGATCAGAATCAGCCCGAGCAGGAATGCCTGCTGGAAGTGCTGCTGACGGAAGCTCAGCACGGTATGGTGAAACACGAAGCCGAGACCCTCGGCCAGCAATTGCGCGGGCCAGAAGTCGGTGCGGTAGAGCAGTTCCAGAAAGCCGTCCAGCGCCCAGTTCAGCGCCGGCAAAACAGCGAGGGCCAGCGAGCGGACCAGCAGTGCGATCGGATCCACCCATCCCACCAAGCCAGAGCCGACCAGCGCAGCGGCCAGCGTGGCCAGCAGCACGTAATACTTCCACCGCTGCCAGCTCCGGTAGCGGTTGGATTCGATCCGGCGACGTCCGCGCTTGCTTTCCGATCGGAGGCTGCCGAAGAAGTGATTCAACGAGCCCAATGGGCAGATCCAGCCGCAGAAAAAGCGCCCGAGGAAAAAAGTCGGAATCAGGATGACCAGAGCCCAAAGCAGGCCTGGATACAAGGAAAAACCGGCCAGCGCGTTGGTCAGTGCGACAAGCGGATCCGCCTGGAGGAACCAGCTCACCGGATACGGCAGCCGGATTTCGCCCTCAGCGGCGCGAAAGGAGCCGCGGAACTCCGTGTGCACCAGCAGGAACACAAAAAGAGCGAAGAAAAAGATTTGGGACCAGCGCCGGAGTTTCGCCAGAGTCAAGCAGTTTGATTATACGGGGCGCTGCGCAGGCGATTCAACGCGCTCGCGGACGCCGCCGACGATCTTGCCCTCGCGGTTGATTTGCAGATGCCGTCCGCGCCACACAACGCGGCTGCCGGCCAGGCCTGCCGCCCACACGGTCACTCCCCACAAATCCCGCGCAGGGATCGCCGGCACATCCGCCGGCCGCAGTTGCATTCCGATGGCGCGACTGGCCGCCAGCGCGCTGAGCATCCGCACCGCCAGCAACGCTGCTCCCCAAAGAGGGCTTCCCATCAGGGCGAGCAACACGGCCCACAGCGTGGCCATGGTGACGGGCATCCCGAGATAGCCGCCCCCGCGGCAAACGCGCAGCGTTCGCGCCCACCGGACCTGGTGCCGCCAGGCTTCGCGCCAGCCTTTGTTCGGCAAGTAAGTCGTCACCACGATCGGCGCCAGCACGACGCGCAGGCCCGCCGAGTGAATGCGGCGACCGAGCTGGTAGTCATCGGCCAGGTAATCGGCCACCGCTTCGAATCCCCCGATGCGCTCCAGATCCGCAGCACGCAACGCCATCGTGGCGCCCAGCGCGAACTCGCGAACGCCAAGCCAAGGCGCCACTAGCACACCGGGAGCGAACTCCGTCGCGATGGCCAGAGCCTCGAAGCGCGCCGCCCAGCTCTCGGCCTGGCCGCGGTACAAGCACGTCACCAGGCCCACCTCGGGGTCCTCCAGCGGCCCCACGAGTCGTCGCAGGTAATCTGACGGTACCTCGATGTCGCTGTCGTTGATCACCAAGATGGGGTGGCGCGCGTGGCGGGCCAGCTCCATGAGCACTCCCACCTTTTGGTTGGGCGCCCGGGTCGAAGCCACAACGAGCCGAACGGGGAGGCCGGGGAACTCGCGCATGAGCTGCCGGATCGGCGGAATCGCGGGATCTTCAGGATCGCTGACGCCGAACAGGATCTCGTACTCGGGGTAGTCCTGTACGGCGTGCGAGCGAATGGCTTCGTAAAAATGCGGGTCAACGCCGTGGACGGGCTTGAGAATCGAGACCGGGGGAAACAGGCGCGGCAGCCGCTGAGGGCGACGCGGGAAACGCAACGCAGCGAATGTGGACAGAAGCTGATACGCTGCGGCAATCGCTCCGGGGACCGCCAGCAGCGCGTTCACAGCCCGAGCAGCAGCACGCCACAGGCGACCAGGCCGGCGCCGGCCCAGCGCCGCCAGTTCACCTTTTCGCCCAGCAGGTATTGCGCCAGCAGGGTCGTGGACACGTATTCGAGTGCCGTGGCAGGCACCGCGAAACTGAGGTCGGCCACGGACAGTAGTACGAGGAACGCGCCAAAGGAAATGGCCAGCAAGACGAGCGAAAGCCCCAGGTGCCAGCTTCGGATCAGGCGCAAGACCACCTTCTTCAGGGCCGAGGGACGGAAATCGTGGATTTCGCCATGAAGCTTCATGCCCAGCGTCTGGAGAGCGTCACCGAGACTGGCCGTCACCGACACCAGAGCTACCAGCAGCCAGTTCACCGGCGCACCTCCCGAGTCGCGTGACTTTTTGTCGTGCGGATCGCTGTCGTGCGGACCAGCAACGCCCCCAGCGTGATCAGAAGGATACCGGCCCAGCGGGTCGCCGAGATGTGTTCACCCAGGAAGACTTTGCCCATCAAGGCAGTCAGCGCGTAGCCTGAGGCCGTTACCGGGACGACCCAGCTCAAATCGGCCCAACTCAGTAGAGCCAGTCGAAACAGCAACCACACCACGAGGAAGGAGACCCCGAAGAAGACCCACGGGGACGCCAGCGCGTGCATCCAGCCCGAGACCGACTCGGGCGGGTGGCGCCGAAGCCCCACGCTCAGCAAGAAATTGCCGATCACGTTCGCCACGACTACGACGGTGGCGAACAGACGCGTCTTCCAGCGCAGTCTCGGCATGCTTCAGTCTCCCGCAGGCTGGACCTGGGCCTCCGCGCTCCGGCGCTGCTGCCTCACGAACTTCTTGCGCCGCGCCCGCAACTGAAGATACTCACGCGCTTCCTTGAAGAGCCGGCGCCGCTCGGAAGCGTCCCAGAGGGCGCTGCGCACCACCCGCCAGATCACCCGCGGCCGGAAATAATATTCGGCGTAAAAGCGCTCGACCCATTCGACCAGCTCCGCCCGGTCCAGTCCGGGATAAATTACGTTGGGGAGCTGGTGACCGTATTCATCCGTCATCGGCGCCTCGACGAGCAGGTTCTCACGTCGCGCCCATTCATAAAATTCGGTTCCCGGATAGGGATGGGCGATCGAGACCTGAATGGTTTCGCAATCAAGGCGCTTGGCGAATTCGATCGTCCGCCGGATGCTCTCGCGCGTTTCGCCGGGCAAGCCCACAATGAAGTCGCCGTGGACTTTCAGGCCGAGCTCCTTGCACCAGCGAGTAAAGCGCAGGGCCATGTCCACGGTGGCGCCTTTCTTGACGTTTTTCAGGATCTGCGGATCGCCCGATTCGTAGCCGACGATCAGCAGGCGGCAGCCGGCCTCTTTCATGGCCTTCAGCGTCTCATAGTCGGTGGTTACGCGCGAGGTGCAGGACCAGGTGACGCCCAGCGGCTTGAGTTTCTTGCAAATCTCGAGGGTGCGCGCTTTCTGGTAATTGAACGTGTCGTCGTCGAAGAAAATTTCTTTCAGGCCCGGAAAGGCCTCGAAAGCATAGCGGACCTCGGCGGCCACATCATCGGCCGAGCGCAGGCGCCAGCGATGGCCCGAGTGGGTTTGCGGCCAGAGGCAGAAGGTGCACTGCGCGGGGCAGCCGCGCGAAGTATAGAACGCCACAAACGGCTTCAGCAGGAAAGGCACGTTGTAGCGGTGAATGTCCAGATCCCGTTTGTAAACCTTTGTCACCCAGGGCAGGGCGTCGAGGTTCTCGATGGGGGGCGCTTCGGGATTGTGAACGATATAGCCATTGCGGCGGTAACTGACGCCCGGGATTTCCGCCAGCGGCTTGCCACGGGCGTAGTCTACCACCTGGTAATCGAACTCCCGACGGATCACGAAGTCAATGGCGGGCGACGCCTGGAGCGCTCTCTCGGGTTCGACCGTGACGGGCGGACCGACGAAGGCAATCTTGACTTTGGGGTTGACGTCCTTCATCATTTCGGCGATGCGGACGTCAACCTGAAAGCCGGGGGTTGAGGTGAACAGCACCACGAACTCGTAATCAGCGGCCATAGCCACTGCCTGCTCGATGGTGATTCCGTGAGGCGGCGCGTCCACCACTTTGCTGTCGGGCAGCATGCCTGCGGGGTAACAAAGCCAGACGGGGTACCAGTACGATTCGATCTCCCGCGTAGCGGGCCATCGCGAGCCGGCGCCGCCGTCGAAACGTTCAAAAGAGGGTGGGTTGAGCAAAAGTGTCCTCACCCGCGATTCTCCCTCCCAGGCAAATGATAACTGCTGCCGAGTTCCCTGCCGCTGCCGCCACTGCGGCGATCCGGCAGGATGCCGCCTTCGCAAGAGCAGGGAAGCTCAGCGGTTCGTTGAAAGCGCCCCATTCGCTTCCGCGTGCTCTCCCACCAAAGCGGAAATTTGCAGGCTGGCCTGTTCGCCTGTGACCACCTGGTCATACCAGATCGTCAGACGAACTTTCCCGACCAGTCGCGTGTTGACGTCGCTGAGCACCCGCCGCGGCAGGGCCACCTGGTCACGAATATAGTAGTCCCGCACGAAATATACATTTTTCAAAAACACTGACGGATTCTTCACCATTTCGCCCCATTCGCGCAACGGCAGGTAAGTTACCGAGTCAATCCAGATTTCGCCCCGGAAAAGGCCCAGACGTTTCTGTTTGGGAGTCACCTGAAACACGTAGGCTGTGCGCCCGGCGTAGTCCGTTGTGCCTTTGTAACGGAACTTGTAATTGGCGGGCGTGACCGCGATGTCTTCGCCATGCTCGGCCCGGGCTTTCTGCTCCGCCGCGAGGTACCGGGCAATCACGTCCTTCTTTACCGTCTCGTCGCCTTCGAACCGGAGGATGCGGTAAGTGATTTCTCCCAGCCGCGTGATGAAACGCAAGGCTTGCAGGCGCCCGCTCTTTTTCAGACGGGGAATCTCGGCATCAATCTCGACCTGCATGGCCAGGTCCTGAGTCCGGCTTTGCTGGGATTGAACCGCAGAGAAGTAGCGTCCCAGCAGGTCAGGGGGCGGGGAAGTGATTCCGGGATCGCCCAGCAACAACCGGGGCGCCGCAGCGAGCATAAAAAAGCTAATCCAGCACGTCGTCCTCAAACTCACGATCCTCACTGACAGCCGCCCGCGCCACAATCCGCCCGCAGCGGCAGCGACAGCTCTGTTCTCTGACGGCCCGTTACAAGCTCGGATGATTGCTTGGAACAGGCTCGTGATAAGTGTACCATTTTCAGGATGCTTGCGCCAAGATGCTCGTTACACTCGAGCTCATCGGCTACGGTGGCTCATAAGCTTGAGCCATCCCCGCGCGTTATCATGGCTCCATGAGCGAAATCCCCACCGGCGCACGGCGCACCTGCGAACACGTGGTGACGCCCCAACTGGCCATTGATTTTCTCGGTCCCGAGCAGGCTCGGGTCCTCGCCACGCCCAGCCTGGTCGGCCTTTTCGAGATGTGTTGCCGGAATCTGTTGCGGGAGTTCCTGCCCCCGGGCCAGGACAGCGTCGGCACCCACATCGAGCTGCGTCATCTGGCGCCGACCCCAGTCGGCATGCGCGTCCGCCTCGAAGTCGAAGTGACGGCTGTGGAAGGCCGGCGGGTTCAGTTCAGACTGGAGGCAACGGACGAGCGCGAGAAAGTGGCTGAGGGCACCCACCAGCGCTTTATCGTGGACGTAGCGCGGTTCACCGAGCGTGTCCGCCAGAAATTCGCTTAGTCCGACTCACTCAAGGGTGAAACCGAGCCGCCCCGTCGACGGTCTAAAGCCATGGGAGGGTGGGGCCAGCGGCCCACAACCTGTCCCGCTCACCTCAGCCCCAAGTTCCCCGGGGCGCATTATGATAACCCTGAGTAGCGAGTATGGAGGGCGGTCATGCGGAAGTTGATCCTGCTCGGACTCGTGCTGGCATGGTTGGGTTTCGCGGCGTCTCCTTCCTGCTGGCTCCAAGATGCCGCTTCCTCCGGTTCCCTGGTGTGGCTGTTGTGCCAGCAGGGCGGCCTGTTGATCAGTGAGGATGGCGGCGCCAGTTGGCGGCAAGTTGCCTTGCCCGCGGAAGGCAAGATGCGGGCGGTCGAGCTGTTGCCCGATGGCCGTGGTTTTATCGTCGGTGACGGTGGGACGGTTTTGATGACCGAGGACGGTGGCCGTAGCTGGACGCGGGTGAACGTACCCGCCCATGAACACCTGAGCGCAATCCATTTCGTGGGGAACCATGGCTGGATCGCAGGATGGGGCGGCACCATCCTGCACAGCGCGGATGGCGGCAAGACGTGGGTCCGCCAGATCACTCCCGTTCCTTATTCCTTGGAGTCCATCTACTTCGTAGATGAAAAGCACGGGTGGGCAGTCGGCTGGACCGGCGCCATCCTGCGCACCGAGGACGGTGGCCAGACGTGGGAGCCGATTCGCAGTCCGGTGGCCTCCTGGTCGCTGAGCGCCGTCTACTTCCGGGATCTCAACGAGGGCTGGGCGGTAGGCTTCGGCGGCCAGATCCTCCACACTCGGGACGGCGGCCGGACTTGGGAGACGCAGCCCAGCCCGGTCCGCGACTGGCTGACTTCGATCCAGTTCGACCGGGCCGGTCGCGCTTGGGTCACGACGTCCACCGGCTTCCTGGTGAGCGAGGATGGCGGGCAGACCTGGCGGCACGTGCGGCTCAACGAACCGGTGTTCCTGAGCCGCATGATCGAGGTAGGCGATTCGCTGTGGGCGGTGGGGCCGTTCGGTGTGCTCCGTCAGCAGCGGGAGACGCTGGCCTGGCAGAGCTTGGAGCTGCGGACCGCCGCCGAGACCGCTGGGTCCCGTGAGGCAGCAACCTCCTGAAAAGCAACGGGAATCGGTCCGCGCGTCTTTATAATGGTTTGACGACGGCGCTGGGGCCCGTGCAGCTGGGAGAGGCCGCGGGCCTTTGCCGCACTCGCGAGGAGAAACCGTGGGCACTACCTACCGTCCGACGCCAGTTCGCGGGGGAAATACCTCAGCGGCCCCGCCGCGCGCCTCGGACCGCTATTTCGAACTGAAATCCGAGATCCATCGCAAGCTGCTGGGCGTTCTGAACTACGAGCGGCTGGCCTCGATCCCCAAAGACCGCGTGCGGGCCGAGATCGGGCGCGTGGTCGAGCGGCTGCTCGAGGAAGAGCGCGTGCCGATGACCACCGCCGAGCAGAACCGCATCGTCGAGGAAGTGCTCGACGAGGTGCTGGGCCTCGGGCCGCTCGAACCGCTGCTCAAGGAGCCCTCGATCACGGACATCCTGGTCAACGGCTACAACAAGGTTTACATCGAGAGGAACGGCAAGCTGTCTCTGACCCAAGTTCGCTTCCGCGACAACGCCCACCTGCTGCACATCATCGAGAAAATCGTCTCCCAGGTCGGACGCCGGATTGACGAGGCCCAGCCCATCGTGGATGCCCGCCTGCCCGACGGCTCGCGTGTCAATGCGATCATCCCGCCGCTGGCTTTGGACGGCCCCGCGCTCAGCATCCGCCGCTTCGGCCGCCACGTGATCACAGCCGAGGAAATGCTGGCCAACCAAACCATGATGCCGGGCATGCTGCGGTTCCTCGCCGCCTGCGTGCAGGCTAAGGTCACCATCCTGATTTCCGGCGGCACCGGCTCGGGCAAGACCACTATGCTCAATGCGCTCTCCCGCTATATTCCCGAGGACGAGCGCATCATCACCATCGAAGAGATCGCCGAGCTTCAGCTCCAGCAGCGCCACGTGGTGAAGTTCGAGACGCGCCAGCCCGGGTTGAACCGCGAGGGCGGCATCAACCAGCGGGAACTGGTGCGGACCGCGCTGCGCATGCGGCCGGATCGCATCATCGTGGGCGAGTGCCGCGGTCCCGAGGCGCTGGACATGCTCCAGGCCATGAGCACCGGCGTGGACGGCTCGATGAGCACGGTGCATGCCAACTCGCCGCGCGACGCCTTTTCGCGACTGGTGGCCATGGTATTGATGGCGGATCTGGAAATGCCCACCCGGGTCATCATCCAGCAGCTCGCCAACGCCATCCGGCTCGTGGTTCAACTGGCCCGTCTGCGGGACGGCACGCGCAAGGTGCTGAGCATCGCCGAGGTCCTGGGCGTCAAGGATGAGCAGATCCAGCTTCAGGACATTTTCGTCTTCGAACGCTTGGGCGTGACGGATTCGGGCAAGGTCCAGGGGCGCTTCCGCGCCACCGGCGTGATCCCGCGCCTGATGGAACGCTTGAAGGTAAGCGGTATTGAACTGCCCATGTCTGTCTTCCAGGAAGAGCTGCCCGTGAACTTATAAGTAGGTGACGGCGGGGCGTGTTAAGAATGTAAAGAACTTTTTGCACGCTATCCCCCCACCTTTTACAACCGCTCCTTCCCGTTCTGAGGAAAATTGAAATTGTGAGCCAGCCTACGCCGACGAGCGATCCCGACGCCCTGCTCATGGTCCAGGTAGCGCACGGCGACCGCGAGGCGTTCGAGCGCCTGGTCGAGCGGCATCGGACCTCTGTGGTTCACCTGCTCTACCGCATGGTGCAGGACGCCGAGGCTGCCGAGGAGCTGGCCCAGGAAGTCTTCCTCCGCGTTTACCGCTCGCGAAGCCGGTACGAGCCCACGGCGCGCTTTACCACCTGGCTTTACCGGATCGCGACGAATCTGGCCTTGAACTGGCTTCGGCACGAACGGCGCTGCACCCAGATTTTCAGCCTGGATGCCGCGCGTGACTCGCGTCCGCAGCTCCAGTGGCCCGCCCGCCAGCCGAGCAGCGAAGAAGTGCTGTTACGTCGGGATCTGGCGGAGCGCGTGCGGCGCGCGGTGGCCGCCCTGCCGCCCCGCCAGCGCGCGGTCGTGGTGCTGCACAAGTACCACGACATGGATTACGAGCAGATCGCGGCCACTCTGGGCTGCTCCGTTCAGGCGGTCAAGTCGCTCACCTTCCGGGCCTTCGCCAATCTCAGGAAGAGCCTCTGCGAGCAGCCTTCAGAGCGCCCGGGCGCCGTCCGGGCTCAGCCTCATCTTGCGTTCATTCTTCAGAGCTAGGTTGGCCAGGTGGGGTCCCGCCACCGCGGCCGCCGCCATCTCCACGGTGCAGTTGGGCTGACGCCGAGTGCGGATGCAATCCAGGAAGTTCTGCTGATGTTCGAGGCCTGTGCTGCGGTCTTCGATGCGCCGGATGAGGGGCAGCGGCTCCGTAAGGTTCCATGGCGCGGCTTGCACGCCCGGGTCCTTGTAAATGCGGGCGCCCGTTCGATCGAGCACCAGCGTGGCTTCGTCCCCCTGGATCTGGATGGACCAGTCGTTTTCGTAGGAGCTGGCGTAATTCAGCGTCCAGGTGGCCATGAAGTCGGGATACTCGAAGGCGGCGCAGAACACATCGGGCACCTCGGCTCCGATCATCCTGGCCAGGTAGCCGTGGCAGACGGCGGCGCGCGGCGGCCCGGAGTTCGTCATCCACTGGATGACGTCCATCAGGTGCGTGCCCTGATCCGTCATGTTGCCGCCCGAGTAATCCCAGAAACCGCGCCACCAGCGGAAGCGGCGGGGCTCCAGCGGACGGCTGGGCGCCGAACCGAGGAAGCGCTCCCAGTCCAGCTTGCCGGGCAAGGGCGAGTTATCCAGCGGCTTGGCGAAATGCCAGTTCCATAGCGCCTTGGCCATCGAGACCCGGCCCAGGATTCCCTCGTCCACGAGCTTCTTGACCTGGATGCAGAACTCCATGGAGCGGCGCTGCATGCCCACTTGCACGATCTGTTTGGAGTGGCGCACCGCCTCCACCATGCGCGCACTCTCTTCCAGTGACGTCGAGAGCGGCTTTTCCAGATAAACATCCTTGCCCGCTGCCAGCGCGGCCAGCAGGTTCGGGCAGTGGTGATGATCGGGCGTGGCGATCACCACGAAATCGAGCCCGGGGTGAGCCAGCAAGTCCCGGTAGTCTACGTAAGTCTTCACGTCGGCCGGCGATTCTTTGCGGGCGAGCTCGAGGTTCGGTTCGTAAACGTCGCACAGGGCCACGCACCGCGCGCCCAGCTTCTGGAAAGCGCGATTGAGCCACCGCCCGCGGTTCCCCGTGCCGATGACGCCGTACGCCGGACGATCGTTGGCGCCGCGCGCGCTGCGGGAAAGGATCAGAGGGGCTGCTGCAAGAGCCAGGAATTCTCTACGAGGACGTTGCATTCGGCGGACCTCCGCTGTTAGCTTAACGCAGTATCGTCTTTCTGCGTACCCGAGGAGGCCTGATGGAGATGACGCGGCGAGAGTTCATCGCCACGCCGGCTGCGGTCGCCGCCCCGCAGGCCGGCTCGCCCTGGTTCGATCGCCCCATGCGGTGGGCGCAACTGACGCTGGCGGAAAACGACCCCGGGCGATTCGACCCCCGGTTCTGGCTGGATTACTTCCGGCGCGTGCACGCTGATGCCGCCTGCCTCAGCGCGGGAGGCTGCGTCGCCTACTATCCCACGAGGATTCCCTTTCACCACCGCAGCGCCTGGATGAAGGACGGCGACGATCCATTCGGCGAGCTGGTGGCGGGCTGCCGCAAGCTCGGCATGGTCGTGATCGCGCGCGTGGACCCGCACTCCTGCCGGGAGGAAGCGCGGCGCGCGCACCCGGAGTGGATCGCGGTGGACGCGGAAGGCAAGCCGCGGCCGCACTGGGCCACGCCCGGACGCTGGGTCACCTGCGCTCTGGGGCCGTACAACTTCGAGTTCATGACCGAGGTCATCCGCGAAATCATGACGCTATACCGCGTGGACGGCATCTTCGCTAACCGCTGGTCGGGCTCGGGCATGTGCTACTGCGAGCCCTGCCGCAAGAGCTTTCGCGACTTTTGCGGACTGGAGCTGCCCCGCACCACGGACCCTCAGGATCCGGCACGCCGGCAGTACATCATCTGGCGGCAGCGACGCCTGTTCGAACTGTGGCGCCTGTGGGACGGCGAGATTCGTCGCGTCAACCCGAACGCCTGCTTCATCCCGAACACCGGCGGCGGAGCGCTGAGCGAGCTGGACATGAAAACCGTGGGCGAGCTGGCGCCCACACTCATGGCCGACCGGCAGGCGCGCCGCGGGTTGATGCCTCCTTGGGCGAACGGCAAGAACGCCAAGGAATACCGGGCCGCGCTGGGCCGCAAGCCGGTGGTGGGCATTTTTAGCGTCGGCTTGGAAGAGCCGTACCGCTGGAAAGACTCGGTGCAGACGGAGGCCGAGATCCGCATCTGGGTAGCCGACGGCGTGGCGCACGGCATGCGGCCGTGGTTCACGAAGTTCTGCGGCGTCATCCACGACCCGCGCTGGCTCAAGGTGGTCGAGGAAATCTATGACTGGCACTGGCGTTCGGAGCGTTACCTGCGCAACGAGGAGTCGCTGGCGCGGGTGGCGCTGGTGTATTCCCAGCAGACGGCGACGTTTTACGGCGGCCCGCGGGCGCTGGAGAAGGTGGAGCAGCATATCCTGGGCGCCTACCACGCCCTGGTGGAGGCCCGAATCCCGTTCGATATGGTTCACGATGGCTTGCTCGATCCGGCGCGCATCCGCCGCTACCGGCTGTTGATCTTGCCCAACGTGGCGGCGCTGTCCGACGAGCAGTGCCGGCAACTGCGGGCTTATGTCGAAGCCGGCGGAAGCCTGCTGGCGACTTTCGAGACCTCGCTATACGACGAATGGGGCGTGCGACGGAAGGACTTCGGGCTGGCCGAGTTGTTCGGGGCGTCCTTCGACGGACGCGTCGAGGGGCCGATGCGGAATGCCTACCTGCGACTGGAGCACCGCACCCGCCACCCGTTGCTGCGCGGGCTGGAGGCAGCGCCCCGGATCATTCACGGCGTCTGGCGGCTTGCCGTGCGGCCTCACAAGCCGATGCCGGAGGCGCCCGTAACGCTCATTCCGTCCTATCCGGACCTGCCCATGGAGGAGGTATACCCGCGCGTCGAGAAGACGGACACCGCCGAAGTCTACCTGCAATCGTTCGGGCAGGGACGCGTGGCGTACTTCCCCTGGGACATAGACCGCGTCTTCTGGGAAGTCCTCTGCGCTGATCATGGGCGGCTATTCGCCAACGCCGTAGATTGGGCCACGAACGAGGAGCGTTCGGTGGAAGTCCACGGACCCGGGCTGGTGGACGTAGCCCTCTGGCGACAACAAAACTCGGTCACTTTGCATCTTGTGAACCTGAGCAATCCGATGGCGATGAAAGGCCCGTATCGTGAGGTGATCCCGCTTCCGGCGCAGCGCGTGCGCATGAGGGTGCCTGGCGGCGGGCGGGTGCGCGGGGTGCGCCTGTTGGTGGCGGGCAGCGAGCCGGCCTGGCGGCAGCAAGGCGAGTGGCTGGAGCTGACGGTGCCCTCGATCGGGATCCACGAAGTGGTGGCAGCGGATCTCTAAGGGCGCCTGCGCAGTTCGTTGTAGCCGCGGCGGCCCGTGACGCGTCATAATGCTGAGTTGCCCCTTTTCTCTGCCGGCAAGCGAGTCCGGTGAGCGGAGCAGCGCGCCGATGCAACTTTCCTCTTGCTCTCCGGCGCGTTTCGATACACACTAAATTTCAAAAGGAGTTTGCGAAGTTGCGACTGGCTGACACCACGGTTCTGCGGGAGCCGACCGAGCAGTGGACCACGCTGGACGCGGCCGAACTCTACGACGTGGCCAGTTGGGGCAAGGGCTACTTCTCGGTCGGCGCCAATGGCAACCTGCACGTCCACCCCACCAAGGATCCCGCTCGCTCCATTGACCTCAAGAAGCTCGTGGACACGCTCGTGTTGCGGGGCATTTCGCTGCCCATCCTGATTCGCTTCGGCGACATTCTGCGCCATCGCCTGAGCGAGATCTATCAGGCCTTCGAAAGCGCCATCGCCGAGCACGGCTATCAGGGCCAGTACTGCTGCGTTTACCCGATCAAGGTCAATCAGCAAAGACAAGTCATTGAAGAATTGTTCCAGTACGGGAGGCGCTTCCGGTTCGGGCTGGAAGCCGGCTCCAAGCCGGAGCTGCTGGCGGTGCTGGCTCTGGCCGACAACCAGACTCCGATCATTTGCAACGGCTTCAAGGATGACGAGTACATCGAGATGGTGATGCTGGCGCGCAAGATCGGCCGGCACATCATCCCGGTGGTGGAGAAATACACGGAGCTGGAGATGATCGCCGAGCACGCCCGGCGCATCGGCGTGCGGCCGGCGATCGGGCTGCGGCTGAAGCTGGCCACGCGCGGTTCGGGCCGCTGGAAGTCCTCGGGCGGCTATCGTTCCAAGTTCGGGCTGACCGTGAGCGAGGCGCGGAGGGCGCTGGAGCGGCTGCGTGAGCTGGGCATGCCGGACTGCCTGGAGCTGCTCCACTTCCATCTGGGCAGCCAGATCACCAACATCCGCTTCATCAAGGCGGCGGTGATCGAGGCGGCCCGGATCTACGTGGAAATGGCGCGCGCTGGCGCCGGCTTGAAATACCTGGACGTGGGAGGCGGCCTCGGCGTGGACTACGACGGCTCGCAGACCGACTTCGAGTCCAGCGTCAACTACACGCTTCAGGAGTACGCCAACGACGTCGTCTATCACATCCAGAACGTCTGCGACGAGGCGGGCGTGCCCCATCCCACGATCATCTCCGAGAGCGGGCGCGCGCTGGTGGCCTATCACAGCCTGCTGGTTTTCAACGTGCTGGGCGTCAGCGGCCTGGGCGAGGAAGAGGCGCCGGCCGAGCTGCCGCCGGATGCTGAGCAACCCCTGGTGGACCTCCAGGAAACCTACAATTCCCTCAGCGTGAAGAACCTGCTGGAGGCTTTCCACGACGCCCAGCAGGCGCTCGATCAGGCCCTGAACCTGTTCAGCCTGGGGTATCTTTCCCTCGAGCAGCGCTGCCTGGCCGAGAATTATTACTGGGCCATTTGCCGACGCATCCAGCGCCTGACGCACGAGCTGGAGTATCTGCCCGAGGAACTGGAAGGCCTCGACGCCATGCTGGCGGACACTTACTTCTGCAATTTCTCGCTCTTCCAGAGCATGCCGGACAGTTGGGCGATCCGCCAGCTGTTCCCCATTATGCCTATTCATCGCCTGAACGAGCGGCCCACCCGCCACGCTATCCTGGGCGATATTTCCTGCGATTCCGACGGCAAGATAGACCAGTTCATTGACCGCCGCGACGTCAAGCGCACTCTGCCTCTGCACCCCTTCAACGGCGAACCGTACTATCTCGGCGCTTTCCTGCTCGGCGCCTACCAGGAAATCCTCGGCGACCTGCACAATCTCTTCGGCGATACCAATGCCGTCCACGTCAGCCTGGGCGAGAACGGGGAAGTGATTCTGGATAACGTCATCAAGGGCGACACGGTCCGCGAAGTTCTCGAGTACGTCCAGTTCAACAGCGAGGTGCTGCTCAGCCAGTTCCGGCGCGACGTGGAAGCGGCGCTGCGCGAAGGACGCATCGGCTACGAGGAATCGGGCCGCCTACTGCGCTTCTACGAAGAGGGATTGTACGGCTATACCTACCTCGAAGACGGCAGGTTGCGCTGATCTGCTGTCCGCGACTCAGCGCCAGGGGCCGGCGAGCGGCCGCGGCGGATGGGCGATGGACTGAAAGCGGGCCAGCCGCACGCGGTCCCGGTTCCTGAAGGACACCAGCGGCATATAGCCCATCTCCAGCAGCTGCTCCACCGCTTCTTCGGTCAGCAACATCTCCGCACAGGGCTTCATCCGTGTTTCGCCTTCTTCCTGGTAAAAGTGGGCGGGCAGATCCTCGATATCCTGCACCATGCCCGGACGCATTTCCCAGCCCCAGTTCTGGAACGCTCGTCCCAGCAGATACGCGCAGGCGAAAGCGGGATTGCCCCACAGATACCACTGATGTTGCGGGACTCCCGGCATCTCTTCGAAGTCGAACGACTCGATGGGATCCGTGTGCCGGCCATAGGGCAGCCGGAGCAGGAATCTGGGCAGGGCAAGTCCGATCCATGCCGCCTCCGGCGTAGCGCGCAGCGCGGCCCAAGGCCCGGCAACGTCGGCCTCCGGCGGTTGAGTCCCTGCTTCCGCCAGGAACGGCGCGCCGGCTTGCGAGGCCAGCTTCGCGATGCGGGTCAACAGCTCCACGTCAGCTTTGGTTTGCTCGAAGACGAAATTGCCGGCCACCACTGACCATGCTTCGCCGCCGAGCGTGCCCACCGCCTGCTCGACGAGAATCCGGTAGAGCCCGCTTTCCACGAGTTCGCCCCGAGTCAGATCGCCGGCGAGCTCGTCGCGGGAAAGATCCAGCAGATAGACGCGGAGCCGTCCGTCCGTTTCCAGTCTTCGGACCAGGAAGAACACGGCGCGCCAGGCGGCCTCCAAGGCCTGAAAGGCGGGCTGGTGCAGGACGGCGCGCATCAAGCCGGCGATCGCCTGATCGAGCTGGGCAAGCAGTTCGGCCTGCCGCGGATGAGGCTTGGGCGTCAGGTAGGGCGCGACGATGCGGCGGATGTACTCGGCCAGCGGGTCGGCGGGTGCTCCGGCGGCACGCGCCTCGGTGGCCTCCACGGCGTGTTCGAGCAAATTGCCCGCGGCGAGGTCGGCCACATCGGGTCGGGCGGGCGTTGCTTCCAACCCGAGTTCCCGGGCGGCGGACGGAAACGTTGCGTCGTCCGCCAGCTTCCGGCGCAGCGTGCGCAGCCGGTCAAAAATTTCCAGGCGCTCGTAGAGCCGGTCGGGATGGAAGTCGTCAAGCTCGCGGAAGCTGAGGCTCAAGTGCGGTCCGAGCCGGAGCGAGGGCTCGAGCCGGGCCAGAACCTGATCGAAGTTATCCCGGTCGACGCGGAAAACAGGTCGTTCGGCGATGGCAAAGCCGGTCTCGCACACGCCGCGATTGGCGCGCCCGCTGAAATCGCCCAGGATGAGAATGCGGAACGGAGTCTCGGATTCGAGCAACGCGGCGGGTTGGGTTTGCGGCCCGGCCTCCAGCTCGATTTTGCCGAAATCGAAGGGCTTGGGCATGGGCGATCCCCGCTTCGCGCCATTATGCAGCAAATCGGGGCGGGAGGCAAGGTAGAAGTGCGAGGTAGTTGGGGGCCGGCTGACGCTCCGGGCCTTGATCCTGCCCCGAGGCTGCCGCCCGGCTCACTCATAGCGCAGGCACACCACCGGGTCGAGCCGGGCCGCACGGTTCGCGGGATAGTAACCGAAAAACACCCCCACCGCGGCCGAGATACTCACTCCCATAAACATCCAAAATGGAGAAACCCGCGCCGGAATGGAAGGGATCAGTCGGTTCACGGCGTAGGCAATCGCTGCGCCCAAAAGAATGCCAAGGACGCCGCCGGTCAGCGTCACCACCACCGCTTCCAGCAGGAATTGCGCGCGGATGTCGGAGCGGCGCGCCCCCACCGCCTTGCGTACGCCGATTTCCTGTGTGCGCTCGGTGACCGAGATGAGCATGATGTTCATGACGCCGATGCCGCCCACCAGCAGCCCGATCGAACTGATGACCCCGGTCAGAATCACCAAGGCCCCGGTAAGCTGGTCCCACAGATTGGTCAGAAAGTCGGGCGAGATGATTTCGAAGTCGTTTTCCTCGTGATAGGGGACGCGCCGCAGCCGGCGCATGGCCTCGATCACTTCATTGCGGACCTGGACCGGGTTGGCGTCCGGACGAATCGAGAAGGCGATAAAGACCTCGCGCACCTCGGGGTAGCGCTTGCGGAAGTCGCTCAGCGGGATGACGGCGAACTGATCCACGCCCGGTCCGCCGAACAAGCCCGGGTCCTTCTCGAACACGCCGATCACCTCGTAGAGCTTGCCGTTCAGGCGTACCGTGCGCCCGATGGGATCCAGCGGACCGAACAGGGCGGAGGCGATGGCATCCCCCAAAACCACAACCGGGCGGGAATGTTCCAGATCGTAGCGCGAGATGAATCGCCCCTGCGCCACGCTGAACAGCGGGATCGCTTCCGCATACTCGGGCTCCACTCCGCGCAGGATGACCTGGTCCACGCGCTCGCCGCCGTAGCGGATTTCGTTCGGCTCGGCGCGGCGACCGCCAAAGCCCGCCCCCGGGGTGGGCCTCTGCGCGAACGCGGTGGCGATGGCAAGCGAGGGCACCGCTTCTTTGAGGTACCGGGCGTCGGAGAAGTTCAGATATTTGCGCCGCCGGATCTTTTCCGGGAGGCGCCCGAACTGTGCGAACGGAAGGCGGCTGATGAAGTACGTCCGCGAGCCGATGCCCTCCACGCGTTCCTGAATGTGGCGGTTCAGCCCCTGAATGATGGCGGCCACGGCGATCACGCTGGTGACGCCGATGACGATCCCCAGCACGGTCAACCCCGTGCGCACCTTGTGGGCGCGCAGGTTGTCCAGCCCGACCAGCAGGTTCTCGCGGATTTCGGCGGCCGTCATGATCATTCGGTCCGTAACGCGGCAACCGGATCCAGCCGCGCTGCCCGCACCGCCGGGTAGATCCCGAAAAAGAGGCCGATGGCGGAACTCAGACCCAGTCCCAGGAGCGCTACCCACGTTTCCACCGAGGCAGGGAACGAGGTCCAAGTGCGCAGCGCGAGGGCGCAGAGGAAGCCGGCGCCTACGCCCAGGGCGCCGCCGACCACGCATTGCAGTACGCTCTCGGTCAGGAACTGGCGCAGGATGTCCTGTTGGCTGGCCCCGACGGCGCGACGTATGCCGATCTCCTTGGTGCGCTGCGTGACGCTGACCAGCATCACGTTCATGATCACGATGCCGCCCACCACGGCCGCGATCGAGCTGACCATCACAAAGGTGGCGAAGAAGGCGGAGCTGATCGAGCGCCACAATTCGATGTAGCTCTCTGCGGTGCCGATGAAGAAGTCGTCTTCGCGATTGCCGGTGATGTGGCGGCGCGCGCGCAGCACCAGGCGGGCCTGGTCCTGCGCCCTTTCGAACGCCGCCTCCCCCGCCGCGGCTTTTACGCTGATCATGACGCTGAAGCGGCCGCCGCGCAGCCGCTGGAACGCGCCCATGGGGATGACGACGAAGTTATCCTGCTCCTGTCCGAGAATGGCGCCGATCTTCTCGTACACCCCGATGACCGTGAATTCTTCCTTGCCGATTCGGATCTTGCGGCCCAGCGGGTCCAGGCCAGGGAAGAACTCTTCTAGCAGCTTGGCGCCGATCAGGCAGACATTGGCGCCACGCTCGTCTTCCATGGGCGTGAAGTAGCGGCCTTCCTCGATGGTGCGCGTGTCTATGTCCACCATGCTGGCGGTCTGACCGATGATGGCCGTGTCCTGAAGCTCGCGGTCCTGGTACCGGGTGGAGAGAGTGGTCTGGGCCTGTGCTCCCACCGCCTGGCAGTCAGGACAGCGCTCGGCGATGGCGCGCATGTCGTCCAGCGTCAGGTAGCGGTTGCGCAAGGCCTTGAGGAACACGTTGAAATCGGTGACGGCGAAGGGCAGCCGGCTGATCTGGAAAACGTTGGTGCCGAGGTTGGCGATCTTCTCTTCCACGTACAGGTTAGCGCCCTGGATGAGCGTCATCACCGTGATCAGCGTAGCCACGCCCATCATGATGCCGAGCACAGTGAGCGAAACTCGCAGCTTGTGCACGGCCAGGGCGTGCAAGCTCTGCCGCAGGTTGTCGCTGAAGGCAAGCAAGCGATTCCATTTCTATCTTCGCATCCCGTTCGAGCGGACCGCCTCGCGCTTCCGGGACAATGGGGAAGGGGAATGGACGGGCGGATCATCCGGCAGTTGGCGCGCGAGTGCGGCTTCGAACTGGCGGGCGTGGCGCGCGCCGAGCCGCTCGATGAATTCGAGTACTACCGGGAGTGGGTCGAAGCGGGCATGGCGGGTGAGATGAAATACCTCACGGACCATCGCGCCGCCTTGCGCGCCGATCCCCGCTCGCTTTTGCCTGAGGCGCGGTCGGTGATCTGCGTGGGCAAGCTTTACCACACGCCCGCTGCCAGCTACGGCGCGCTGACGGATCCTTCGCGCGGCTGGATTTCCCGTTACGCCTGGGGTGAGGATTACCACGCACTGATGCGCAAGGCGCTCGAGCAGCTCGTGGAACGGCTGCGGGCGACAGTGCGTACGGACTTCAAGGCGCGAATCGCGGTGGACGCGGCGCCGCTGCTGGAGCGCGCGCTGGCCCGGCGGGCGGGGCTGGGATGGATCGGGCGCAACACCTGCCTCATCAACCAGCGGCACGGCTCGTGGTTCTTCCTGGGCGAGATCCTGATTTCACTGGAGATCGAGCCGGACGCGCCCCCACCCGATCGTTGCGGCAGTTGCATGCGGTGCGTGGAAGCTTGTCCTACGGGAGCGATCGTGCCCACGGGCCGCAAGGAGGGACCCGCCTGGGCGCTTGATGCCCGCCGCTGCATCTCGTACCTGACGATTGAGCTCCGGGGACCGATCCCCGAACCGCTGCGAGAGCCGATGGGCCGGCATGTGTTCGGTTGCGATATCTGCCAGGATGTGTGTCCCTGGAACCGAAAGGCGCCCTTCACGGCAGAGCCGGCCTTCCAGCCGCAGAACTACGCACCGTCGCTGGCGGAGCTGGCCGCGCTTTCCCAAGAAGCCTTCTCCGAGCGTTTCGCTCGAAGCCCGGTGCGCCGCGCCCGCTACCAGGGCCTGTTGCGGAACGCGGCGGTGGCTATGGGCAACAGCGGTGTGCGGGAGCACAGGGAAGCCTTGCAGCGGCTTGCCGACGGGAGGGATCCGGTGGTGAGCGAACACGCCAAGTGGGCGCTGGAAAGGCTTCGTGACGCCGGTAGCTAGAATGAAGACAGGTGGGGATGACTGTGACCCTTGCCTTTGTCGTCCTGCTGCTCGCTGGCTTTCCCGATCCCCTCATTCAGAAGGGCTTCGATCACTTCTATAACCTCGAATACGACGAAGCCATCGCCGCCTTCCGCCAGTACATCGCGAAACACCCTGACGAGCCGCGCGGCTACAACCACCTGGCCCAGGCCATCCTGTACCGGGAAATGTACCGGACCGGCGCCCTGGAAACGGAACTAGTCAGCGGCAGCAATCCCTTCCTGCGCCGCCCCAAGATGAATCCGAGCCCGGAGGACCAAAAGGAGTTCGATGACGCTATCCGGCGCTCGATGGAGCTTTCCCAGGCTCGCCTGAAAGAGAACCCCCGCGACACGCAGGCTCTTTACACGCTGGGAGTGGCGCATGGCCTGCGAGCCAACTACAACTTCCTCGTGCGCAAGGCATGGATGGACGCACTGCGCGACGCCACCCAGGCGCGAAAACTCCACAACCGCGTCACCGAGCTCGATCCGAACTTCACCGACGCACGGCTGGTGCAGGGAGTGCACGAATATGTGGTGGGCAGTCTCCCCTGGCACTGGCGCACGCTCGGTTTCCTGGTGGGCTTTCGCGGCAACAAACAGCAAGGGATCAGGATCCTTCAGGAAGTCGCCGAGAGGGGCGAGGTAAACAAGCTGGACGCCAAGGTGCTGCTTTGCGCGATTTATCGCCGGGAGCGCAAACCGGAACTGGCTATCCCGCTCATCCAGGAACTGATGGCTGCGTATCCGCGCAATTACCTGCTCTACTTCGAACTGGCGCAAATGTACAGCGATGCGGGCGACAAAGACAAAGCGCTGGAAACGCTGGCGCGACTGGAGCACCTGCGCAACTCGGGCGCTCCCGGCTTTGCACGCGTGCCCATGGAGAAGATTTACTTTGCGCGGGGCAACATCCAGTTCTGGTACCGCGATCTCGATCAGGCTTTGGAGAATATCCGCAAGGCGGCAGCGCGGGCCGATCACTTGGACCTGAACACGGGAGTACTGGCCCTGATGCGTCTGGGGCAGATCTACGACCTTAAGGGCCGCCGCCAGGAAGCAATCCAGGCTTACCGCCGGGCCATCGCTTACGCGCCCGAATCCGACGCGGCCAAAGAATCCCGCCGCTACC
>JAPWUP010000345.1 GCA_028275505.1 Bryobacteraceae bacterium
AACAGCACGAAGTAATCAGTAGCCGCCGTCAAGCGCCGGGCCACTTCCACGATCCGCTGCGCCGTCCAAACCAGCGATACCCGCTGATGCCGGCCCAAGCGCACCAGCCGGTCAAACTCGCCTGGTAAAGCAGAGGGAGTGCACAGCATCGGAACTTCCTCGATGCCGAACACCAGCCGGCCATAATCGAAGACCAGTTCGCAGACAGCCTCGAACTCGTCAACCAAGCCCGCCCGCTCAGGGACGTAACGCGCAGCGAAGGCATCTTGAGGATCCGCCCACCCCAGAAACCGCTCCAGCCGCTCCACAGAAGAAAGCCGGTTCGGGCACCAAGCGTGCTCGCCCATCGCATCCCAAACCAGCAGCCGATGACACCGCTCCAGCAGCCGCCGGGCCATCGTACTCTTGCCTGACCCCCGCCGGCCCGCGATGCCCACGATTACGGCTTCGGCACCCATAGCGCAAACCCTTCCGAGACTGGGATTACTTGCGCCTTGAGTAACGCACCCTTCGAATCGCCACCCAACTTCCGTAGCAGAACTAACATTCCAGCGATCTCCGCGCCCAGAACGGCACCATCAAAGCCGCCCAAGAATCCACCGACCGCACTACCGATCACAACGAAGAGGCCGGGCCTACCAAAAACCACAGCCGCTACTATGCCCGCACCCACAATCAGCAAGCCGTACCGCTCCCAGAACTCACCACTGGCCGGCTTCCAGAAAGCCTCGTACCGAGGCACTTCCGCTTGCCGCCCCCCGGCGCGATCGGCACCCTCACAAACCGTGCAGAGCCAGTCCGAGCCAAAGTACGCATGCTCTGTCCACGCACCACACCCTGGGCACCAGGCCGGAGCCGACCGCGTGTAATCCCAAGTTGGGACACCCGCCGCGGGCATCGCGGGCGGCAAGGCAGGCTTGCTCAGTATCTCCACCCTCGGAACCGCCTTCGGTGCAACCTGACCCGCTGGAATGCGCGCACGAGGCCTTCCTGCAGGCAACGGCAGATTCGCAGCGATCAGCCGGCGCAAAGCGACGCTCTGATCGCCCCCCACAGTCGCAACGAAGACACGCAAGGGACGCTCAGGGATCGAGAGCCGCAAGTAAGCCTCACCAGGCCCCGGGTCCGCCGGCAGAGGCTGCTCATCCCGAAACCAGCCAGCCAGCATCTGGCGCACGCGTCTGGAATCAACCTGCCTACACCAGGACTCGGGCACCCTGATTGTTACCGCTTTGATTCGGGCCATGAATCACCCCTTTTCCGCCCAGCGCACCAGGAAGCACAGGCTGATAAGCCAGCAATGCCTTGGGGTCGCTCATATCCCAGTAGCCGAACTGCTTGCACATGTACTTCCCGAGATAGTAGCCAGCCCCCCGCTGCGGGTCGTACGGCAAGATGCGCGCATACCCTGCCCGCCGGTCCCACTCGTCCATCCAGTACAGCCGGCGCAAATGCGCAACATTGGACACCAGCGCATGGATATGGAACCGCCCATTGATCATGCCGTACTCATCCACCGCGAACCAGCCCACCAGGCAGCCAGCCGCCCGCTCGATGTCGCACACAAACTGCCTGAACATGCGATGCGCCCGTTCCGGGGAAGGCGGATCGCGGAACGTCAGTGTGCAATACCAGTCCCACGTGAACCTACTCAGGAACTTTGCCCAGTTTTCCCGTAACTCGTTGAATTGCCTGGTACTTAGCTGCATTGTCGCTTCTCATTTTGGCCCTCACTACGGACACACCCCTGCCTTCAAGCAACGGGGGAATTCTTCGCCTTCTCTTCGCCTCAGCGCCCGAACCTGAGCCCAGAGACGATCGCTGAGGCAAGAGGCAGTCCGGCGCAATCGCGGAAGGGGGCCAGCCCCCTTCCTGCACCATCCCCCGGCGTTTTCCGAGGCATCAGCCGAGGCCGGGAAGGTTGCCATCCCTGCATCGCAACCGACCGTCCAAAACCACGACCGACCAGGCAAGCAAGGCCGACCGCCGCAGCAGCCGGCCTTGCTTCCACGCCTTCCCGGGCGCTCGGCTTCCGGTTATTCCTCGGCAAGTTGCTCGCCAGCAGAGCTTGCCTCCGCTTCACCGGAACTCGTAGAAAACTATTGCAATTCCGCAAGTTATCCGCTATACTGAAAAAGCCGAGACACCTTAGCTGCATTGTCGCAACGCTCGGCTTGCCCCGCGCTGACATTTCCCAAGGCCCAGAGACGGTCAGCCGGGGTCTTTGCGAATTCGTAGCACAGCTCATCCTGTAGCCTTCCTCTTCCGCCGCCGGCGATGCCGCAATTCCTTCCGCTCAGCCCGCAACTGGCGCGCTCGTTGGTAATCACCTTCCCGCAACGCCTTCAGCTCTTCGAGATACAGCCGCATGTTAGGCTTGAGCCACCTTGGAGTGCGACGCGATGCCAAGGCTTTTTCCAAGCCCTCGATCTTCTGCTCGACCGTAAAAACATTCCGCGGCATCTTTGTTACCCCCAGTTTGACTCATGGGCTAGCCACTGTCAAGCCCCTTGTACACGAAACCCGGGCATCAGACACGCTAACGCCTTGATTCGTTTCGCACATATTCTGCGGACCACCCGCCCTCACGCCGGCACAGCCAGCGAAGCCGCCAGACACCCCGCCGGGACAGGCGATAGACCAGCCGTCCCCGAGCGTCCCGCCCCCGATGCAGTAGGCCATAACCATACAGCCGGCGCAGGTAGGTGTAGGCCGCCCGCACCGGATAGAAGCCAGCCCGGACCGACCAGGTCGGAACATCCAACCACCCGCCATGACGCGCGAATACTTGCAATGCATCACGCTTCAGTGAATTGAACTTCGAATTGAACTTGGAATCAAACTTCGTTTTGCCAATCTGAGCACTAAACAATTGCACAAACCGGCGCGTGACATCATTCGTGACATTCGACTGTGACATGCGCACGCTCACAGACCAAAAGCTTGCAGGTCACGGGATGTCACGCGCGATGTCACAACTCCACCACGTGACATGTCACGTGACAATCGCACCAACTCCCGTACCAGCTTCTCCAGCCCGACCGTCTTCCCCTCGACCGCATCCCAAACCAACCACCCATGCCTCGGCAGATCCGCCACCTGCCGGGCCACTTCAGCTCCGCACCGGTCCGCAATGCCGTTCAAATCCCGCGGTTCGGTATGGGAAAACAGCACGAAGTAATCAGTAGCCGCCGTCAAGCGCCGGGCCACTTCCACGATCCGCTGCGCCGTCCAAACCAGCGATACCCGCTGATGCCGGCCCAAGCGCACCAGCCGGTCAAACTCGCCTGGTA
>JAPWUP010000346.1 GCA_028275505.1 Bryobacteraceae bacterium
TCAGTTCGCCATTGTCAACGCCCACCACCCGGACGGCGACCAGATGGTCGCGCAGCTCCGGGTGCGTCTGGGCCAGGGCGGATCGCAACTTGGCCCACAAGGCCTCGCCCTCACTATCGCCAGGGTTCGCTACGGTCGTGCGGGCCTCCGCCGGGGGTTCATGCTTCAGCAAAGCCCGCGCACGTTCAAGGTAAGCGTCTGGGGCTTGCCCGCGCGCCCGCGCCCGCGACAAGAACAAGCCCGAGGGGTTGGTCAGGCGGCCCGCCCGTTCCTGCTCAGAAACCCAAAGCCCAAGGGCCAAGGCCTGCTCAACAGGCAAGTCGGTCAGCAGGTCCTGCACTACCGTACGCGGCAAGTCAGGGAGCAAGCCGGTCAGCAAGCGCAGCGCACGCTCGCCAACATCAACAACAACCGGCGGTTGGCTAGACTGCGGCCCCTGTTGATGTTGTTCATTCCCCTTATTTCTTCTCTGTTGTTCATTCTGGCGGACGATTTCGTCCGGTCTTTTGGACGATTTCGTCCGGTCTTTTGGACGGATTCGTCCGGTCTTTTCTCCGTTTGACCGGTCGGATTTGTCCGCTCTTTTGCTGATGACCGGACGAAGTCGTCCGGTCTTTTGTCCGCTTGACCGGACATTTCCGTCCGCTCTTGTGCTGATGACCGGACGAATTCGTCCGCTCTTCCGGGCCATTGACCGGACGGATTCAGCCGGTCTTTCGTCAGGCTGATGGGCGGGCGGCCACAATAGCGTGTACTCCATTGCATGTGGTCCCCGCCGGCGCGTCTCAAGCAGACCCGCCCGCCGCAGTCTTCCGAGGGCCTCGCGTATCCGCCGCTCGCTATGCGCCAGGCATCGCGCCAAGTATGCCTCGCTCGGATACGCCTTGCCACTTTGAAGGCTCAACAAGGCGAGCCGCGAGTAGACCAGCTTCGATAAGTCGTTCAGTCCCCATCGCTGCGGCGGCAGGGCGCACACCAACCCGATTGCCTCAAAGGCGTGACGCTTCGGGTCAAAGGGTTCTCCGGCTTGCGGCCTTTCGTGCTCAGTCGCCATAAGTTCCTCGCCGTGCTGGTTTCGGGCTGGGAAGACCGGCGGGCTTGACTCGATTTTGGAGGCCAGCTACTATGGAGTCAGGCATTCGGTTTCTCCCGCCAGCCCGCACGCGCCGCCCGCGGCGGGCTTTCCTGCTTTCATGACGCCCTCCCTTGCCCGAGGCCGCGCCCGAGCAGTTCAGGACTCACCAGGTATCGAATCGTACGGTTGAAGCGCTTCCAAACCAAGCCGCCGCGCCCGGGGCGGCTCGGATCGTTGCCCCGGCCTTCCTTGCTGTCGAGCCAGCGCCAGTTCCTGAGGCAGCTTGGCGTCAAGCCCAATATCTCCGCCATTCGCCGTTCGTCTACCCAGCGGGGGAAGTCTTGCGTGCTTGTCATGCCCTGAGTATAGGGCATGACTTACGGGGAAAATAAGGAATTAGGCAGAATTTTCGTAATTCCTACTTTTTTGGCCTACCCTTCCGCCCACGGCGCAGGCGCAAATTTAGTATGCGCGCTACCTCCAGCAGCGCTTTGCGCACCTTGGATGCCTCCGTGTCGGGCTGTTCGTCCAACAACTCTCTAACTTCGCGTCCGCCAAGTTGATAGTCGCAGAACCATTGCAGGTGCTGCTTCCACCGTCGGCGCTCAGCCTCCACCGCGTAGCCGGCGCGCTCAGCGTGCTGCATGTATGCCGTGATATGACGATCCAGCGCCGCCGTGAACTCCCGAATCAACCGCTCGCGCGCTTGCGCCAAGGGCTCGCCCGTGCGCCAGACGTCCCATACCCCTTCGAACCGTACCCGTTGTAGCGCCCGCGGAACCGGCAGCGCCTGCGGCTGCACTTGGTCACCTCGCTGCACCTCGGCATAACCCGTCGTCGGGATGACGTACTCCGGCGGGGGCTGCGGCTGGCCGTTCTGCTCGCGCCAGGCGCGCAGACTCAAGTTCTCTATTGCACAGTAGACAGCTTGTGGGTGCGGCACGCCCCCGGCTGTGAGTAAGTGCCAGCGAACCGCCCACTCGCGCAGCGGCTCCTCGCAGGTGATCAAGGCAATCTCCGGCAACTTCCGCCACAGCGGCCAGACAGTTTCGTAGAGGTCACGCCATACCGCAGGCGCGCGCTCGGCTGCCACGGCGAGGAAGTCCAACCACGCGTCGAAGCGCAAGTCCTGCGGACGCGCCGCGCGCAGGTGAAGCGTCTTGCGATGCCCTACTGCCACCCGAGTAACTCCCCATAGCGCCGCGCCACCGCGTTAGCCAGCGGGCGCAGGGATTCCAGCAGCAACGGGGCAGTGATGTAGCCTGAGGAAACGTCGCTGCCCAGGGAATGGCCCATCAGCAAGCGGGCCTGGTCAGGCGTCGCGCCCAGCTCGGCCAGTACGGTTCGGTAGGTGTGACGCAGGTGATGCGCGCTTGCCACGCCGTGCTTGTCATCGCGCACGTTGACCAGGTGGGCATCCGGTTTCTGGGCTGAAGGGAAGACCCACTCGCTGGGTGTGGCGTCGTTTTCGCGGTAGCGCGCCAGTAGTTCAAGCAATAAGTCGGGCGCAGGGATGGAGTAAGTGCGCCCGCCCTTGGCCACGCGGAAGTGGACGATCCGTTTGTCGAAGTCAATGTCGCGCCAGCGCAGGGCCTCGACACTGCCGCGCCGCGCGCCGGTCAGCAGTACAGTCAGCCAGAAGGCCTGCTTGACGGGGTTCAGTTCCTGTACCGCCGCCCACCACTGCCGCAGTTCCTCATCGCTCAGCGCCCAGTCGCGGGGGCGGATGCGGGGCAGTTCCACTACGTGAGTAGGGCATGGCGGCAGTTGCGGCAGCACGCGCTCATGGTAGCGATAGACCGCGCGCAGTTGGCGCAGGACTTGGTTTGCGATGCCTGCGCCCCGGGTGCGCGCCAGCCGCAAGAAGAATTCCCGCAGGCCCGCGCGGTCCTCGCCGATTTCCTCAAGCGTGCGGGCCTTCCAATCGGCCAGGTACTTGTTGAGGTTGTACTCGAACAGGAAGCGGGTCTTTGGGGCCAGCGGTTTCTCGCTGACGTATCGCTGCCACGCTTCGGCCAGTGTGATGCGATTCTGCGCCGGTTTCGGCTTCAAGCTTGCCCACTCGGTCATCGCTATGCGCCGGGCTTCGGCCACGGTGACCTGGCCCAGCACGCGCCAGATAACGCGCCCACGCACGCGTCGCTGAAGCCGGAACGTTTTCGCGCGGGTTCCGCAGCGGATGTAGAGGC
>JAPWUP010000102.1 GCA_028275505.1 Bryobacteraceae bacterium
CCGCCCCGTCTCAAAAGCTGTACCGCAGCGTCAGGGTCGCGTGTGAGTTGCGGCGGTACTGGCCGAGGAAATCCGTCGGCGCGCCGCGAATCAGCGTGAAGGCCGCCGTGGCGCGCCAGTGCTGCCCCAGCGCCTGCGAGTACTCGAGCTTGAACCACAGGCCGTCGCCATTCCGCCGCACTGCCCCCTCTGCGGCTACGCTCCGGTTGGCGTCAATCGTATACGACGCGCGGCCCAGGAACGCTTCGGCCAGGCCGCGATCCGGCGCGAAACCGGGCACGGCTCGCCGGCGGGTAACCGCCTCGCCGGCGTATCCTCCCACGAAAACCCACTCGCCCGCCTGCCGCTCGGCCTGCACCACATACAGCACGTACTCATCCGTTTGTCGCGCAGGCGCGCCAAACCATGCCGTCTCCCCCTTCAGTGTTACCGGTCCCAGCGGAACCGCCGCATCCGCTCCCCACATCCGCAGCTTGGGGTAGAAACGCCGCGCCTCGATCCGCACCGGAAATTCGGCCGACACCGGCCGGACCTCGAACGACGGCAGGTGGTTATAGCCCTCGTAAAAGGTAAGGGAAGCCTCCCATCCCGACCCGACGTGATTCCACCGCGCCCCGAATTGCCCTCCACCGGGCCAGCGCGGCGCCTCCTCGCGTACTTGCGACCACTGCGGCAGCGCCGCCCAGCGTTGATTGAGCAAGGGCACACGGCTCGGCGTCAGACGCGGCGCCCAGACCATCTCCACCGTATCCCCGTGCGCGCCCACGGACACGCGCGCCGCGGTCACGGCCAGAAACTCGTTGTCCACTACGGCGAGAAAATCGCGCGGGGCGAAACGGTCCGTGGGGTTCAGGATGTCTGCCTTGCCCCACCGGATGAATTGCTTGCCCAACTCGAGCGTCACGCCCGGACGCTCCCAGGCGACGCTGGCTCGCCGCACAGCGAAGGCCGGGCGCTGCCGTTCACGGTCCTGCCAGCTCAATCCCCAGCGCCGCTCAGTCTGGTGATGCGTGTCGGTGCGCGCATCGAGGCCTCCCGCTACGCGCCAGCCGCTGCTGATCCGGTATGTCGCTTCGTAGCGCAGCAGCGCAGACGCCACCACCCGCCCGCGATCGTTCGGCGCCGTCTGGGGGAATACCGCCGTCCGCAGCTCCAGGAATCCGCGCTGGCTGAAATCCTGCGCCGCCAGAGACAGCCCGAACACCAGCGCCAGCGCCGCCCGCATCAAAACTCCCGCCGCAAGGCCTGCAAGGTAAAGTCGCTTTCCTTCATGGGCACGTTGTACTCGAGCTTTTCCAGGCGCAGGATCGTGCGGCTGTTGCGTCTCAGATCCTGCATCTCGATCAGCCGCGGAGTCCAGATGCGCTGCACGTTGTGAACCTCGCGATAATTGGCCCGCCGCACCAGCTCCTCGCGCACATAGTTTTCGATCCGCGCGAAGGTATAGTTTTCCTTGCGGATCCACAGGATCGAATGAGTGTACTGCGATGCGCGCGTTTTGCGCGGTCGCGACTCGATTTTCCAGCACGCCGCGCCCTCGATCGTTTCTTCGCCCAGCAGGCGGTAATCGTACTGGTTGACGTCCCGCTCCTCCAGGTCTTCGAAACTGAAGTCCGTCCCGAAAAATCGTGTGGAGCGGTCCTGCAAGGCAATGCGGCGTTCGCGTTGCGTGGCCGGCGTCCACATCCACTGGTCGGAAGCCCGCTCGGGGTGATTCAGGATGAGCAGCGCCACTCCGCGGACCTCGGCCGGCTCGGTGAAACGGATGATCGCCTTGCTGTTGCCGTGCGAACCCAGCCGCCGGTAGACCCACCGCTTCAGGCTCTTGCGTCCGCGCGCATCTATTACCTCCAGCGTCCCTTCGTAACGTTCCGAATCCGCGCGCGACCGCCGTTGCGCCTCTTCCACAATCTGCCGCGCATCCTGCGCAAAAAGGCTTGCCGCCAGCAGCAACGTCGCCGCTTTACTCATACTCCAGAGCCTCCACCAGCGAGCCTCGCACGGCGGTTTCCGCCGGCCACAGGCTCGCTGCGAACGCTGCACCCAGAATCACCGGCGCCAGCCACGCCGCCAAAGGCAATGGAAATACGTAATCCAGGCTGAGGCCGGCCAGATCCCGCCGCGTCATTTCAAGCGAGTAGTACAGACTGATCGCGCCCAGCCCCAGACCGAGCACCAGACCGATCACGCCGATCGCCACTGCCTCCATCCAGATGGTATGCCGCACTTGCTGCTTCAAGCCACCCACCGCTTGCAGGATCCCCAGTTCGCGTCGCCGATCCGTGATGGATACGGTGAGCGTGTTCACGATGCCCAGCACAGCCACCAGAATGGCCACCGCGATCTGGTTGTAGGTCATCGAAAACCATTGATCGGCCAGCCGGAAAATGTACCGCCGCACTTCCTGGTTGCCGAGGACGAACAATCGTCGCCCCCGCGCGCAGCGCTCCAGGATCTGCCGCTTGACCTCTGCGGCCGAGGCGCCCGGCGCCAGATAGACGCGAATCACGTTGACCGAATCGTCCGCCCACCACTGCCGGTAGAGCGAACGATCAATCAGCAGCGTGCCCTGCTGATCGGAGTAGTCGCGCGTGATGCCGGCAATGGGCAGGCGCAACAAGCCCTTGGGTGCGGGCAGCTCCACCACGTCGCCCAGGCGCAGGCCGCGCAGGCGCGCGAAGCTTTCCGAAACGATCGTCGCCTGGCCGGCCGCCGTGCGCCGGTACATATCGTCCAGATCGCCCTCCAGGGGCCGCCTTCGCACCGTCTGGGCGAGCTTGCCTGCTTCGGCCGCCACCAGCAACACGGGCGTTCCGCGATAAGGTATCCGCGCGCTGCGCACCAATTGCACCTGCCGCACGCCGGGAATCCGCTCGATTTCCGATCCCACCTCCGCCGGCATCACGTAAGTGCGATTGGCGATCTCGGCGTTGGGCGTGACGAAAAGATCCGGATTCAGCGTGGTGTTGACCCATTCGATCAGCGAATTGTAGATGGACCGCGCCACGCCGCCGAATCCGATGACCATGGCCAGCGAAAGCATCAACGCCGCCACGGTGGCCGAGGTGCGCCGGGGCGCCTGGATCAGGCTGTCCGCCGCAAGCGCGCCTTCCACCGGACGCAGCCACGCCAGCAAAGGCCGCAACGCACGCGCCAGCCACAGCGCCAGCGTCGGCGTCATGAGCAAGGCCGCGAGAATGGCCAGAATGTAGCCGGTGTAAAAGAGGACCAAGGATCGCCCCAGCAACAGGAAGATGACTGCCGCGGCGGCCGCCCCCGCCGACAACCACCACCGCGCCCGCGTTTCCCCCGCCGAGAGCACCTGATACTTGCCTTTCTGCAAGGCGCGGACGGGATCCACTCGCGCCGCGTTGGCGGCGGGAATCCACGCCGCAATCAGACTGACGACGATGCCCAATCCCGCGCTGGCCGCGAGCAGTCCCGGCTCCGCAGGCGCCGTTTGCACGTTTTGCACGACGCCGTAGACCTCCTGAAGCAGTCGCGCCACGTAGCCTGCGATCCAGCGCGCCATCAGCCAGCCTGCCATCGCTCCGGCCACCGAGCCGACGCTCCCTGCCACCGCCGCTTCGCCCAGGAACAGCGCCCGGATCCTGCCGCGCGTCGCGCCAAGAGCGCGCAGAATGCCGATTTCCGTGCGGCGCTGGGTCACGGCAATGGCGAAGGAGTTGTAAATGATGAACACGCCCACCAGCATGGCGAACAGGCTGGTGATGTTCAGCGTGAGCGAGAAACTGCGCAGGATCGCCTCGAAATGCCGCCCTCGCGCCGCTGGCGGCTCCACTTCGAAACCCGGCCCCAGCGCTTCGCGCAACGCTCGTTGCCCCTCGGCGAGACTCACGCCTTCTTGCAATGCGACATCAATCCGGTCGAACCTCCGGCCTCGCCCCAGCACGTACTGGAGCGCGTAGATGTCCATCACCGCCAGGTTGCCGCCGAATGCCTGCGAGAGGCCGCCGGACCGCATGATGCCTCGCACGGTGAACCACCGGATCCCTTGCGCCGTGCCCAGCGGAATGCGGCTGCCGATGCCGAGTCCGTTGCGCTGGGCGAATTCGCGCGTAACCATGATCGAATCCGGCTGCGCCAGGAACACCAGCGGATCTTCGATGATCGCTTCCTCGCCGCTTTCCAGGTCGTAATCGCGCAGGCTGCGATCGCCCGTCATGTCCACGCCGATCACCAGCAGGTAACCCTGGCCCGGCAAGCCGGTGTCCAGCGCTGCCTCGATCACGGGCGCGGCTGCGCGAACCTGCGGCACCGCCTGGACTCGCTCCAGCACTTCTTCCGGGAATCCCAAATCCCCCGCATGGACCTGAAGTTCGGTTCGTCCTGCGATCCCGTCCACGGTCCGGTGGAAGCTCGCCAGGACGGCGCGGTTGGCAAGCCGCATGGCCACCAAAACAGCCACGCCCAGCGCCACTCCCGCTACGGTCAGAGCCCAGCGCAGCTTGTGCCGCTTCAGGTACGCCCAGCTCAGTCGCGCAAGCAGCATGGTCTATGGCGCGCCGGCTGCGGAATCCGCCACGATCTGCCCGTCGCGCAGCGTAAGGGTGCGGGCGCAGCTCGCCGCCACCTGCGCATCGTGGGTGACGATCAATAGCGTGGTCCCCAGCCGTTCGTGCAACTCGTGGAGCAACGCAAGAATCTCGCCTCCCGTCCGGCTGTCCAGATTCCCGGTGGGCTCGTCCGCCAGCAGGATCGGCGGATGCGCAGCCAGCGCCCGGGCGATCGCCACCCGCTGGCGCTCGCCGCCGGAAAGTTCGTCGGGCAGATGATCGAGTCGCCCGCTCAGTCCCACCAGGCCGAGCAACTCGCGCGCCCTCTGCTGCGCCTGTCGCCGATCCCAGCCCGCAAGATGCAACGGCAACGCGACGTTCTCCACGCAGGTCAGCGTGGGCAGCAGATGGAAGAACTGGAACACGAAACCGATCTTCTCGCGCCGCAGCCGGGTGAGCTCGTCATCGTCGAGCTCGCCCAGCGAGCGGCCTTCGATGACGATTTCGCCCTGGCTCGGGCGATCCAGACCGCCGATCAGATTCAGCAGGGTGGATTTGCCGGATCCCGAAGGACCAACGATCGCAACCGTCTCGCCCCGACCGATCCGGAAGCTGACCTCGCGCAGCGCGACCACCTCGCGCCGACCGTTGGAGTAAACCTTCCAGACCCGCCTCAGCTCGATCAAATTTCTATCATGGCATGCAGCCTTACCCGCTAACTGCCCGACTATAATCGTTACGTGTTCTGGCCACGCTGGCTTCAGGATGAGAAGCTGTTCTGGCGCGTAACGCAGCCGGCTTTGGTTTTTTTGGCCGCCCTGGCGGTGACTCTGTTGTTGCGGCGGTTGCTGCTGTCCAGGCTCCGCTCTCGCGCGAGGTCCAGCTCGTACGCCGCGGTTTTCCTGGACACGATCCGGCTGCCCTCGCTGCTGTGGTGCCTGGCGGCCGCCATCGCGCTCTCCTTGCAGTTCGTGGAACTGCCGCCCCGCAAGCTTCATCTGGCCTCGGACGCAATTGCCGTATTCATCATCGTCAGCCTCAGCCTGGCGGGCGCTTCCGTGGCCGTGCGTTTCATCACTGCGTACGGGGAGCGCCAGGGTATGCCGCTGGCCATGGCGGGCCTGACGCGCACCCTGACCCGCTTGGCCGTGCTCGCCACCGGACTGCTGGTCCTGCTGGCTTACCTGAATATCTCCATAGCGCCCATGCTGACGGCGCTGGGCATCGGCGGCCTCGCCGTCGCGCTGGCCCTTCAGGACACGCTGGCCAACTTCTTCGCCGGTTTGCACATCCTGGTCGAGCGCCCCATTTTCGTCGGCGATTTCATCCGCCTTGAAAGTGGCCAGGAGGGCGTGGTGACCGACATCGGGTGGCGCACCACACGCATTCGCACGCTAAGCTCCAACATGGTGGTGGTGCCCAACACGAAAATCACCTCGGGCACGCTGTTAAACTACAGCCTGCCGCAACCGGCGGGGACAGCCGACCTGCCCATCCTGCTGGCGCACGAGGCGGATGCGGAACGCGCCGCCGCCATCGCGCGCGAAGAAGCGCTCCAGGTGGACGGCGTGGACCCGGAGTTCACCCCGCTGGTGTTTTGCGACCCGGGCGTCCTCCCTACTCACCTGCAATTGAAGCTGATCGTCCGCCTGTTGGACCAGACGCAACGCGGCCGCATCCTTTCCGACATCCGCTGGCGCCTGTTGCGGCGTTATCGCGAGGAAGGCATCCCGCTGCCGCGAATCGAGCTGGTGAAAAGCTGGCAGGAGATCCCGCAGGCTTGACGGTCAGTCTCGCAGGCTGCCCAGCACTTTGTCCACCGCCTCCAGCGTGTCCGCCACGTCCTGCTCCGTGTGAACCGCCGAGACGTACATGCGACCGTCCGGAAGCGCGTACACGCCGTGCTCGAGCGCGCGCAGCAGGAAGGTCGCCAGTCGCTCGCGATCGTCTTCCAGCGTGTCGCGATAGTCGCGCAGTTCGCTGCGCGCGGTGAAGTGCAGGGCAAAGGCGGCGCCGAAGCCGCAGACCTGTAGCGGAACACCGTGGCGGCGCGCACTCTCTCGAATGCCCTCCATCAGCTTCTGGCCTGTACGGTTCGCACGCGCCAGCGCCGCGCCGCCGTCGCGTTCCAGCTCGGTGAGCGTCGCCCGCGCGCAGGCCAGCGAGATCGGGTTGCCGTTGAACGTGCCTCCGAACGCCACGCCGCCCGTGAACATGAGTTCCATGATCTCCCGTCGCCCGGCGACCGCACTCAAGGGCGGCCCGCCTCCCAGCGCTTTGCCGAATGTGGCCAGATCCGGCGTCACTCCGTAATGCCCTTGAGCGCCGCCGAGCGCCATGCGGAAGCCCGTGATGATTTCGTCGAAAATGAGCAGCGCGCCGTGGCTCTCCGTCAGCCGCCGGAGTCCTTCCAGGTAGCCGGGCAGGGGCAGCAGGCAACCGCTGTTGCACAGCACCGGCTCCAGAATGACGGCGGCGATTTCCCGGCCGCGTTCCGCGAACAGGCGCTCGACGATTTCCAGGCGGTTCCACGGAGCGACCAGAACGTTCTCGACGACGTTGGCCACTTGCCCGCGAGACTCCAGCACCGCGTGCGGCTTCTCCAGCGGTCCGACCTCGTCCGCGCGCGGGTGGTGGCTGATGAGCACCGAATCCATCCAGCCGTGATAGTGACCTTCGAATTTCAAGATGAGGCTTCGGCCCGTGGCCGCCCGCGCCAGTCGCAGCGCGAGCTGCACCGCTTCACTGCCGCTGGAGGTGAACGCCACCCGCTCGGCGCAGGGAACTAACTCCTGGATCTTCTCCGCGACCTCGTATTCGAGCTCGTGCTGCGCCCCCAGGATGTGCGGACGGTCCGCCTGCCGTCGCAGCGCCTCCACCAACGCCGGATGACGATGCCCGAGAATCAGCGGCCCCCACGCCAGCGTGTAGTCAATGTACCGGTTGCCGTCCACATCCGTCATGCGGCTGCCCGAAGCGTCGGCAAAATAGAGCGGAACCGGGAACTTCGCGCGGAAAGGACTGGAAACGCCGCCCGCCAGCGAACGGCGCGCGCGTTCCAGCAGGGAACGGGAACGAGCCCAGCGATCAGCCGGTGCGCAAGCTTCCATGCTTTCCAAGCTAACGCGACTGACGGTTCTCAGGCAGGGTACTTGCCGCTGATGTAATCGCTCAACTGCCGGATGGTTTGCGCCTGTGCGGAAATGATGGCCTTCACCAGATCGCCGATGGAGACGATTCCCACCAAGCGGTCACCCTCGAGGACCGGCAGATGGCGCACGCGCCGCTCGGTCATGATGCGCATGCACTCGTCCACCGTGTGATCGGGCGTCACCGTGATCAACGGGCTGGACATGATTTCGCGGACCCGCGTCTCTTTGGAGGAGCGGCCCATCAGGATCACCTTGCGCGCGTAATCGCGTTCCGAGACGATGCCCACGGGTCGGCCCTCTTCACAAATCAGAACGGCGCCGATCCGTTTTTCAGCCATCAGGGCGATCGCCTCGTACACGGTTGCGTCAGGCGGCAGCCACCAGACTTCGCTTCCCTTGCTCCGGAGCAGATTGCGGATGGTTTCGGTCATGGCAGTCCCAGTCGCGTGTAACCTACTTTTTCAAAGCCGGCGTGCGCTGTCAAGTCCGCCTTTGGTGACGTCGGCCCGACTCGGGAAATTGGCGCCTGTCGGCGCCCTGCGCCTGATGGTACCATGTGAGGTCCGAAGCCCACTAGCCAGAGGTCGCACATGACGAGACTGTTACGCAACCTGGTCGCTCTGCTCGCTGCTGCGCTGGCCGTCGCGCAAGTTCGCGACCCGCTTCCGGTGCCCGATTTGCCGGGTTACCAAACTTTGAAGTGCGATTTCCACATGCATACCGTGTTCTCGGACGGGCAGGTCTGGCCCCCCGTGCGAGTCATGGAAGCCTGGCGCGATGGCCTCGACTGTATCGCCATCAGCGATCACATTGATTATCAGCCCCACAAGGAGGATGTACGCATCGAGCCGGCGCGTTCGTACGCCCTGGCCCGCGCCCAAGCCGAGCAGCTAGGCATCCTTCTGGTGCCTGCCTTCGAAATCGCGCGCGGGGACATCCACTTCAACGTCCTGTTCGTAACGGACTTCAATGCTTACCGCGGCCTGGATCAGCAGGCTGCCCTCCGCGTCGCGCGCCAGCAGAACGCGTTCGTCTTCTGGAACCACCCCGGCTGGCGACGTCCCAAGGCCGAGTGGCTGCCGGTGGTGGACGAGTATTATCGGGAAAAGTTGTTCCAGGGCATGGAGCTGGTGAACGGCACGACGTTTTACCCCGAAGCCTTTCCCTGGATCGAAGAAAAGAAGCTGACCATTGTGGCCAACACCGATGTTCACGGGCTGACCGCCTGGGAATATCCCAACCGCACGCGGCCCGTCACTCTGGTATTTGTCAGCCGTCGGGATCTGGATGGCCTCAAGGAAGCCTTGCTGGCGCGGCGTACGGTGGGCTGGCAGGGCGACAATCTTTGGGGCGCCGAGGCTCATCTGACCGCCTTGTTCCAGGCGGCGGTCAAAAGCGAAGGGCCGGAACTGCGCGCACGTCCCGGGGCCACCGTGCCTCTGCGGTTGCGCAATGATTCGGCCCTGCCTTTCCGCGTCGAAGTGCGGGATTCAGGCAGCTGGCTGCGGGGTGTTCGCACGGTGGAGCTGCGTGGTCAGAGCGTCGCAGGCCTGCCCCTGACGGTGGCCAAAGAGGCTCCTGCCGGCAACCACAACGTGGATCTGCAACTGGAAGTCACCAACTGCCACACGGCGCCGGGCAAGCATCTCGTCTTGCGCTTGCCGGTTCGGATCACCGTGACTCGTTGAAGGGCTGAGGCTGGCTCCGGCGGCCTGCGCCGCCCCTCGGCTATACTGTAGGCTACAGGAGTTTCCCAGGTTCTATGTTTGACCTCTTCCGGAGCCGCGCCCGTCTCGTGCGTTTTGGCCTGGGCGCGCTGCTGATGCTCGTCGCCATTTCCATGGTCGTCACTTTGATCCCGGGCTGGGGCAGCATCCCATCCGAGCGCGATCAGCCCGTGGCTGAGATCGGTGACGAGGTCCTGACCCAGCGCGAAGTTCACCAGCAAATCCAGGCCGCCATGCGCAATCAGGCCTTCCCGCGCGAGATGGCCTACGTGTACGTGCCGCAAATCGTGGACCAGATGATCACCGACCGTATCCTGGCTTACGAAGCCCAGCGCCTGGGTTTCCGCGTCACCGAGGCCGACGTGGCCCAGACCATCCGCTCCATCTTCCCCCAGCTTTACCAGGACGGCAAGTTCATCGGCCGCGAGTTTTACGCCAACTTCCTCGCGCAACAAAACATGACCATCGAGCAGTTCGAGGCCAACGTACGCAAGCAGATGTTGCTGACCCGCTTGCAGAACCTGGCCGCGGAAGGGGCCATCGTGACACCCCAGGAGGTCGAGCGCGAGTACCGTCGTCGCTTTCAGCGCGTCAAGCTCGAGTACATCGTGATCCCGGGCAGCAAGCTTCGCTCCGAGGTCAAAGTGACGCCCGAGGAAATCCGGAATTTTTTCAACCAGAATCGGGCCCTGTTTCAGGTTCCGGAAAAGCGCAGCTTCGATCTGTTGCTGATTGATGAAAACAAAGTGGGCGAGCGCATCCAGGTTCCCGAGGCCGAGCTCCGCAGCGCTTACCAGCAGCGCCAGGAGCAGTACCGCACGCCGGAGCGCGTGCACGTGCGGCACATCCTTCTGAAAACCACGGACAAGCCCAAGGAAGAGATTCCGAAGATCCGCGCTCGTGCTGAGGAACTGCTCAAGCAGATCCGGGCCGGGGCTGATTTCGCCGAGCTGGCCAGGAAGAATTCCGAGGATCCCGGCTCCGCCGAGAAGGGCGGCGATCTGGGCTGGATCGTGCGCGGGCAAACTGTGCCGGCCTTCGAGAATACCGCGTTCTCCCTCAAACCGAAGGAAATTTCCGATATCGTCACCACCGAGTACGGCTTCCACATCATCCAGGTGCTCGAGAAGGAGCCGGCGCGGCTGAAGCCGTTCGAAGAGGTCAAGGCCGAGCTGGCCCGCGACCTCAAGCGGCAGCGCGTCTTCGAACTCATGCAGAACCTGGCCGATCAGGCAGTGGCCGAGTTGAACAAGACGCCTATGCAAGCGGCCGAGATCGCGTCGCGCCTGAACGTGCCCTTGATCCGGGTGGAAAAAGCGGCCGCCAACGATCCCATTCCGGGCCTGCCTGTGGGCGCCGAGCAGGTTCATCAGGCGCTGACCGGGCTCCAGAAGGGACGCGTTACGCCGCCCATCCAGATCGAAAACAACAAGCTGGTGATCGCAGTCTTGCGCGAGGTTTTCCCGGCCCGTCCGGCTGAGCTGGCCGAGGTCGAGGACCGAGTGCGCGAGCAGTTGGTGGCGCGGAAAGTTCAGGAGTTGCTGGAGACACGGACGCGCCAGGTGCTCGAACAGGCACGCGCTGCGGGCGGCGACTTGCGCAAAGTGGCCCAGGCTACCGGCTTCCAGCTCAAAACCACGCAGGAGTTCGGTCCGGACGGCGCTGCTGACGGCATCGGTCCTGCCACCACCGTCATCGAGGCCTTCGTCAAGCCCGTGGGCGAGATCTTCGGGCCCGTGGCGGTGGGGGATCAGCGGTTCATCTGCAAGGTCGTCGCGCGCACCGAGGCCGACATGAGCAAGTTCGCCGAAGAGCGTTCCAATATCCTGAACGCCCTGAAGTCCCGCAAGGCCCGCGAACGCAGCGAACTGTTCGTTGACTCCATCCGCACGCGCCTGGTGCGGGAAGGCAAAGTCAAGATCCACGAGGATGTGATCCGCCGGATCGCTTCCGCGTACGCGAGCTGAAGGGGCAGGGGTAACGCGGCGGGAGCGATGCTCGAAGCGCTGATTGATTTCCTCCGCACCCTGACTACTCCCGAGCGGCTCATCAAGCTGCTGACCACTGTCTTCACGGGATGGCTGGGATATGCCCTGTTATTCGGCGTGGTGTTCGCCGAAACCGGCCTGCTCACCGGCTTCTTTCTGCCTGGCGACTCGTTTCTGTTCACCGTGGGCGTGGTGGCCGGCGCCGGGCAGTTGCGCCTGGAGTGGGTGTGGGCCGTATTGATGACAGCGGGCATCCTGGGTGATTCCACCGGTTACTGGCTGGGGCGGCGCACGGGTCCGATGATCTTCCGGCGCCCTGATTCACGTTTCTTCAAGCGCGAGCACCTGATCCGCTCGCAGCAGTTTTACGAAAAATACGGCGGCAGGACGATTGTTTTGGCGAAGTTCCTCCCCATCCTGCGCACGTTTGTGCCCTTCCTGGCCGGCGTCTCCCGCATGCGGTACCCGCGCTTCGTAGCGTTCAGCATCTGTGGCGTCGTAAGCTGGGTCGCAACGATCACGACGCTCGGCTATACGCTGGGCGGCGTGCCCTTTGTGCGCCGGCATTTCGACAAGGTCATCCTGGTCATCATCGTGCTGTCCCTGATCCCGGTGATCTCGGAATCCTTGCGCGCCCGGCGACGTAAAGACGCGCCGGAGCCGGTCAGTACCCCTGCGGGCAGGCGGGACTCCTGACGGGTTTCAGCGCGCGTACAGCGGCGCGATAGCCACCAGCCCCAGCCCGATGGCGAACAGGGCCAGCATCAGCCCCAGCAGCAGCTTGACCGTGCCCGTGGCCCCGCGAAATTCCTTCCAGACCAGCAATCCCCAGAGTGCACTGATCAGCGTGGCGCCCTGGCCCATCGCATAGCTGATCGCCGGACCAACCTGCACTTCGCGCGGAGCGCTGGCCGCCACGAAATTGGAGATCGTCCCTGTGGCCCAGATCACGCCTCCCGTCCACCCGAGCAAGTGCTGGCGAAATGTGCCTTTGAAGTAATCCCTGATTTCCACAGGTTTGCCTTCAACGGGCACGTTCATGAAAAACAGGTTGAAGACGAAGGTAGAAGAGAAGACCCCCAGGGCAAAGATGAACGCGATGGCGTATGGGCCGAGTCCCCAGTCACCTTGCTTGCCGAGCTCGACCAGCGGGTAGAAGGACCCCATCAGTACGCCGCTGGCCAGGCTCAACGCGATCCCTTTCCAGCTCGTCCTGGGGGCGGTGCTGTGCGTCTGGCCGGCTTTGGTCTTCTCCTTTGCCTGCTGGATCCCGTGCGTGCGGTAGGCAATGGCGTCCACCACGATGGCCCCCACCACGATGGCCACCCCGGTGAACAACAGGGTGGGATTGCCTTGGGGATTGATTACGTAGTTCCAGATGACGCCGATGACCAGGGCCAGCCCGATGCCCACCGGGAAGGCCACGGCCAGACCGGCCACGGCGATCGCGGCGACCAATAACATGTTGGCCAGATTGAAGACCACGCCACCGGCGAAGCCGTACGCCATGTTGCGCTTGCCCGCCCGCATCAGGTCGTCCAGAAACAGGAAGCCGTCATAGCCCAGCGTGCCGAAGGTGAAGGCCGCGATCGTGGCCGCTATCAGCACGCCCAGCGCGTAGTCGAAGTAGTAAAGTTCGAATCGCCATTTGCCGGCCAGCTTGTAGGTGTTGGCCCAGGACCCCCAGCAGAGCATGGAGAGGATGGTCAGCAGGAGCGCGCTCGTGTACGTTTCGGGGAGAACCATTCGTTGCCTCGCGAAATGCCGAGATTACACTGGGGCGCCGGCTTCGGTCAAGCTCGTCCCGTCCCGGCCAGCCGCGCGGTATGCCATGCTGTGGGCATGACGCAGCTCACCCGACGCGACTGGTTCCGTAGCGTTCCCGCTCTGGCCGTTCCCGCTGTAGCCGCCGGCGCGCCCACCATCCGCGGCCTGCACATGAGCGCGCCCCGGCCCGAGGACATCGAGCTGGCCGAGCGGTTCATCCGCGAAGCCTTGCCGAAGGAAGGGGTCAACGTTCTCGTGCTCGAGTTCGGCTATCGTTACCGTTTCACGCGCCGGCCCGAGATCCGCGAGGAGGGCGCCCTGAATCCTGAGGAAGTTGCCCGGCTGGTTCGTGCCTGTCGCGACATCGGCGTGCGCCTCATCCCGCAGATCAACTGCCTGGGCCATCAGTCCTGGAGGAAAAACACCTTCGCCCTGCTCCGGGCGCATCCCGAGTTCGATGAAACCCCGGGCAAGTATCCCGACAACGAAGGAATTTACTGCCGCAGTTACTGCCCGCTGCACCCGGAAGTTCACGCGGTAGTCTTTGACTTGATAGACGAGCTGGCCGAAGCCTGCGGCGCCGATGCCTTCCACGTCGGCATGGACGAAGTTTTCCTGATCGGCGAACCGGATTGCCCGCGCTGCCGCGGTCGCAACAAGGCGGAGTTATTCGCGGGCGAGGTCAGGGTGCTGCGCGATCACCTCGCGGCGAAGGGCCGCCAGATGTGGATGTGGGGCGATCGTTTTCTCGATGGCGTGCGGACCGGGCTGGGCAAGTGGGAAGCCAGTATGAATGACACGCACCCCGCCGTCGCCCTGGTCCCGCGCGACATCGTAATCTGCGACTGGCACTACGAAAAGGCCCCGCCTACGCCCGCCTGGTTCGCCACCGAGGGTTTTCCCGTGGTCTGCTCGCCCTGGCGCAAGCGGGAGGTGGCGCTGGCCCAGTGGGAGCTGGTACAGCACGTGCGCCGCAACGCGCCCGATGCCATCGCTGCGCGGATGCTGGGCATGCTGCAAACCACCTGGTGCGGTTTCGGCGATTTTGCCCGGTCTTACTTCGGCGAGCCTGTCGCCAATCCCCGCGCCCAGGAAGCCGTGGCCTGTTTCCGCACGCTGTTCGAGCAGTTGCGGCGTTCCGAGTGAGGTCGCCGCGGCCCGGGC
>JAPWUP010000347.1 GCA_028275505.1 Bryobacteraceae bacterium
GGCTCCAAAATGGGCGTGGACGCCACACGCAAGTGGCCCGAAGAAGGATTCATGCGGCCCTGGCCGGAAGTGATTCGCATGAGCGAGGAGGTCAAGCGCCGCGTGGATGAATTGTGGCGGTTGGCGGGCCTGTAAGCGTTGCGCCGCCATGCTACGGCAAGCCTTCGGCGCCGTGCTAAACTTCCCCGCATGGCGGAGTCGAGTTCGCGACGCAGTTTCCTTTTGGGCCTGGTCGGCTCGGGCGCGCTGGCATGGCCTGCTCGGGCGCAGAGGCCCGCGCCGACCGGCATCCTCAACGTGCGCGATTTCGGCGCTGCAGGCGACGGCAGCCGCCTGGAGACCAAAGCTCTTCAAGCCGCCATAGACGCTTGCGCGGCGGGCGGCGGCGGAACGGTTTATTTCCCGCCGGGACGCTATCTTTCAGGCGGCCTGATCCTGAAGAGCCACGTGCACCTTTACCTGGAATCTGGCGCCACCTTACTGGGCAGCACGAACCTCGAGGATTATCCGATCACGCGGCCGCAGATCCGTTCCTACACCGACAACTACACCGAACGCAGTCTGATCTTCGGCGAGGGTTTGGAAGATGTCGGCCTGCACGGGCGCGGGACGATTGACGGGCAGGGCGCCGCGTTCAAGGGTCCCTACAAAGTGCGCCCTTATCTGATCCGCCTCGTCAGTTGCCGCCGCGTGGCCGTGACTGATCTGACCCTCCGCGATTCGCCCATGTGGGTCCAGCACTACCTGGCTTGCGAGGACGTGACCATTCGCGGCATCACCGTGCACAGCTTCGTCAACGCCAACAACGACGGCCTAGATATAGACTGCTGCCAGCGCGTCCTCATCTCTGATTGCAACGTGGCCTCGGGCGACGACGCCATCGTGCTCAAGAGCACCTCGGACCGTCCCACGCGCAACGTGGTGATCACCAACTGCGTGCTTTCCACCTGGTGCAATGCCTTCAAGCTGGGCACGGAGTCCAACGGCGGCTTCCAGGACATCGTGCTTTCCAACTGCACCATGTACGACACGCGGCTTTCGGGCATCGCCATCGAAATGGTGGACGGCGGCGTGCTGGAGCGCGTCAGCGTCTCCAACGTGACGATGCGCGACGTCAACAATGTGATCTTCATTCGTCTGGGCGATCGCGGGCGTCCCTTCCGCGGAGGGGATCCGCGCCCGGGGGTCGGCAAGCTGCGCAGCGTGCAGATCCGCGGCATCGAAGCGACCGGCACGAGCACGATCGGCTGCCCGATTTCGGGAATCCCCGGGCACTACATCGAGGACGTGACGATCCGCGATGTGCACATCGTTTTCAAAGGCGGCGTCAAGGAGGCGCCCGAAGACGTGCCGGAACACCCCGATCGCTATCCCGAGCACAAAATGTTCGGGCTGTTGCCCGCCTACGCTTTCTTCTGCCGGCACGTGCGCAACATTCGCTTCGAGAACGTACGGACCAGTTTCATAGAAGCCGACGAACGCCCTGCCGTAGTCTGCCACGACGTCGCGGGCCTGGAAATGGCCGGATGTTCGTGGGCGACCCGGAACGTCGCCGTCCGTTTGCGCGGCGTGGATGGCGCCCTGGTGAGCGGTTGCCGTTTGCCCGGCCCCGTGCCGGTTTTCCTCGAAGCGCGGGAGTCGAGCAACGTCAGTCTGATTGGCAACGATCTCGCCCAGGCGCGGGAGGCGTACCGGGGCGAGGGAGTTTTCGCGACGTCTAACCGTCTTGGTTCCTGAGGCGCACGCCCCAGGCGACGATGGCGAACGCGGCCAGCGGCATCACTCCGGCAGCGACGAAAACCGGCGCGTAAGAGAAGCGGTCCACGACATAGCCGATCAGCAGCATGAAGGCCATGCCGCCTGTGGCCGCCCCGGTTCCGCTCAAGCCGGAAACCGAAGCTACGACGGCGGGCGGGAACAGGTCTGCGGGCAGCGTGAGGATGTTCGAGGCCCAAGCCGAGTAAGCGAACGTAGCCACGCTGATCAAGGCGATGGCGCCCCATGCGGCCGCAACGGTCGCCGCAGGAATGCCGCACATCATCAGCAACGCGCAGGCCAGCATCACTGCTTTGCGCGCGCGAAGCGTATCATGGCCCCGTTTGATCAGGCGTCCCGAGGCGGCCCCGCCGGTCAGGCAGCCCAGCACCGCTGCCAGGAAGGGGATCCAGCCGAAGTAGCCGATCATCGCCAGGCTGAAGTGGCGCTCGCGCTTCAGATATTCAGGCAGCCAGAAAACGTAAAACCACCAGACGGGGTCGGCCAGCATGCGTCCTAGCACCAGCCCCCAGACCGGTCTTTGGCGCAACAGGGAGACCCAGCGAACGCCGCGGCTCTGCGTTTCCTGCGTCCTGTCGCTTTGAATGAGCTCCAATTCCTCGCGGCGCAACCAGGGATGGCGCTCGGGCGCTTTGTAGAGCACAAGCCACGCGGCCAGCCAAAGGAAGCCTGTAGCGCCGGTGATCACGAAAGCAAGCCTCCAGCCGAAGTTCAGAGCCAGTGCAGCCACCAATGGCGGCGCAACCATTGCGCCCACGGTCGAACCGCTGTTGAAGAGGCCTACGGCGAAGGCGCGCTCGCGCAAGGGGAACCACTCGGAGACAGCTTTGACGCCGCCCGGCCAGTTGCCCGCCTGCGCCAAGCCGAGCAAGAAGCGTACCGCGCCCAACTGGAGCGCAGACCGGACGGCGCCGTGCAGCATCGCCGCGGCCGACCACCAGATCACACACAAAGCAAAGCCGGCTCGGGCACCGAGCCAGTCCATCAGGCGTCCCGCAACGGTCTGCCCGATCAGATACGCCAGCATGAAGGCGGAAACCACGCGGCCGTAGTCCACGCCCGACATGGCGAACTCGTCGCGCAACACGGGCGCGAGCACGGAAAGACACTGCCGGTCCACGTAGTTGATCAATGTGGCCAGCCAGAGCAGGCCTGCGATCCACCATCTCAGGCGCCGCATTGGGGCAAGTATAGTGAATGCGGATGACCGGCCGAGAGAGAATTCTGGCGGCTTTCCGGGGCGAGGCGCCTGACTTCATTCCCTTCGCCCCGAATCTTTACTATTGGTTTTACAGCCGCGCCGCGCGCAACTCGCTGCCCGAAGAAATCGCCTGGGCGCAGCACCCGTTCGATGTGCTGCGTTACCTTGGCGCCGACATTCTGGCGCGCTGGGACACGCAGTACGCCACCCGCGAGGTCTTTCCGTCAGGGCGTT
>JAPWUP010000348.1 GCA_028275505.1 Bryobacteraceae bacterium
CCCCCGAGCGTGCGCCTTCGCGCGCGGGCCTGCTCGGGGAGCGATTCGCTCCGCGGCTGTCCACCGTGCTTCTGGTCGAACCGGATCCCGGCGTGCGGGACCGGCTACTGTCGCTGCTCAGCCAGCGGGGCTACCGCGTGGTGCCGACCGCGAGCGCGGAGCAGGGAGTGGATCTGGTGCAACGGCTCCGCTTCGACCTGGTCTTCTGCGGCGCCCAGTTGCCGGGGCTGAACTGGTTCGAGTTTTTCCGCACCATCCGGCGCCGCATTCAGGCTTTCGTGCTGGTGACGCCGGCCCACGATCCCGAGCTGGCGCGTCAATTGCCCGAGGGCGAGTTCTATTTTTTGCCGCGGCCCATCGTGGAGTTGGAACTGGAACGCTTGCTGCTTTCCCTGGAGTCCAGCGCGCAATCTTCCTCGGCGGCGCCGCCCACCGGCTGAGGCCCGCCGCCTGTCACCTCTCGCGTACAGTATGATGATGGCCATGACGCGCAGGCAATTCCTGGGTTCTACTGCCGCTTTTTCCCTCTCTGCACAGCGGCCTGCAAAGCCGAACATTGTCCTCATCCTGGCGGACGACTTGGGTTACGGCGATCTGGGTTGTTACGGGCAAAAACAAATCGCGACGCCTAACCTGGATCGCCTGGCAGCCGAAGGCATCCGTTTCACGCAGGCTTATGCAGGCTCGACCGTGTGCGCGCCTTCGCGATGCGTTCTGATGACCGGCCTGCACACAGGCCATGCCTATGTGCGCGGCAACCAGTACCCGGACCTGCCCTTGCGACCGCAGGACTTGACGCTCACGGAAATCCTCAAGAAAGGGGGCTACCACACCGCGCTTTACGGCAAGTGGTCGCTAGGCGGTCTGAGCACCACCGGTTATCCGACCCGCCGCGGCTTCGACGAATGGTTCGGTTACTTCAGCCAGACCCAGGCGCACGACTATTATCCCTACTTGTTACTGGAAGGAGAACGCGAGTATCTCGTTCGCGGGAACTTCGGCGCCAGGAAGACGGTTTGGGTGCATGACCTGTTTACCGAGCGGGCGCTGGAGTTCATTCGCCGCCGTCGCCAGCCGTTCTTCCTCCACCTTTGCTGGACCATCCCCCACGCCAACAACGAAGTGGGACGGGATACCGGCAACGGCATGGAAGTTCCTTCGGACGCGCCTTACTCGGACCGGAGCTGGCCCCAGCCGGAGAAGAATTTCGCCGCCATGATCACGCGCATGGACGCTGACGTGGGCAAGATCATGGCCGCGTTGCGCGAAACCGGGCAGGAGGAAAACACGATCGTCATTTTCACCAGCGACAACGGTCCGCACCGCGAGGGCGGGCACGACCCCGACTTTTTCGACTCCAACGGACCGCTGCGCGGCATCAAGCGGGATCTCTACGAAGGCGGCATTCGCGTGCCCATGATCGTGCGCTGGCCGGCGCGCATCAAGCCCGGCCAGGTCAGCGACCAGGTGTGGGCATTCTGGGACCTGTTGCCGACGCTGGCCGAAGCCGCGGACCTGCCGGTCCCCTCGGGGCTCGATGGCATTTCGATGCTTCCCGCCTGGCTGGGCAAGCCCCAGCGCAATCACGAATACCTTTACTGGGAGTTTCACGAGGGCGGATTCAAGCAGGCCGTGCGCATGGGCGACTGGAAAGGGGTGCGGCTTGCGCCCGGCAAGCCCCTCGAGCTCTACGATCTCCGCACCGACGTGGGCGAGACGCGCAACGTGGCGGCCCAGCATCCCGACGTGGTGGCTCGCATGGAGAAGATCCTGGCCGGCGCGCGCACCGAGTCGGCCGAATTCCCCGTGCGTGCCGGCCGCCGCACGTCGGCGGGCTAAACTACGAGACGGATGCGGTTGCGCGTGCTAATCGTTGCGGTTGTCTTTCTCGGTTCGCTCGCGGCTCAACAGGTTTGCCCGCCGACTCCGGCCTATTCGCCGTGCGAGATCGTGTTCGAACTGACGGAAGCCGAAGCCGCGGCGCATCCCAATCCTTACGTGAGCGTGACCCTGGATGTCGAGTTCCGCTCGCCGCGCTTCCGCACGCTGAAGCTGCCGGGCTTCTGGGATGGCGGTCGTCGCTTCGTGGTGCGCTTCGCTCCGACGGGCCCCGGCGATTGGGCGTTCCGCACCGTCAGTAACGTAGCAAGCCTGAACGAGCGTGAGGGTCGCGTCACCGCGCTGCCCAAAGAGACGCCCGGCTTCGTTCAGCCTGCGAATGTCCATCACTGGGCCTGGGTGGACGGGCTGGAGCGCAAGCCGCATCTGTGGATGGGCGACACCTGCTATCGGTTTGCGGTGCTGGACCGCAAGCTTTTCGAGACACTGGTGGACACGCGGGCGCGGCAGAAATTCAATCACCTGCGCGGCCTGGTCCTGGGCGGGCGGGAAGAGGCGCGCCGAGCCTTTCCCTCGCCGGACCGTCCCGACCCCGCTTTCTTCCGCGAGCTGGATGAACGCATCCTCTACATGAACCGGAAGGGGATCATCGCGGACCTGGTGCTGGCGGGCGACGAGAATCACCTGGTGGAGCTGTTCCCGACGCGCGAGCAACGCGAGCGTTACATCCGCTATCTGGTGGGACGCTACGCCGCCATGCACATCACCTGGCAGGGCGTGCAGGAATTCGAAGAATACCCCGACGGACGCGCCCTGCTCAAGGAGATCGGTGAACTGCTCAAGCGCCTGGATCCATACGGGCATCCGCGTTCGACCCACACCGTGGCCACGTCTTCTCCGCTAGCGCAGGATGGCTGGATGACTCATCTGGTGTATCAATCGCACGACGATCAGCTCGGAGCGATCGAGCATCAGATCTACGCTATGCCGCAGGTCAACGCCGAATTCGCTTACGAGGACAGTGGCGCGGGCAAGGCTCTGCCTCATCATGTGGACACGGACACGTTTCGCCGCCGGCTCTGGAACGCCAGCATGAACGGGCAGTATCCCACGTTCGGGAATACCGGCACGTACGGGGGGCGCTTCCCGGTGGACGCCCGCTATCTGGATTCGCCGGGCGCCCGGCAGATGACGCATTGGTTCGATTTCTTCTCCCGTACCCGGTTCTGGGAGTTAGAACCTTACTTTGACGTGGAAGGCGGGCGCGCCCTGGCTCTGGAGGGCGTGGAGTATATCGTTTATGTCGAAAAGCCGGGCCCGGTGGAAATCCTGGTGGAGCGGC
>JAPWUP010000349.1 GCA_028275505.1 Bryobacteraceae bacterium
ATCCTCGCTGGCTCGGCGGCGTCCAGCAAGCGCGCCGCAGAACTGCTGGAACGATCCGGGGGCAAGGCCGCGCTAGTGGACCTGACTTCGTGCTTCGAGGATTCACCGCGGGCGCGCCTGCGGGCGCCGATGGTTGAGCCGCCCGATTCCAAGCTCCCCGCAGCGGCGATCCACGTGGTGGCGCATCCGGCGGCGATCGCGCTGGCCCTGGTGCTGACGCAACTGGCCCGCGGTTACGCCATCCGCCGGAGCGTGATCCATGTATTCGAGCCCGCGAGCGAACGGGGTCGTGCGGGTGTGGAGGAACTCAGGCAGCAGACGGTCAGCCTGCTCACGTTCAAAGGCGTGCCCAAGCGCGTCTTCGACGAACAATTGGGCTTCAACATTCTGGTCCGCTACGGCAGCCAGGCTCCGGAACCGCTGGAGGATTTCGAGCGGAGAATCGAGCGGCACCTGGCTTCGTTGCTGGCGAGTTGCCAGGGGCCGCCGCCACCGTCGCTGCGTCTGATCCAGGTCCCCGTGTTTCACGGGCACAGCTTTTCGGTGTGGGCCGAGCTCGAGGAGCCGCCAGAGCTGGCCCAGGTGGAACGGACGCTCTCCCGCGCCGAAATTGACGTTCGCGGATCAGGCATGGAGGCGCCTTCCGCAGTGGGCTTCGCGGGGCAGAGCGGGGTGGCCGTGGGCGCGATCGAGGTGGACCGGAACAATCCTCGCGCCCTTTGGTTATGGCTGGTGGCGGACAATCTGCGAATCGCGGCGGAAAACGCCTTGAGCGTCGCCGCCCAGTTGCTCCAGGGCGAGGTTTCCAGGTGAGAACGGGCGCGCTCGTAGCCCTGCTGGCGATCCTGTGGACGCCCGGCTGCGGCTATCACATTGCGGGCCGCGCGGACCGCCTGCCTCGCCACGTGCAAACCATCGCCATCCCCGCCTTCACGAACCTGACTACGCGCTACCGTCTCACCGAGCGCTTGCCTTCGGCAATCGCGCACGAGTTCATCGCACGCACCCGCTATCAGGTGGTGACCGATCCCGAGCAGGCGGACGCCGTGCTGCGCGGAGTCATCGTCAGCTATAACTCGTATCCCACGGTTTTCGATCCTGCGACGGGGCGCGCCACCGGGGTCGCCCTGAGCGTGGTCCTGCAACTGACTCTCACCGAACGCGCCACCGGCAAGGTGCTCTTTTCGCGGCCCCATTGGGAAGCGCGCGAGCGCTACGAGATTCCTGTGGACGAAAAAGCCTACCTGGATGAAAGCGACGCTGCCTTGGAGCGGCTGTGCCGCCAGGTGGCCCGCGCTGTGGTGAGCGCTATTCTCGAGAATTTCTGAACATGACTCCGCAACAGTTCCTCACCCAGATCCGGCAGAAGAAGTTCCCTCCGGCTTGTCTGCTGCTGGGTCCGGAAACGTACCAGCGGGACTATTGCCGGCGCGCGCTGATCGAGGCCTTCGTGCCGCAGGAGGAGCGTGAGACCGGACTGACGCGTTACGACCTGGAAGAAACCAGTCTGGAGACGGTCCTGGAGGACGCATGCACCCTCACTCTGTTCGCCCCGCGCCGCGTGATCCTGGTGCGCAACGCTGAAGCAGCGCTCCCGAAAGGCCGCGCGGCGTCTGGTGCTGAAGGCGAGGGGGAGGAGGGCGGCTCGATGGCGCTGGCTCGGTATCTTCGCCGGCCTACCGAGGGCGTCGTGCTGGTCTTCGAGGCGGCCAGGTATGCTCCCGAGGGCGAGGACAAAGCCCGGTTCGAACGGGTCCGGAAGTTCTACAGCGCTGTGCCGGCGATCGTGGAATGCGTTCCGCTGCGCCCGGAACAGGCGCGCCAGTTGGCCGCGAGCCTTGCCCGCAAAGCGAATCTCCCCATCCAGGAAGCCGAGCTGGACCTGCTGGTGGAGGCGTTGGGGGCGGACGCGGCCCGGATCGCGGCGGAGATCGAGAAACTGAGTCTCTGGGTCCAAGGGGGAGGGAGCCTCGGCCCTGCGGAAATGGCGCGCTTGGTGCCCGAGGCGCGCTCGGCCAACATCTTCGAGTTGTCAGACGCGCTGGCGGCCAGGGATCGGCTGCGGGCCTTGGAGGTGCTCGACGTGCTCGTCCATCAGAGCGAGTACCTGCCCCTTGCGCTGGCCTCGCTTTCCAGCCAGTTGCGGCTGGCCCTGGCGGCAAGGCAGGCGGGCTGGAAGCGCCCCGAACAGATTCAGACGGAGGCGGCGCGCCTGGGCGTCAGGATGTGGCCTGAACGCGCCCGGCAGATTTTCAGGACGGCCTCTGCCTTCCCAAAGGAGCAGTTGGTTGCGGCTTTGCGCCTGGTTCACGAGGCCGACCGGGCGCTGCGGGACGCTCGTCCGGACGACCGCATCCCCATGGAGTCGTTCATCTTCCGGCTGACGCGGTGACGCTGCGGCCTTGCAACCTGGTCGAGCCAAATTGCGTCCCATGAAGTGGAAGCCGAAGCCAGAGGCTCTCGAGCGAAGGCAGGGGAGGTTCCCGGATGCGGGTCGAGGTAATGCCCGATGTGGCTGCCACCCGTCGGTTGCCCGTGACGGGTTGGTTCACACGGGTGGGCGAACAGTGGTGCCGATGGATGCACTCCGACATTACGTGGCCGGTTAACGGCTACTACACTTGCCGGAAGTGCTACCGTCGGTTCCCGGTGCCATGGGAGAAGCCGCCCGCCGTAGCTCCGGTGGTTCGGGCGAAGCCTCGCCGCGCCGAGGAATCGTTGCCCGCTTTCGCCGAAGCCACGATTTGACGCTGTTCGTTCCTGATGCGCAGGAGCGAAATGGCGTGGAGGTGGCTTGGTGCGTCGCGAAATGCGTTCGAATGGGCTCGATCCGGAGAGGTTGTGGCTTATGGTGTACCCCGGATTCCTGAGCTCCATACTTGCCGTTCTCCTCCCCTCCGCCGCCCTCTTGCTTGGGCGACGGACGGTCGATGTGTTGGCTTCGGGTTTGATCGGCATGGCGTTGGCGGCTGCCACCACGGCAGCGTCGATCATGTTAACGGACGGGTTCCGGACGCCTGCTTACGTGCGAATCTCTACGGACGACGCCGCCAGAATGGACTGACCTCCGGCGGGATCCTGCCACCCCGGGTGCCAGGGTGACCCGGGGCAAGACCCGCCCGCTCCTGACCCTCCCGCCTGTTGGCCGCCCTCCTCGTCCCGCGCCGCCCTCGAGTTT
>JAPWUP010000351.1 GCA_028275505.1 Bryobacteraceae bacterium
TCCGATCTCTCGATCTCGCCGCTCTCAGCCACCAGGCGGCTCAGCACGCGCAGGACGTTGCCATCGAGCACAGCGCGCGGCTCGCCCAGCGCGATACTCGCGATCGCGGCCGCCGTATACTCGCCCACGCCGGGCAGCGCCCGCCAGCCCGCGTAATCCCGTGGGAAACCGCCCGCCTTGACAATTCGCCGCGCCGCTTCGTGCAACTGCTGCGCCCGCCGATAGTAGCCCAGGCCTGCCCACGCCGCCAGCACCTGGGCGCGCGAGGCGGCCGCCAGTTTCTTTACGTCGGGAAAGCGCTTCAGAAACCGCTCGTAGTAAGGGGCCACGGCCGCAACCCGCGTCTGCTGGAGCATCACTTCCGCGATCCACACGCGATAGGGATCGGGATTTTTGCGCCAGGGAAGATCCCGCGCCGCCCGCCGGTACCAGGCGAGCAGCGCGCGTCGCAGGTTGGGATATTGCGCGGGCTCCGGACCGTGCAACGTTAGTCTGCGGCCGTCCTCTCGCCGCTCAGGCTGCGGGCGCAGCCGCCATCAGCGCCTTCAGACGCCGATGCAGCCGCGACTTGTACCGCGCCGCCGTATTGCGCTTGATGATGCCCCACTTGGCCGCGCGGTCAATGATGCTGAAAGTCTGCGGCAGCAGGGCTTCCGCCGCCTTGACGTCCTTGGCCTCCAGAGCGCGCCGCATCTTGCGGATCTGCGTGCGCAGGCGACTCTTGCGGATGCGATTGATTCGCGTCCGCCTCTCGATCTGCCGGATGCGCTTGAGCGCCGAAAACGTATTCGCCATAGGATTCGCTAATCCCGGGTGGTTCTCTCTTCAGGGTAACGCAGCGGTTTTTCCGGGGTCAAACCCGACCTGCGGGGTCAATCCGTGATTTCGATGGCCGGCCCCTGTTGCGCCCCGATCTCGGCGACGCGGGCCATTACCCTGCGCGCCAGCGCCAGATAGGCCTCCGCCTGCGGGTGCCGCCCGTCCATCAGGACGATGGGTTCGCCCGTGTCGCCGCCCACCCGAACCTGCGGGTCCAGCGCCAGCTCGCCCAGGAACGGGACGCCCATCTCCTCCGCGGTCCGCCGTCCTCCGCCTGTGCTGAAGACATCCACGCGCTCGCCGCAATGCGGGCACACCAGGTAGCTCATGTTCTCGACGATGCCCAGCACCTCCACTCGCACCTGCCGGAACATGTGGACCGCCTTGCGCGCGTCCTCGAGCGAGACGTCGGAGGGCGTCGTCACCACCACCGCCCCCGTGAGCGGCGCCGTCTGGATGAGGCTCAACTGCACGTCGCCTGTGCCCGGCGGCAGGTCCACCACCAGATAGTCCAGCTCGCCCCAATCCACGTTGCGCAGGAACTGTTGCACCACGCCGTGCAACATGGGCCCGCGCCAGATCAGCGGGCGGTCCGTGGGATTCAGAAACCCCATGGACATCACGCGCACGCCGTGCTTTTCCAGCGGCTGGATGCGCTCGCCCACCACTTGCGGCATGTCCTGAATGCCCAGCATCCGCGGAACGTTCGGCCCGTAGACGTCGGCATCCATCAATCCCGTGCGGCGGCCAAGTTTGGCGAGGGCGACCGCGAGGTTCACGGCGACCGTGGTCTTGCCCACGCCCCCCTTGCCCGAACCCACCGCAATCAGGTGCTGTACTCCGGGAATGGGGAGTTTGCTGAACTCACCGCCAGGCTTGGAACCCATTGATTCCATCGTAACACCCGGGGTGGTGCAGGTCCTTCACCGCATCAAATAATCCCAGCGGCGGGCGGCTTCTTCCACGATGCGCGGTATGTCCCTTTCCAGAAGATAGCCCTCGCGCGCCAGCTCGCGTGCGCACTCGTTCACCCGGGCCAGATAGTCGTCGCGGCTGCGGTAACGCTCCTCGATCGAGCGCCGCGGATCGCCGCGTTGCTGTCGCTCGGCGCGCGTCCGCGCAAAGGGGAGCCACGAACCCGCCATGCTATAGAGCTCATCCGGCGCTCCGATCTCGGGCGCGCGCAAATTCCACCCCGTGTAGGTGGCCAGCGGAACGGCGACTTCCGGCACGCGGATGCCCGCAACCTCGTTGCCGTCCTCATCCACCTGCGGCACGAGCACGGGGAACTCCTTGCCGATCCGCGGCGGCTCGAATGCGATGATCCCTGCGCTGCGAAACTCCGGCCCGTAATCCAGGCGCCACGCCCTGCGGATGCGCACGGGCAGCGTCACGCCGGGAAGGCGCGGGAATCGCAGCCCGCTCAGCGGGACCAGCTCGCCGCGCCCGATCCTCGGATACCGCGAAGGCGGTGGTTCCACGCCTTCTGCCACCCAACGCTGCATCGCCGCCAGCAACGCGCGCATCGGCCAGCGATAATCGTTCGGGTTGACCGGATTCTGCGTCCCCATGCGACCAGGCGGAAAGGCCGCAGGCGAATGCTGTGTGCCGGCGAGCAGGTAAATGCGCGTGGTCGGCGGCGGGTCCACGTCCGCTTTTGCGTCCAGCGTCGTGTGGGTCAGCGACGCCGCGCGTCCGTAGTACTCGTAGGAAGAATTCGTATAGAAAATCTTCGGCACAACGCCCGCCTGGCTCGCGCGCGACAGCAGGCCCTCGCGCAACCCTGTCTCGGGATCCTCCAGCTCGACATCGGCAAACGGATAAATATCGGTGGGATAGAACTGGTTCATGAACGGATGGCCGTCGCGCGAAGGCTGCGCAAAACGATGATTGAAACTGCCGCGCCCGCCGCCGGCCACGTGCGCGATGATCCCGTCGAAAACCTGCCGCCCGCGCTCGTCCTGATTGAAGCCGTAATAAAGGAAGGTGCGCAGGAAGCGGCCGCTCTGCGACGTCCCGATGCCGATGGCACGCTTGAGAAAACGTTTCTGATCGCTCAACAGGGCCCACTCGGGCGCGTCGCCGTACTTCAGGTACGACACGAGATCGCGCACCGCCGCCGGTCCCAGTCCCGCCACCACCGGATCTTTCGCGCGATACACGACCTCGTAAATCTTGCCAGGCTGAAAGCCGGCCTTCATCCACACGCGTGTCGGATCGGGCACGAGTTTGCCGAACTCCTCCCGCGCGAAACGCCACTCGCTGCGCGGGATCACTTTCCGCGGGGCCTCCACGCGATCGCGCACGGTGAGCGTGGCTTGCGGGTCGTCCGGATCGGCCGCCGGG
>JAPWUP010000352.1 GCA_028275505.1 Bryobacteraceae bacterium
GCTCGGCTGGCCGAGGATATCCTGCTCCCCCTGGTTGTGGAAACCGGTTGGGGTCGGTTCCGGGTGATTTACGAACGGCTCCGAGCTGGCAATAAATTACGGGGCCGCTCTGTGGAGGTGTGAGGAGTGCCTCTACTTTCCAGATTGATGCTCCGGCTAAGACGCGACGGGTTGTGGTCTACTCTACGCGGCATCCGAAGGGCTAGCCGTCCGGAGACACTGGGGATTTACCGGATCGAGCGGTTGGTCGCTCCCGCGCCGGCCGCTGGCCTTGAAATAAAAGCCGGCGTCGAATCTCTGCGCCAGCTTCGGCAGGGGATCTTGCTGCTGCCGGACGAGTTTTACTGCGAGGACCGGGCGGGGTTCGTTCAGTGTTACTCGGCCCTATCGGACGGATTGCTGGCCGGGATCATCTGGGTGCTCGAAGGCCCCAACGCAAGCCGTTACATCGCCCTGCGAGAAGGCGAGGTCGAACTGGCTTACCTTCACGTGCTCGAGGCCATGCGGGGTCGCGGCATCGCCAAACACCTTTACTGGCGCGCCGCGGCGGATTGCCTGAACCGCGGGGCCCAAAGGGTCTACGCCGTGATCTCCGCCGACAACTACCCTTCGAGGAAAGCTGCCGAGACAATCGGCTTCAGGAAAATCGCCGAGATCCGACGCACTGCGCTTTGGGGAAGAAAATTCCGCGCCGAGTCCTCGGACTGCCCTGAACAGGTGGCGTCGCTTGAAACCCGGCGGGCGGGCGTCGGTGCTCGTTCGCGAGATCAGCAGGTCACAGAAGACAGCGTGCACACGGGGGAGCGACTGTAATGCGCGGAGGCCCCAGGCTAATCCGGCGCGCAAACCGACTTCTTGCCCGGACATTGCTCGCGGTTCGTCACCGCCTCTCGGGCAGGAAGATTCTGGGATATATCGGCTGGGTGGGACACGAGAATCTCGGTGACGAGGCCATGTTTCAGGCGATCCAATCGCTGCTGTCGCCTTGCGTCTTGGTGCCCTTCCGCGGCGACCCGCAGGAGCGGCTTTTGGCCATACTCGGCTTGAGCGGGAGACGATTCTTCGACGGCTTCGTGCTGGGCGGGGGAACGCTTGTCAATCCGGCATTCTGGCCGCTCGTCGAAGCAGCCGAACGCACGGGCCTGCCCATGTTCATGTTCGGCACGGGCGTCGGCAGTTGCGGGTTGGGGCAGCCGGATGACGTCTCGTTGACGCCTTGGGCGTCAATGGCTCCCCGGTTCACCGCCGTGGGCGTGCGCGGTCCTCTCTCGCGCGAGGCTCTCCATGGACTCGGCTTTGATGGCGTCCAAGTCATCGGTGACCCGGCTCTTTACTTCACAACGCCTTCCGGTGGGCCGAGGCGCCGCCGCTCTCGCCTCGTCGTGAGTCTCGCGGGTCCCTTGCCGGAATCGCTCGAGGCGGCCATCTCCTGGCTCATCGCGAGCTTTCACGACGCGGGTGGCGAAGTGGTGGGAGTTGCACTCGGGGAGGGCGACGACGAGCGACTGGCCCGGCAGTTCGCCGGCGCCGGTCTACCAAGCCTCCCTGTCGTGCCGGTGAGAACCGACCCGCACGCATACATCCGGCTCGTGCGGGGAGCCGAGTGCGTGGTTGCCGGCAGACTTCATGCCGGGATTCTTGCCTGCGCCGCAGGCGTGCCACCGATTCTGCTGGCGCACCGAAGCAAGTATGCCGATTTTGCGGCTTCCATGGGGTTGGAAGCCTGCCTGGTCCCGGTCAGCGAGGAAGGCGGCGCCGCCCTAAGACGTGTCTGGTCGTTCCTCCGCGACGCAAACGGCGGCTTCCGCGAAAACCTGATTTCCCGCGCCCGGCAGTGGCAAAACGTCCAGCGGGATTATGCACGCGGGATTCTGCGCCGGTTCTCAGTTGCCGAGGCGGACAACGGCGAAACGAGGGCAGTGTCGTGAGAGTTCAATCTTTGCCATCTTCCGACGCCAGGACAGCGCCAACGATCCCTCGAGCTGACTATTCCGTCGTGATCCCGACCAGGAATCGCCCGCAGCTCGTCGGCCGCCTCCTGGCAGCCTTGCGCACGCAATCCAGACCGCCCAAAGAAGTCATCGTAGTGGACCAAAGCCCTGTGCCGTCTGCGCTACCGCGCCCGCAACAGGCCCTGGGAGGCGAAGGCACGGAAAGCCGTCTGATTTACCTGCACGACCCGAAAATCGAAGGAGCCGCGGCGGCACGGAACGCAGGCCTTCTGCTTGCAACCACGCCGTACGTAATCTTTCTGGATGACGATGCGCTGCCCCAAGCCGACTGCCTCGAACTCCTCGTAGACAGCCTGGAACGGCATCCGCATCTCGTGGCCGTGGGAGGTCTCATATCCAATTACTCACCGCCGCCATGGCTGGTCCGCTTCTTCCGCCGGTTCTTCTACCTCGGAAGACTGCGCGACGAGCGTCAGGCCTGGTATTGGAGGGCGAGCGCGTCCCGGACGGGCGATCTCCTGCCCACGACCAAGCTGAACGGCGGCTGTATGGCCTTCCGGCGCGAGATTCTCGTGGAAATCGGAGGGTTCGACCGTCGTTACTGCGGCGCGTCCGTGGGCGAGGACGTCGAGATTGCCCAACGGCTGATCCGGCACACAGGTCGCACGGACGCTGTGGCGCTGGTCGGGGGTGCGCTCATCCATCACGCCTCCGAAGGCGCCTGGAAAAACAACGACCGTGCGATCGAACTGGAGCTGCTAGCCACACACTACTGGTTCAAACGCAACGTGCCCTGGAACCTGGCCAATCGTTTCCGGTTCCTGTGGATGTGTCTCGGGTTGTTCTTGTGGTCTGCGGCCAGCGCGGCCAGGAGGCGCAAGGTGGCGCCGGTTCTGCGTTTCCTGGCCGGCTTGGAGTCCATCCGCCACGACTACCGCGGCTGTCCTTTCCTGAAACCACAGCAGCCCCCCAACCGCGCCCAACCGGCGCCGTGAGAGTTCACTCAGTGACTCCAGCAGTCTCCACAGTTTCTCGCCGAGGCACGCGAGCGATCGCAGGTGCTTTCCTGTGGCTGTTCTCCGCCAGCGGCTCGCTCAAGGAGCAGGCGCTGCGCGGAACCATCTGGCTGGTGCTGGCCGAAGGCCTGAGCCGGCTGGCTGGGGTCATCAAAGTGGCGGTGTTGGGCCGATTGCTTTCACCACGCGACTTCG
>JAPWUP010000353.1 GCA_028275505.1 Bryobacteraceae bacterium
CGGCGCGAGCAGAGATGGCAGTACCGGGTCGCGAGCTGCCAGCCACAGCGCAACCATGGGAGGTTCGATCTGGATGTGAGGCCCGGCTTCCAGGCCCGGACTGGCCTCCACAGGCTGGAAAATGCAAGGCTGCCTTGTGGCGAGATCGTGCCGGTGCCACGGGCTGTAAATGAAGCCCGCGACAAGGACGAGAATCAGGGCAAGAGCTGCGGCGAGGCCGGCCCTGCCCCATGCCCGAATCGCCGCTCTGCGCTGCGGGGCTTTCATGACGCCCACCGGCTCGTATCCACGATACCAAAGGATTCGCAGGGCCGCAATTGAGCGCGGGACAGCCGGGCTTTGGTCGGTGCTGCCCCGGGGCGGGTCTGGGTCAACCCGACCCCGGGGACTCCGCACTCAGAAGTAAAGCTTCAGGCCAATCTGCATCCGTCGGGGTTCGTTCAAGGTGCTGTTGACGACTCCAAAGGTCGGCGCCTGCACGTTGCGGCTGCCGGGGTTGAACTGCGGCGTATTGAAGGCGTTGAACATTTCCCATCGCAGATCCAGCCGCATCTGTTCGCGAATCGGAAACGTCTTGGCGAGGGAAACGTTCAGCTCGCGCTTCCAGGGCATGCGGGCTTTCGGGTTGTGACGAGTCGTGTTGCCCGGTCGGTCGGTGTACTGCGGCCCGAAATAGGAGGGCGGCTGGAAGAAACGGTCTCCGCCCTTCCAGTCCGGATTTTTGTGCTTGACGACCCAGCCTTCGTACGTGGTGGCGTGAGCGGCATTGCGCCCGTTGAAGATCGGGAAAGTCACGTTGTTGAACAGTTCCAGGGGCAGGCCGCTGGCGTAATAGTGGAATGCTGCGACGCGCCAGTTGCCCAGCACCCAAGTCAGAGGCCCCGAATTCAAATAGCGCTTGCCTCGCCCCACGGGCAATTCGTAGATATAGGCAAACTTGGCGGCGTGGGTCTGATCGTACTGGCCGATGGATTTCTCCAGACGCCGGTTGTAGTGATCCAGCGCGCTGTTGTCGGCGTCGTAGGAATCAGCGTCCGTAAGGAGCTTGGAAAGCACGTAAGAGGCTTGCAGAGTCAGGCCTGCCGAGTAACTCTTTTCCAGCTTGAGCACGAGGGAATGATAAGTGGAATGGCCGCTTTTGTCGCCGTGGCCCGCCCTCGTGTCAATGTTGAGGTACTGCGGGAAAGGCCGCAAAGCCTGGGCAACGCTGACCGGCGCGCACGCGCGGCTGAAATCGCAATCAATGTTCTTGTAGGGCCGCACGATCCCCGCTGCCTTGGCCGCCGGCGAGTCCACGTTGCTGGTCAGCAGAGCGCGCCCGTACTTCTCGAACACGCTGAAGGGCAACTGGTTCATGCGCTTCAGACCAGCAACGAGTTGCTCGCCCACCGTCGCATTGTAGGCTGCCTCCAGCACGATCGTGCCGGCGAGCTGGCGCTGCACCGAAAAAGTCCACTGATAGTTCGTGGGCAGCTTCACCGCCTCGTTGTCCCAGTAGGCCGTGTTGTTGCCGTTGGAAAAGCTGGGGTCAATCACCGGCGGCTTGGTGTAGGGCGGCAAGCCTTCGTCCATCAGGAAGGCGGGAGTGATCCCCTGGTCCAGGCTTTCCGGCCGGAAGATCAGGACCGCTCCCTCGAAATGCGTGCTTCCGGTGACGGTTTTGGCTACGCCGTAGTAGATCCCGGCGCCCCCTCGAACAACGGTTTTGGAATCGAGCTGGTAGGCAAATCCGAACCGCGGCCCGATGCCTTTCCACCAGCCCGGGACCAGGGTGCGCCGGTTTTCACGACCCGGTCCGAAGCCCGCGAAGCGCAGGGCGCCCGGAAGGCCGTCGGCCCGCGGATTGGGCTTGTCGGGCGTGAAGTCGCTCCACTTGTCCTTCTGTTCCAGCGGCGGCAAGGTAAATTCGTAACGCACGCCGAGGTTCAAAGTAAGACGGGAATTGACCTTCCAATCGTCCTGAAAATACCAGGCGTGGCTGCGCCACTGCTGGCCCACGAAGCGGTCGTTTTCGGTGCCGCCCGAGTAGCTATAGCCCAGGAGGAAGGAAGCGAAGCCGTTGCCGCCCCCGGTCCGAAGGTTGTTATCGCCCGGCACGCTGGTGGAACGGCGGTCGCCGCGCACCATCCCGCCAATGGTTTGCTGCCCGAAGCCGTTGTAGTGGATCCGCTCCCAAAGGTAGCCAGCCTTGAGGGTGTGCCTGCCACGCACGTAGGTGAGATCGTTGCCGAAGCTGAAGACGAAGTTTTCGGAGCCGTCGTACGCGTTGGCCACCCAGGTGGAGTAATCGGAGTTAGTCACAATCAGGAGATTGCGGTTGCAATCCCAGGCGCCTTTCAGGCAGACGCCTTTCTGCTCCCAATTGCCATCCAGCGTGAGTGCGTCGTGGCGTTCTTTCCAGAAATTGACGCCGCCGTAAGCGTAGTAAACCACGGTCGGGCTGAAAACCTTGGTGAAGGTGCCGCGGTAAACGTGACTCTTTTGCTGGTCAATCCGATTGGTGTTGAGAATTCCGGGCAAGCCGGGAAATCCCTCCGGCCCCGGCACGCGCTTGTGCAAGCCGTAGTTATAGAGGAAGCTGGCTTTCGTGTTGGCGGAAAAGTTATGGTCGCCCTTGACGGAGAACTTGGTCCACGGATCCAGCGCCGTGCCCCGATCGTTGATGTAGTTGTTACGCACATAGTCGCTGGTTCCGGGCGTGGCGTTGTTATTTGGGAAGGCGATGTTGCCGACCAGCTTGAGCATGTTGGACGCCAGCCGGCTGAAACGGGCCTGGGGGATCAGATTGTTGGGGAATGGATCGCGAATGAATCCGGCCCCGGCCGGGTTCGGGCGCGTGGTGGCCGGGTCATAAATCGGCAGGCGGACACCGCGATCATCCACCCAGTAACGGAAATCTCCCTGGTACATCTCAGGTGTGGGCACGCTGAAACGCTCGCTGGCCGCGCCCACCCGGTTGCGGAACCACTCGCCCGCCGTAAAGAAGAAGCTGCGGTTGCGACCGTCGTAGATCCTGGGAAGCAACACCGGTCCGCCCGCGCTGAAACCGAAATCGTGCTGCTTGTAGACGCCTTTCTTGTCCTCGAAGAAGCGCCGGGCATCCAGCGCATCGTTGCGCAGGAATTCGTAGGCCGTACCGTGAAATTCGTT
>JAPWUP010000013.1 GCA_028275505.1 Bryobacteraceae bacterium
GCAGGTGCTTGATCATTAGCAGGAGCTCCAGATCCTTGCGCCGGTACATACGCTGGCCGCCGGGAGATTTTTTGGGCGCCAGCGAGGGAAACTCCGTTTCCCAATAGCGAAGCACGTGCGGCGGCAGACCAAGCAGGCGGCTGGCTTCCCCGATCCGGAAATAAAGTTTGTCGGGCAGACTCGTCGCCTTGCCGGCTTCGGTAGAAGCTTTGGCGGCAGCGCTCTTACTCATGCCCGGCTTCGTTCCCATCGCTCAGGCACACCGATGCCTGTCACTCGCGCTTGCGAGACGGGCCGGCCTGCTCCCATTCGAGTATGGCGCAGCCCGGCTCACTCCCATTTTTCCCCAGTTTCGCCCGCGATTGGGCCGTCGGAATCCGGTGGCGCGGGTCCCCACTCCGCGCCACACTGGATGCACGAGCGACCTCAAGGTTCGAAACCCGGCTGCGCGAGCGGCAGGTCGAGCCGCAGTTCTTTCATGAAGCGGCCCTTCATCCAACCCAGCCACTTGTCCACGAAACGCCGGTTCAAATCTAAAGTCGCGATGGCTGCCTGCCCAAGTTCCGGCGCCGTCGCCAGCGTGCGGCCCTCGGGATCCAGAATATAAGTCGGATGGTTATAACCTGAAGCCGCTAGGTAAATTTGATTCTCGATGGCGCGGGCCTTCGGTAAAGCTTCGTTGCCTCCCCAAATCGGCAGCAGAACCAGTTCGGCGCCTTTCAACGCCAGGTGCCGTGCGGGATCCGCATATTGCAAGTCCCAGCAGATCATAATGCCGATGCGGCCGAAGTCAGTCTGGAACACCGGGAAATCGTCTCCCGGACGCAAGCCTCCCTCGATTTCTTCGCGTGGCAGATAGACCTTCCGATACTTTCCGGCGAGGCGTCCCTGCCGGTCGAGCAGGATCGCCGTGTTGTAAATGGCGGGCGCCTCCCGTTCGTAAATGCCGGCTACGATCCATGCATTCCGCCGACGCGCATACTCGCCGAGCCGCGTCGTTGTGGGACCCGGTACAGGCTCGGCCACATCCGCGTACTTCTTGCCGGTGCCTACGAGCGTGATCCCTTCCGGCAGCAGGATCAAGTCCACCTTGCCCGGCACAGCCTTCTCGACCGCTTCGATAAAGCGCTCCACGTTCTCAGCGGGCGATTTACTGCCGGATGGCCGGTAATTGATCGCCGCCACGGTGACTTCGCGCGGGCCTGGCGGCGGGATGGGCTCCAGCGAAATGTCGTCCCACCAGACCGTGCCCAGGGGCGCGTGAGCCAGAAAGAGCTGGATCGCCACGGCGCTGGCTTGCTCGGGAGCAGGCGCTTCCAGCGTCACGCGTCGCCACGTGCCTGCTCGCTCGGTCCGGTATGCGTAGTCCGGCTGACCTGCGCGGCGACCGCTGCGATCGCGCCAGTCCAGGCGGGCGACGACCTGGCCGGGCTCGTAGCTGAGGCCTTCGGCGCGATACCACGCAGTCAGGCGATACCAGGACCCGGCCTCGATCCCGTCCACCACGTGTTCCCAGCCGCCGTAGACCGCTGCATTGCTGGCCCCGCTGATGACGAGCGATCCGGCCTCGCCGCGCGAGTGCACGTCGTCTACGTAAACCTTCGGCGCGATTTCGGGGCGCGCCGCCCACAGTCGCCATCCGGCAGGCAGTCCGCCTGCTTCTGCCCGGAAGCCGGATTGATGAAACGTCGCCGCCGGCGCCAGCGCTGCTGCGGTTAGCAGTCCCGCAAGTTTCCACATCATGCGACGAGTATAACCCCGGCGACGGAGCGCTCTCTGTTATACTGCCTTGTCTCATGCGGAATTCTGATCCAGCGATCACGCGCCGCCGCGCCCTTTCGGTTCTTGCCGCATCCCCGTGGCTGGCTTCCTCCGCTTACCGCCCACGCCTGGCTGCCGGCATCTACGTGTGGACGCAGCAGTTCCGTTCCCAGAACAGGCCGCTCGCCGAGGGCATGCCGGAAGCGCTGGCGGCGACGCGACGCGCGGGCTTCCGGGCCGTGGAGCTGCTGGCGCAGTGCTTCGAGGCCGAAACGGCCGAGGTTACGCTCAAGGCTTTGCGCGAGAGTCGGCTGGAGGCGCCCAGCGTCTATTACGGAGGCCCCGTGCATACGGCGGCCGATGCCGAGAAGACCATCGCGGAAGCATTGCGCGTGGCCGCTACCGCAAAGAGTGCAGGCGCCAACTTGCTGAATTTCAATCCGAGCCCCAAGCCCAACAAGGAGCGCAAGAGCGACGCAGAGCTGGACGCACAGGCTCGCCACGTCAACGCGCTGGGCGAAAAGCTGCGGCTGCAAGGCTTCCGCCTGCACCTGCACCACCACGATCCCGAGATGGCGGAGAACGCCCGCGAATGGCGTCACCTGCTGGAGAATACGGATCCCAAGCTGGTGGGATTCTGCATTGACGTGGACTGGGTCCATCGCGGCGGGCAGCGTCCGCTCGAGATTCTCGAGGCAGCCGGCCCGCGGCTGGTAAGCCTGCATTTGCGCAACAGCCGTAACGGCGTGTGGACCGAAGACTTTGGCGACGGCGACATTGACTATCGCCAGGTGGCCGCCTGCCTGAAGAAACTTGGCTTCCAGGGCTGGCTGATCGTCGAGCTGGCTTACGGAAAAGAAACGCGAGTCACGCGTTCGCTGGAAGAAAACTTGCGAGCAAGCCGCCGTTACGCCGAGCAGGTCTTCGGCGTGTCCTGAGCCGTCGCGCGCAGGCTCAAGTCCCCACTCCCAGCTCCTGAAGCTGCGCTCGCAGCCAGGCCAGGCTCCGCTCGATCAGGGGGCCGCCCTGCCCTTCGCACTCCATGCTCAGCACGCCGTCGTAGCCGGCATCGCGGAGCAGCCGAAGACACCGGCGGATGTTCTCCGCATTGACGCCATCTCCGATGGCGCAGTGGCTGACTGCGATCCCGGTGAGCTCGCCGCGCAGGGCTCGCGCCAGCTCCGGACTGACGTCCTTGATGTGCACGTGATTGACGCGATTCAGAAAGCGCTCGAGGTAAGCTACCGGGTCCTGCCCCGCGATGTAAGTGTTGCCGGTGTCCATGTTGAGCCGCAGGTAAGGCGAATCGCAGAAGGACAGCATTTCCTCCATGAACTCCGGCTTGGTGGTGTAGTAGCCGTGCGGCTCAATGTTGACCGTGATCTGGTAGGCTTCGGCGACGCGCAGGATCTGCTCGTAAATCCGCTTCAGGTGCGCCATGACCTCGCGGTCGCTCATGCCCGCCGGCTTGTGGCGATCGTCCGTCGTATCCACGCGCGGGCAGCCCGCGAGCTTGGCCCAGCGGATCGTGTGGAGCACGTACTCGACGCCCAGGGTGGCGCCTTCCGGCAGTGACAGGGGAAAGGCGGCGTCGAGCTGGGAAAACTCCACCTCGTAGCGCTCCATCTTGCGCCGCAACAAGACCGGGTCTTCCCACAACGCGACATGCGGCTGGTAGCCGAGGCCGTGAATCCAGCTCACTCCGTCAATGGCGCCGCACTCGATGTAGTGCACGCCGTTGCGCTGCGCCCACTGGAGGCATTGCTCGAAGTTCCAGTAGACGGAGTTGAAGGCATCAGTGTGAAAGCCGATTTTCATCTTTCACCGGCCTCTGGCGGCGCCGTCAAGCAGCTTGCGCGCCGATGAGGCGCCGGGCGAGCTGGACCGCCACGCTGGCGTTTTCGCCGTAGCCGTCCGCGCCGATCTCTTCCGCGTACTTGTGCGTGACCGGCGCGCCGCCCACCATGACCTTGACGCGATCGCGCAGGCCCGCAGCCTTCAGAGCTTCGATCGTCGTCTTCATGGCGGGCATGGTCACCGTCAGCAGCGCCGAAAGGGCCACGATCTGGGCATTCCGCTCGTGGACTGCTTCTACGAACTTCTCCGGAGGCACGTCGGCGCCCAAATCAATCACTTCGAAGCCGCCGCCCTCCAGCATCGAGGCCACGAGATTTTTTCCGATGTCGTGCAAGTCTCCTTTGACCGTACCGATCACCACGCGGCCGACCGGCTGGGCGCCGCGGGCCGCCAGCAGCGGCCGGATCAACTCCATGGCGCTCTTCATCGCCCGCGCAGAGAGCAGCAACTCGGGCACGAAGTATTCCTCGGCTTCGAACCGCCGCCCCACCTCGTTCATCGCCGGGATCATGTAGCGGGTCACCAGCTCCATGGGGTCGGCGTTTTCAGCCAGCGCCTCTTTGGTGATCGCTACCGCCGTTTTGGCGTCGCCATTGACTACCGCGTCATACAGTCGGGAAAGATCCACCATATCTGCCTCGCTCGGTGCAACGCGTTCTATTCTATCGGAGCCGGGTTCCCTTTGGCCCTGGCGTCCAGAGCTCTCACGTATTGGGCCAGGCGCGTCAGGTTGCGCGCGAAGTCACTGGATCGGATGATTCTTTCCACCGGAGGCTGCGCGCCGATGAATATCTCTACCGTGTCGTCCTCGCGCAGGGGGATCGTTTGCGAGCGGGCTTCGGACTCGCCGCCTGCCGAGCCATCGGACCGGCCACGCCCGATCCGCAGCACCATGTCCCGGGCCGAGTACACGAACACCAGCCGGTTGGGCTTGCCAATCACGCCGCGGGTCACCCACGCGCCGCGCTCGTCCATGGTTGAGATAAGGCGGCGCACTTCGTCGGCGGAAGGCGGCGCGCCGGGCTTTTCGCTGAAGCGCTCCAGAAAGGGCGACAGGCCGCGAAGCCTTTCCGGCCGTTTTACGGTGGCGGCATCGGCGGCAGCAAGCCGCCGGTAATCTTCCTCGATGAAGGCCAGCTCGCGCCCGCTGACCAGAACGCTGTAATGGGTAATGACCGAGTCCGGCGAGTAACTGATCTGGTAGCCGTCCACGATCCGGCTGCCCAGTCCTGCGGCCTGAAGGCGTGTGCCCTTGGTGATGTAAAGCGGGCGGTTCGTTTTGAGCTCGTAAAAGCGAGCCAGGATCGGGCCTTCAGGGATTCGCCGGAAAACTTCCTGCGGCCCGCGAGGCACTTCGGACCGCTTGAGATACTCGAGCGCGCGGGGCACCGGATCCAGATACTTGCGATTGCCGGTTTCCCGGTAGAGGGTGAGCAACATTCGCATGATCCCCTGGGATTCACCGCCGGTCACGGAAGGAGGCTCAAAGACGCGCGCCCAGGCGGGGTGCATGTCCGCGTCGTACTGCTGGGCCCAGGCCGGCTGCGGATCCGGCATCTGCGCGAGCAGGATGAACTGCCCGCCTTTCTCGGCGGCCGCCCGGTAACGCGGGTCCTTGTAAATGCGCGCTGCTTCCAGCAGCATGTCAATTACGTCGCAGATCGTGTTGTCGTTGAAGGTGTAATGACCCTGGTAATCGGGGCCAGGCCAGGTTCGCGGCCAGTCGTCCGGATAACTGGCACGCTTGACCGGGTAGCGCGAGAAATCCGGCGGACGGCGGAAGCGCTGCGGCCAGGCGCCAATGGGATACTGGGCCGCGAGTAACTTGTCCAGCGCGTAACGGACGGCCTCGCCGATCTTCGCGTCAGAAAAATTCAGCGCCCGGTCAACGCGCATCAGCACACGCAGCGCTCCCTGCGTCACGTTGTCGTCCAGGTTGGTGACGCCGCGCTTGTCCTCGCCGCAATTGTTGTCCCAGCGATATTGGTAAGATTTGCGCTTTTCGGGATCGAATTCGATCAGGTAATCCCAGCCGCCACTACAGAGCTGCCCGCGCAACAGGGCGTAAGCTGCGTCCCGCGCGTAACCCAGAAATTCGCGTTCCCCGGTAGCTTCATAGGCTTCCAGGTAGGCGAGCGCGACGATGGGGGTCGCTTCCCGCTGGACCTCGATTTGAGTGGGACCCTCGGCGGCTTCCGATCGTCCGTAACTGAGGTCCGCCGTGTAAAAGTAGTGGTAACCGCCCTCGGTGGAAACCTGCTGGCGGTAAAAGCGGGCCGCTTTGAGCATGGTGCGCACGACCTCCTCGCGAGACGGGGCCTGCGCCGCCAAAGCGAGGGGAAGGGCGAGCCAGAGCAGCTGTCGGACCATAGCTGCCCAGGTTACCACTCCAGGCGCAAGCCGGTGCGGAAGGACCGGGGACCAGTGGTGTCCAGCGCTTGTTCGCCACCCGCACCCGTGATCACCCCCGCCGTGGCGAGAGACGTAATGTTGGTTCCCGGATTGTTCCAGTTGGGATGATTGAACAAGTTGGTCGCAGTGATTTCCCAGCGCAGCCGGGCGCGTTCGCGGAAGGAGAAGTGTTTGGCGAGTCCGGCATTGAAGGCCCACGATCCAGGTCCTTTGATCACGCCTTTTGCGGAGGTGCCGAATCGCCCGAGAGGAGGTGGTGCGAAGGCCGAAACATCGAACCAGCGGGCGGTGGATCGCTGGTCCTTGGGCAGGTTCGCGTTGCGCAAATGATCGGGCCGGATCGTCACCTGAGCGGGTGTGCGCGAAGAGGTGTAAGCCGTCCCGGTAGGATCCGGCCCCGTCCACTGCGGCGTCAGAAATTGCCCGGAGTAAAGGCTGTAAATGCCGCTCAACTCCCAGCCGTAAAGCAAGCCGCGCTTGAGGCCGCGCGCGCCCTTTCCGAAAGGCATTTCCCAGATGAAGTTACCGGTCACCCGATGGGTGGGGATATCCAGCCAGACGGCTCGCTCGCGCTTGCGATCGTAAGCGTTCTCGGGTGACTCGCCACGTTCGAGATCGCCGATATCCCGGGCCCAGGTCCACGAAAACTGGTACGCCAGCCCGCGGGCAAAGCGGCGCTCGATCTCGAGTTGCATGGAGTGGTACTGGTGACCGGCCCCGTTCGAGATATAAGTGATGCCCGGGTAGCGCGGGAAGGGTCGTGGTTTATCTACGTAAAGCCGATCGTCCGGGATAGGTTGGTTGATGTTATAGCCCCACTCGCCCTGACGCGTGTTTGTCCCGATGTAGGAAAGCCGGAAGCCGGTTTCCCAGCGCTGGTGCTCGATGGTCAGATTGTACTGCATGGAATAGGGCGTGCGCAGGTCCTTTCGAACGGCGCTGGGAAGCGAAATGGTCGTCGGACCGGCGACGGAAGTCGGGAAGACCACGGGCAGCACGATCGCCGGTACCGGCGTGGGGTTGGTAAAAGTCGGTTCATTGATCACAAAGGGCGCTCCGCCGGCGGAGACCGCTCGGGGTACTACGTCGTAGAAGATGCCGTAGCCGGCGCGCACGACTGTGTCCGGTCCCAGCGGTCGCCAGGCAACGCCGATGCGCGGCGCCAGATTGTTGTACTCGTTGGTCAGCAGCCGCGTGGGATGGAAGCCCAGCGTGGAGGCCTCGACGACCTCGACGTAGGCTTTGGGAAGCAGCGGGCTGACCTTTTGCAGGGACCCGTCCGGCACCACGATCTTGCCGGAATCCACGTCGAACAGGGCCTGGGCGCCCGAATTCTCGATCCAAGCGGGCTTCAGCTCGTACCGGAGGCCGATGTTCAGCGTCAGGTCGGGACGCACTTTCCATTCGTCCGTGACGAACATATCCCAGTTCCAGCGCAAGCGATCAATGTACAGGCTGGGCGCGGCGCGCGAGGACGAGGTGGGAATCCCCAGCAGGAAGTCCGCATAGGGATGGCCCGTGAAACGGTTGGAAAACGTCGCGGCGCCGAACAGGTTGCTCGGCATCTGCCAGTCTTCGAACTTGGTGCGCCCCGCGATCAGACCGGCCTTGAGGCTGTGGCGTCCGCGGAACCAGCTCAGGTGCTCCTGGAACTGCTGCGCGAAATTCTTGAAGCCGGGGTGGCGCCACTGCGTTTGGGAGATCCCGGTGATACCGATGCCTGAGAAGGATACCTGGAAAACGCCGTTCACGTCGGGCAGGTTGGGAACGAGTCCCGTCAGCCCCAGATACTGCACGACCTCGAGGCCCTTGAGTGGACCGTGCCGCGGATTGTCGTTCCAGGCATAACCCCAGCGAAACTCGTTCACCAGGTTGGGCCGCAGGCTCCAGGTGTAGGAAGCCTGTACTGCGCGGGTGTCACGCGTCTGCCAGCGACGTCCGATGCCGGGCAAGGCGCTGTCGTAATCGCGCGAGTGGGAGCGATTCCACGTGTAGCGCCCGAAAACGAAATGTTTCTCACTGAAGCGATGATCCAATCGGAGCGTCCAGTAAGTGTTCGGATCGAACGGCCGTAGCAGCTGGAGGCGGTGGTTCAGGGCGCGGAAAGTATCGGGATCGGGTTGATTGGGCAACGGGTAGAAACGGTCCTGGATTTTCAGGGCCACGGGATTGAGGCGCGAGGCCGGAATGCGCCCGCCCGGGAAGGGTGCGTTTCCTGCGAACGGATCGCGGATGGGCGTCGTTTCGCGGCTGAAATCTCCCGCGCGCCAGGAAGGGATGGGTACGGTTGCGTTGAGATTGGAAAGCACCTGAGAGCCACGGCTCGTTTCGAAGGTATAGAAGAAGAAACTGCGGTTATGACCGTCGTAAATTTTAGGCAGGTAAATGGGCCCGCCTACGGATCCCCCGGGATTGTGGCGCACGCCCGTACTGCGCTGCGCGGCGAATGGATTGCGCGCGCGGAACCACGGGGTAACGTAGTAATCGAAAAGCGACCCGTGCCATTCGTTGGATCCGCTCTTGGAAATGATCGTCACCTGCCCGATGCTGCCGTATTCGGCCGTATTGTTGGCCATGTCCACCCGCACTTCGGCAAAGGATTCGATGGCTGAAACCAGAGGCGAAATCTGCGTGCCGTCGTACTGGTTGGAGTGCGTGATCCCGTCAATGGAGGAATCGGATTGGTTTGCTCGCGAGCCCGCAAAGCGGCGCGTCGCCGAGCCGCCCCCGGCCTGAACTACGCCCGGCGACAGGCCGATGAAGCTCCACAGGGATCGCGTATTCAGAGGTAGACTTGCCAGGTAACGGTCCGTCTTGGAATCCCAGATCCGCGCCGTCTCGGTCTCGATGAGCGTTGCGCCCGCGGTGACCTCGATGCGGGCCTCCACCGTGCCCACTTCCAGACGGGCATCGAGTCGCCGGATTTCCAGCGCCGAGAGCCGCACGTCCGTGGCGACGAATTCCTTGAAGCCGGGCGCCGTGATTCGCACCGTGTAAACGCCCTCGCGCAACTGGGCGAGCGTGTAATTGCCCACCTCGTTGGCCCTGGCGGTGTAACGGTAGTTGGTCCCTTGCTGAACGGCCTCGACGGCAGCGCCGGGAATGGCCGCGCCCGTGGCGTCCGTCACTGTCCCGGTGATGCTGGCGAACGTGGTCTGGCCGTAGCAGGACAGAGAAACCACGCCCAGCGCAGCAACCAGCTTCAAGCGTGAGAACCCCTTCATGGCCTTCCTCCCTGAACCGGCGGACCCCTATCCTCGCCGGCTCGTAAGCAAAGATATCAGGTCCCCGCCCGGGCAGGCAAGCCAATCCTTCGCCACTTCGACGCGCCGAAACCGGGACCACCGAGGCGAAGCCGCGGTTCCACTCTGCGTCACAATTTACAATTTTCGGTTATCGAAGCCACGGTCTCCGCAAAAGAGCCGGCTGCGGCTCGGACGTCTCCGGCAACAGTTCGAGGACCGCCAGGATGGGGCGATGGTCGGAGGCCACAGCTTCGTCGAGTACGCGCACTTCCACCACGCGCCAGCGATGGGCCGGGCGGTAAAGAATGTAGTCAATCTGGCGGGTGGGGGCAGCTGAGGGAAACGTGGGCAAGACGTCGCCCGCCACCTGCCACGCCTCGGCCAGTTTGCGCAGGGGCGGGCTGTCGCGCAGGGCATTCAGGTCGCCTGCCAGCAAGCTGGGAAGGTCGGGTTCTTCCGCCGTGATGGCAAGCAGCGCCTCTGCGGCTTTTACACGGTCGGCTTCGCTGACGTCGAGATGCGTGGCGAAGAATCGAAAGATCGTATTGGCTGCCTCCGTATTACCCGTGTATACGTGCAACTGAACGACGCCCCGGGGTTCGCGACCGGGCGTGAAAGGCAAGGCCCAGTTGGCAAAGCCGTTGACCGGCAGGCGCGCAAGCGCGGCGTTGCCGTACATGCCGCCCTGGTAGTCTATCGTGCGTCCGAAGAAAAACTGCATGCCTGTCAGACACGCCAGTTGCTGTGCCTGATCAACATTACCCGTCCGGCGCGTGTAGCGATCTACTTCCTGCAAGGCGACCACGTCCGGCTCAGCGCTGCGGATCACGGCTGCGATCCGCTCCAAGTCCACCTTGCCATCCGTACCCTCGCCATGATGAATGTTGTAGCTGAGAACCTTGATGACCCATGGCCCCTGCGCGGCCCGCACCACCGCAGATAGCCAGATCCACAGCCCCATTAAGATCAAGCGGCGCCTCATCATTCGTCTCCTCTTTCAGGATTTCCGCCAGCCGGCGGGTCTTCGGTTCACAATTCAGTTATGGATCTATACTAACCTTACTTCGGCTTACGTTAGCTACCCTGGTTAGCTCAGTTACCGATGTAGCGTGCATAGACGCTTCGGGCGACGCCCGGATCGCCGGTACCTTTCACGATCACGCGGCCGTCCCCAAAGATGGTCAGCTCGTAAGGCGTGGTACGGAACCGCAGCGCGAAGGGCGTCAGCTTGACTTCCCCCAAGGGCGCGAGGCGGCGAGCCAGTTCCTCGAGATCCAGCGGGCCGGCGCGCTCGTGGATTTGGACTGCGTTGCGCCCGCACAGCGTGACCGGTCCCCGGGGACCAGCTTCAAGGTGAGCAAAGACGCGTCGAGCGCACGCAGGGCAGTCAGGCTGGGGGCCGGGTTGCTCGACCTCCCGGATGCGGCCTTCCCACAGGTCGAGCATGGTAATTCGCAGGCGTAAGGATGGACCGGCGCCGGTCAGGATCTTCAGGGCGTCCGCAACCTGGATGGACGCCACCGCTGCGGTGACTACGTTGAGGATTCCGGCCGTCTCGCAAGTAGGTTGCGGCGGCGCCGGTGGCTCGGGATAGAGGCACTTCAGGCATGCGCTGCGGCCCGGCAATACCGGCATCGTAATCCCATAAGTGGCCAGGGCAGCTCCGTAAACCCAAGGAATCCCGTTCCGGATACAGTAATCGTTGATCAGGTAGCGCGTTTCGAAATTATCGGTTCCGTCCAGAATCACATCTGCGCCGGCGAGAGTGTCGGCAATGTTCGCCGAGTTGAGGTCGGCTACCACCGGGCGTATTTCGATCGCCGAGTTGATCCGGGCCAGATGCCGCGCGGCCGCGATTGCTTTGGGCAGGTCTTCCTCCAGATCGGATTCGTCATACAGCCACTGGCGCTGAAGGTTACTCAGTTCGAGATAGTCGCGGTCCACGAGGATCAGCCGCCCGACCCCCGCCCTCGCCAGCGCAGCCGCCTGGAAACTGCCCAGCGCTCCGCAGCCGATGATGGCCGCCGCCGATTCGAGCAGCTTTTGCTGCCCTTGTTCGCCGATCACCGGCAGAACGATTTGCCGGAGGTAGCGCTCTCTCTGTCCGGGGTCCATCCGGATCGTATCATAGCAGGGCGCCGCCAAAGTCCAGCTAATCTCTAGCCCTTAGATGATAAAATCACCGAAAGGAGGACTTTATGGGCAGCTTCGAGGCATCACCCCAGCCTGGCGGCGGAGGCGGGTCGCGGGTGGTCATCCCCCTGTTGTTCGGGGCAGTGATCGCGCTGGTGGCCGCCACGGTGATTCTGTTCGTACAGTTGGATGGTTTGCGCACGGACGTCGCCAAATTGCGCGAGTCCATGCAGGTAGAAATCGCCAACCTGAAGGAGGCGACCAAAATAACCAGTGCGGCAAGCCGCCGCCACCTGGACGAGCTGCGCGATGAACTGGAAGCGGCGCGGCGGCAGGCCGCGGTAGCCGTCGGCCAGGCGCGGACGGAAGCCCTGGCCAAGGCCGAACAACTCGCCCGGCAGCTCGCCGAGGAACAGCGTCGCCAGCATCAGCAAGTGGCCAGCGAGCTTTCGGAGGTCAAGCAGGCGACGACCGCCACCAGCGCCAAGCTGGGTGAAGTCTCCAGCGAAGTGTCCAGCGTCAAGAGCGAGGTGGCGTCCACTAAGTCCGAGCTGGAAAAGACCATCGCCGAACTGAAGCGCATGACCGGCGACATGGGCGTGATGAGCGGGCTGATCGCCACCAACGCCAAGGAGCTGGCTGCCCTGAAAGCTCTCGGGGATCGCAACTACTTCGAGTTCGATCTCAAGAAGACCAAGAATCCCCAGCGTGTGGGCGACATCGCCATCCTGCTCAAGAGGACCGATCCCAAGCGCAACAAGTACACGATTGACGTGATCGCCGACGACAAACGAGTGGAAAAGAAAGACCGCAACGTCAACGAGCCGGTCCAGTTCTACGTCTCCAAGGCGCGCCAGCCGTACGAAATCGTGGTCAACGAAGTCCGCAAGGACCAGATCATCGGTTACCTGGCCACGCCCAAAGTCCAGAGCACGCGCTGAGGAGCGGGATTCGGTTCACTCGAGAGCCAGGGCGCTGATCTGGTACCGTCCCGGCCTCTCGATTTCTACTTTCACCTTCTCGCCCAGGGAAAGATTGCCGCTCAGCGTGAGGATGTAGGGGGAGCGGATCACCTCAAAAATGCGCGGCCCGGGCGGACCGCCCATCCGTTTCAGCTCCCGGACAACAAACCAGGCGCCGCCTGTCTCGCGGGCGAGTGTTTCGAACAGGCTGCGGCCTGAACCGAGCACGTAGACCGGATAAATCGAGACGTTTCGGCGCCGCGCGAGTCGGAGAACTTCACGCTCGCTCATCCGGCTCGAGCCCTCCAAGCCGGCCGTCAGAAGGATCAAAACGCGCCGGAAACTCGACTCATGAAAGCCGTCCTCGATCGCCGCGTAAAGGGCGTCCAGTACGTTGGGCACGTTGCCGTATTTCACGCGCAGCAAGGCCCGCCTCAGCAGCTCTTTGCTGGAAGTGAAGTCCTGGATCAGATCGGCCGAGGAATGAAAGCTGACGATGGCCATCTGATCTTTGCTGTGCAGCTGCTCGATGATGCTCTCGGCCACGGGCTGGACAATTGCGCCCACCAGGCTCGTGTCCAGCAGCATCATCACGTCCAGGAGGCCCTGGGCCGGTTCCGCCGCTTCCACCTTCCGCAGCACGCCCTCGTCGTGAACGCGAAATTCGCCCGCTTTCAGGTCGGTCACCGGACGACCCGTGCGCTGGTCCACCACGGTCACCAGCAAGCGCGTGGAAGCTGAGGCCGTCATGCCCGCCAGGATCACTACCAGCAAACAGCGCATGCTTCTCAGCTTACTCCGAGCGCGTGCCCTCTTCCACGACGCGCACGCTCACGCCGCTTTCCAGGCGGTTCAGCTGGGTAATGGCGACCCGTTCGCCCGGTCGCACGCCCTCGACAATTTCAACCTCCTGGCCGAAACGGTCACCCAGCTTGACTTCCCGCGGTTCCACCGTGTTGCCGCGCACGGCGTACACCTTGTTCGTTCCCAGCACGTAATTCACTGCGCGCACGGGCACCAGGTAAACTTGCTCGAACTTGTTCGTTCGGATTCTGGCTTTGGCGTACGAGCCGGGCTTCAGCTCACCCCCGGGATTCTGAATGAGCGCCTCGACCAGGAAGGTTCGCTTGCTCTGATCCACTGTGGGCGAGATGCGCCAGACGCGGCCTTCGAACCGGCGATCCGGATATGCCTCCACGGAGACTTCCGCTGCCTGCCCGATCTGGATCCAGGGTGCCATCCGTTCCGGAACCTCGGCCCGCAGCCGGATGGGATTGATCTTGACCAGCGTAAACAGTGGCGTATTGACGCGAACGTACTGCCCCACCGTGACCTGGCGTTCCTTGACGTAAGCGGCGAAAGGCGCCCGCACCGTGGTGTCGCGCAGTCGCTTGCGCTGCAGCTGAAGGCTGGCCTTGTACTGCTCCACCTGCTGGATGAGGTTTCGCGTCTGGTTCAGCGTGGCGTCGTAGGCGGCCAGCATGGCTTTGTAACGCGCCTGCGCCGCATCCAGGTCCTGCTGCGAGCCGATTCCCTGATCTACGAGTTGGCGCGCCCGTTTGTAGCGTTGTTCGGCGTCGAACAGATCGGCCTGGGCGCGGCGCACTTCCGGTGTCTCCCGAATGTCGTGTACGCGCTCTTCTTCGTTCTTCAGACCGAGTCGCTCGAGCGCCTGGCGAAGCTGGGCTTCCGTCTGGGCTACCAGATAGCGCTGTTCCTCCTCGGAAATTCTCGCCAGGACGTCGCCTTGCGCCACCGCGTCGCCCAGATCGAATCGAACCTCCTCAACACGGCCATCCACCTCGGCGCTGACAACGACCTCGTCGTAAGGGTACAGCGTGCCCACGGCTTCGACCACCCGCTGGATCTGCCGCGAAACCACGGGCGCCACTCGTATGGCGATCGGTCCGGCATCGCGCTTGGCTTGTGGGCTGGATTGGCGGTTGCAGGCGGGGACCGCGATCAGCCCCAGCAAGGCTATCCAGCAGCAGGCCGTTCTCCCGATCCACGTCATGCGGCCAGTTCCTTCACTGACTAGCTTAACCGTATTCCGATGCATCCTTCCTCAGGTTGGGGCGGCTGGCGTCAGCCTGGGGTTACACCAGGCGCCCGGGCGGCCCACGCTCATGTCCTCACGGAACGGAGTCGGTCGGTTCCACGAGCCGCTCGACGTTCATGCGGTATAAGGCGGGCTTGCCTTCGCGGTCGCTCTGGAAATAGATGCGACGGCTGTCGGCGCTGAACGTGGGCCGCACCTGCCGCGCGTCGCGCGCGCCGTGCTCGCACAACGTGAGTTCCCGCCGCGTCACGCGAAGCAAAAGCAGCAGGTAGGGCGAGGCCACGCTGGCGCTTGCCCCCAGAAAAACCGATTCGTCGGCGTTGGCCGCGAAGCTGGCGAACTGGCTGGTCGTGGCCACCAGCCGATCCCGGTTCGAACTCAGCTCGTACTCCCGGATGGCGCTCAGCTTGCCCTTCTCGGCCGGCTGATGCAGGTAGAGCACCCGGCGCCCGTCGGCGGACCAATATGCTTGCAGTACGCGCCCTGGGGGGACCTGGAGTCTTTCGCTGGCCTGACCGCGTCGCCTGGCCAGCCAAAGGCTGTCTTCGTAGAGGTACAGGATTTGTTGCTCGCGCGGCCCCGGCGCCGGGTCGCGAATGGCCTCCGGCCGCTCCAACACGGTCATCGCGCTCCCGTTGCTGGTGCGGATGAGGCGCAAGCTCCAGCGTCCGGCGCGGGATTCGACCAACGCGATGTACTTGCCATCCGGTGACAGGCCAAAGCCGGCCTCGCGCTGCCATCCTTCGGGTACGCGGTAGATCGCTTTGGCCTTGAGATTGCCAAGCGACGCCCGGTACAGCGTGTCGCCATCGAAGTAGCAGAAGGCATCATCGTCGGCCGTCAGCGTGAAGGCATAGGGATCCAACGCCTTGGCTTCGGTCAACTGTTCGCTCTGACCGCTGCGTTCCTCCAGGCGAAAGAGCTGGAAGGTCCCCGCACGATCCGAGGCCACCAGCAGGAAACCTCCCTTTCGCGCCAGAGAGCGGGCATGCGGCGGCGCCAGAAAGCTGGAGTGCGAGGGATCAGTCAGGCGCTCGACCTGAAACTCCGTCGCGGGGTCAGCGTAAGGCACGCGCTCTGCGGGCCAAAGGCGTCGTTTCTGGGCGGCGACCCGCGTTCCGGCAATCAGCCAGGCCAGCCAGGACCGGCGCGTCCAACCGCGGTCGCGCGGCCCGCGCGCGTTCATCACCCACGATCCTAGCATGCCGCCGGCGGCGCTTTCCCGATCCTGGCGGCTCAGCGCAGCGAAAGAGTGATCGCGTTCGAAGTCCCTAGCCGGTTCGCCAACGTGACCGACACGGATTCAATGGCGTCGGTGAGACTGGAAACATTCTTGACGTCACCTTGGAGCGTGAATGGCACCGTCGCGGTGAAGAGGCTCCCGTATTGCTGGGAGGTGCTGCTCTGGTACCAGGCCAGGAAGCTCGGCTCGGCATTCAGTGTAAGCTTGGTCGTGCCCAGATTCTCGCCCGCCACCGCCGTGAACTGGAACTCCATCTGCGTGATGGAGCGGCTGGTGGCGTAACCGCTGACCAGCAAGGTCAGGCTGTTGTTGGTCTTCGAAGAAAGCGCGACGCTCAACAGCCGCGGCGCGCTCTGAGGCACGTTGAGAGTGAGCGAGGGTGGATCACTGGGCGTCAGGTTAATGCCACCCTCGGTCGCAAACGATGGCGTCAGCACGATGCTGCCCGCCACGGTGCCGGTTTGCAGCCGGATCTCGGGCGCGTTGCCCGCGAACAGGGCCCGTTTGGTGTTGGCCGGGATAGTGAAGTTAGCCGTGCGCCCTCCGGTGGCGAACTGCACCGCAGGATCCGGGCTGAAGACCTCGGAGTTGAAGCTCAGCGTCAGGGTGCCGGTCAGCGTGAGGGGATAGGGCGATTCCAGCTCCAGGCCCACCGAGATCTGCTGCATCGGCTGCTGGGGGCCGCTCGGCGCGATGAAACGGTAGGAAGGCAGCGGATCGGGGGGACCGCCCGCTCCCGACAGCGTGAAACTCTGCGTGTCAATCTTCAACGTTGCGGTGCTCGTACCCACAGCCGTCGGCGCGAACTGCACGCTGAAGCGCAGGCTGGCGCCCGGACTGATCGTCGCCGGCAAGGCAGGCACGTCAGCAAGCGAGAACGGGATGCCGGTGGCGCCCAGCGTGATGCTGTTGATCGTGGCGGGCGCCGTGCCCGTGTTGCTGACGATGAAATCCACACTGGTAGTGCGCCCCACGGCTACCGGCGTGAAGACTACCGTTCCGTTGGGCTGCACCGCCGTGACCGCCGATCCGATCGCGTAGGCGTAAGTGAGGGTGGCGCCCAACCCCGTGCCGGTCAGATCAAAGCTATCGGCGCCGATACGCAAGCGCCCTGAGGTACGGCCCGGTTGCGTCGGGCTGAACGTCACGGTAAAGGTCGCCGAGGCGCCCGGCGCCAGCGTCAACGGCAGGAACGGCAGATCCGCCAGTGCGAAGCCCGTGCCCTGCACGCTGATTGTGCTGATGGTCCCGTCGGCGTTGCCCGTGTTGCGCACGCGGATCGTGACGCTGCTCTTGTCCCCTACCAGCGCGTCGGGCAGCGTGATGAGCTGGGCGGGCGTGATGGCGGCCGCGCCAGCCGGCGAAATCACTTCGTAGGCATAGACCGCTCCCGAGCCGGATCCCTCGAGGCGAAAACTCACTTGCCGGTCCACCAGCTCGATCACCAGGCTCCCTTGGCTGGTGGCGAGCTGTTTGGGCGAAAACTGAATCGAGAAGCGAAGATCTTTGCCGGCATCCACGGAGACCGGCGGCAGGGGAAGGCCAGCTAACTGAAAGGCGTCGCCAGCGCCGCGGATGTTATTCACGGTCCCGGCGCCGCTGCCGCGGTTGGTGATGATGAACGTGGCGGTCGCAGTCGTGTTGAGCGCAGTGAGCGGGAAAGCCACGGTACCGCCCGGCGCCAGCGGGGTGGCGTTTCCTCCCGGCGGGATGTAACTAAAAGCGAACTCCGGCGCCGTGCCAACCAGATTGATAGTCAAGGTCGCCGTGGTCCGGCCATCCACGTAGGTAACGGCGATCCGCGCGGAGGTACGCGTCCCGGAGGTGGGCAGGTAGCGCACGTAGAAGGTCAGGCTTTGGTTCCGCAGCAGGGAGACGGGGAGGTCCGGCAGTCCGCTGACCGAAAAATCGGCGTGGCCGCTGAGGTCCACAGTGTTGACGCTCACCGAGGTCCCCGTACCCACATAGGTCATCGTGATGGATGCGGAGGCGGGCAGTCCGATGGCGTCGGCCGGCAACGTGATCGTCCCGCCATCGGTGATCGTGAAGCGATTCGCCCCTTGCTGCACCTGCAAGGTGAACGGCGCTGTGGTCTGGGCGGGGGCCGTGAATGCAAAGATCAGTGCGAGCGCGAGGAAGGGCAAAACAGTCCGCTGCATCCGTCTCATTCTCCTTTCCCTGCAGGTACGAACCAGATTGCGGGCTCGGGCCTGATCTTCAGGACCAGCAAGGGATCCGAAGGCCCGCTGCTAGTGCGGACAAGCCAAAGATCAGCGTCGCCGAGCCGCGCCAGCGTGGTGGGTTCGGCATCCGCCACCAGCCGGGCCGCAACCGCGCGCGCCGCCAGTTCGTAGATCAACACGGCGCGCTCCGCACGGCCCGCCACCAGAAGGTACTTCTGATCCTGCGAGAGTGCGACGCCCACAGGATCCTCCACCGCGGCCAGCAACTCCGCGGAGGCCTCGTCCGCGTAATCCCGGATGCGCCAGATTTCGCCGTTGCCGGCGGCTACCAGCAGATTCGTTCCCGTGACCGCCAGACTGATCGCACGCAAGCCGGGAAGCAGCGGACGGGGGCCTGACGGGTCAACGAGGAACACGCCGTCGCTCGTTCCCGCCACGATGCGCCCGTTTCGATCCACGGCGAGGGCGCTGGCATCCCCGAGTGGAATCGGGTCATCCGCCAGGGGCAGGTCGTTGAAACCGCGAACTCGCTGGACCGCGCCCGAGGCCGAGTTGTAAATCAGCGCAACGGAGCCGTCCTCCGCCCAGGCCGCGCGCTCGGGAGCGATCCGCACGCCCGCAACCGGGACCCAAGTCGGCTCAGGTCCTTTCAATCCGCACACCGAAAATAGTGCGCCATCCTTGAGCACGAGCGCGCGTTGCCCGTCGGGAGCCGCGCTGGCCCACGTCAGCTCGCTCACCACGGCATCGCCGAAGTACGCTGCGCCGGGCAAGCCCACGATTGGGCGCAACGCCCTCTGACTCTCGTCAAAGATGAACCCAGAAACGGGGCCCTCGATTTGCAAAGTTTGGGCGCCCAGGAATCCGGCAAGCAACAGGCCGACAAGAACCTTTCCGCTCTTCATGACCTCACCCCCATTGTTCAGCGCGGGCTACCCACGGTGATGGGTCCCGGAGTGATCGTGATGGGCCTGGTTGTGGCGGCAGAGGCGGTTCCGTTTCCGCGAGTGGCGGCCACGGCTCCAATCACCGCTCCGGCGGCGCCAACGCCCACCAGCACCTTCCACAATCCGGAACGCCCGCTCGTCACGCCCGGGCCAGACCCGCCGCGATACGCGTTGGTCTGCGCAATCACAGCGCTCCCTGTTTTGTTGCCCAACGTGGCCGTCACCTTGATGTTGAACCGCCCGGCTTCGTCGTTAGGCGTATAGCCGCTCGCCCGAGCGCGACCCTGTTCATCGGTGCGCACGGTCTGCGTTCGCATCCAGCCGTGGAAGACGCCACCGGGTCCGGCGGGCGGCAATTGGAAGACGACTTCCGCCCCGGCTACCGGCTTGTCATTTTCGTCGCGCACTTCCACGACGGGCGCGGTCGCCGTGCGCGTGCGGATGTTGTTGACCGCGCCTTCTCCTTCGATCACCACCACCTTCAACACCCCGGGTGGCTCCGGCGGCTTGGCCGGTGCGGGCGCTGCCGGTTGTTGAGGTTGTGCCGGTTGGGGTTGGGCCGGCGTACCTGGTTGTGGCTTCTCTTGCGTCTGGAGCATCGAGGGTCTGCCAGGCGGAGGTTGCGCCACCTGGGGACGGGGGCCCGTGGGCTGTTGGGCAGGCAAAGGCCACGCCAGCAACCCGGCGAGAACTGTGCTGAGAACCGCTCTGAGATCCAAGCTCTACCTCCTGGGACGAGTCACCGTGTCGGAGTTGGAACTCCCGGCTAGTCTGACAGGATAGCGTATCTGGCAGGCCGCCACGCCTGAGGCTGTTGACGCCCCTGTTGGTGACGGCTGCCTAAGCCATTAAGACGATGGCCGGCGGGCTTTGTGTTACCCCCGAGGCTGCGCCGAGCGCCATTGCCCCGAGACTCAGGTCAGCTCCACCCGCGAGGGCGGACCGTAGTGGATCTTTACCTCCCGGCCGCCGTTCAGGATCGAGAGCCGTGCTGCCTCGATCACCAGCTCGTTATAGCGAGAGTTGGCGGGGGTGGCCATGACGCCAGCCTGATCTACCTCGGCAAGGATTTCGCGACGCCTGCGCAGTGCCTGATCTGGCGGCATGCCCTCGGTCTGCTCTTCGAGGCGAATCGCGCTGCGCAGGATATATTCCACCGACCGGTATCCGTACCCCACGGGAACCAGGCCCGGTCCGCCCAGATCCACGTACTGGAAGTAATCAGGGCTGGGTTCGGCGTAAATGGTCGAGCCGGGACCGCCCGGCCGTCTCGTGTAGCAGTAGCGGACGCCCCGATACTGATCGTCGTGCGCCAGCCAGGCGCCTGTGTCCGGCCCCGCGCAATACATGGTCAGGCCCTGAGTGTTCGTTCCCGGTCCTTCGTCCGGGAAGCCCAGCGCGTTTTGCACGTTCAGGCACGCGCCGTTGGACCAGATCACGCGCGCGTCCGTCCACAGGAATCCCTCGTTGCCGTTGGGATAGCGATCGCGGATGCCGTACACGCTCACGGAAACCGGTAGCAGCCCGGTGATGAAATGCACCAGGTCCACGTAGTGGCAGCCGATGTAAGTGAAGGCATCCGAGTTTTCCACCGTACACCAGTTCTGGAAGTTGGAGTGACGGTAGTACCATTTCTCGAGCAGCCACGCGGTCCCCAGCCGGAACTCGCCAAACAGGCCCTCGCGGTAACGACGGCGCGCGATGAGGGCGCGATCGTCAAATCGCTTGTGGTACTCGATCCCCACCAGCAAGCCGCGTTCGCGGGCCTCGTGCTCGATCTCTTCGGCGTGGCGCGCGTTCAGCACCAGCGGCTTGACGGTGAGCACGTGCTGGTTGGCGCGCAGCGCTTCCATGATCACCGGGTAGTGCAACTGATCGGGTACTGCGACCACCACGATGTTGCGGGGCGGCATGCGCCGGATCAGTTCCCGGTAAAGCTCCGGCTGAGGGGCGTCGAGGTCGCCCGAAACATCCGGATAGGGGCGAAAAGTACTGCCCGGGAAGGCGCGGCGGAGCGTTTCCGACTCCATCAGCTCTTTAAGCGGGCGGGCGGTGAGCGCGCAGATGGAAATCTCACCCAGCAGCCCCTGCCGCTGCATGTGCCAGATCGAGGGCAGCAACTGATCGTGCGTGATCATGCCGCCGCCGACGATGAGCACTTGCGGGGGATTCATCGCACCATCGCCTCCTGCGCAGCCAGCGCTTCAGCGAAAGCCTCTGCGAAGCCGGCCACGCTGTCCTCCAGGGCGGCTTCGGTCAGCACCAGCGGAGGCGCGACCTTGATGGTCGAACCCAGATAGCCCACGGGGCTGAACATCAACACGCCTTTCTCGACCGAACGCCGTACCACCTCCCAGGCCAGGTCCCCGTCCGGCTCTCCCGTCGCTGGGTTGATGCAAATGACCCCGGCTACCAGGCCCTTGCCCATCACGGCGCCGATCTGCGGGAACCTTCGGGCGAGTTCATTCAGTTTTTGGTGCATCAGAGCGCCGACGCGACGGGCGTTTTCCACCAGGCCATCCCGCAGGATCGTTTCGATGGAGGCCAGGGCAGCGGCGCAGCAAACGGGGTTGCCGGTGTGGGTCGAGGTCATGGTGCCGGGCGCGAATTGGTCCATAACCTCCGGTCGCCCGGCCACGGCGGAAATGGGCAGCGAGCTCGAGATGCCCTTGCCGAAGCAAGCGATGTCGGGAACGATGCCGTAGTGCTCGAACCCCCACAGCGTTCCCGTGCGACCGAAGCCGGCCTGAACCTCATCGCAGATCAATAAAGCCTTGTGACCGGTGCACCACTGGCGCAGCGCCTGCATGTATTCCACAGGGGCAAAGGCTGCGGTGCCTCCCTGGTAAGTCTCCAGCAATACCGCTGCAACGTTCTGCGGTTCGACGCCCCGCTCGTGGAGCGCCCTTTCGAAGCCCTCGAAAGACGTGTCCTCCGTCCACACGCCGTCAGGGAAGGGAACTTGAACGAAGCCCGGATCCAGGTTGATAATCCACTCTTTCAGCGCCGGGATGCCGCCCGCCTGCTGGGCACCCAGCGTGCGGCCGTGGAAAGCGTTTTCGTAAGAGACGATGATGTGTTTGCTGCGGCCGCCCTGTTTGACGCCCCACGATCGCGCCAGCTTGATGGCGCACTCGATCGTCTCAGAGCCGGTCGTCAGCAGGAAGACTTTCTTCAAGGGCTCGGGCAACAGCGAAGCCAGCCGCTCCACCAACCGCGCGCGAATTTCGCTGGGAAAGCAGTAATTGGTGAGCAAGCGGGAGCGGGCCTGGTTGACGATGGCGTCAATGACTTCCGGCCGCCCGTGGCCCGCGTTGGTAATAAGCACGCCGCTGGACCAGTCCACCCAGCAATTACCCCAGGCATCGTAGACCTGGAAGCCCTCCGCGCGGTGCCACACCACAGGCGGCTGCCCGCGCATGGCCAACGGCTCGAAGGCGGCCAGCCGCTCAAGAATGGGAATGGATTCGGGAACAGGAAACTCGGTGACGATCCTGCGGAAGGGCGTCTCCACGCGCGGCACACGCCGCGGCGTCAGCGGATACTCTCGTGCCATACCCCGCTATTCTAACGCGCGTCGCCCGCTCCGCCGAGCCGCGGCGTAGGGATTTTGCCTTCCGTGCTCAGACCTTCTCCGGCACCACGTAGGGCTTGCGGTACTCGCGGGTCAGCATGCGGTTGGCTTCGTCATCGCCCACGAACTTGATCGTTTTGGGATCGAAACGCAAGCCGCGCTTCAGGCGGTAGCTGATATTGGCCAGGTGGCACAAGGAAGCCGAAATGACGCCGATTTCAACGTCAGCGGTCAGGTCCTTATAGTTCCGGCTGCGCACCGCTTTGAAGAAATTCTCGATGTGCGGGATCGTGTCGCCGCCAGAGGCTTTCTCTTCCATGACCAGTTCGCGCTTTTCGCCCTTGTACACCTGGAAGCCGGCGCCGTCCACCGCCATGTAGCCTTCGGCCCCCAGGAACAGGTTGCCGATGGTGTTCTGCCCGCGGGGTTGCAGGCCGTCTTCGCCGCCGGTGATCAGACCGCGAACCTCGAAAACGATCTCGCAATCACCGTAGTCAAAGGTGGCCAGTTGCGTGTTGGGCGTCTCCTGGTCATCGTCATAGATGTACTTGCCGCCCGTGGAGACCACGTAGGTCGGCCAGGTGATGTCGCCCAGGCCCCAGCGCGCAATGTCCATCTCGTGCACGCCCTGATTGCCGATGTCGCCGTTGCCCGTATCCCAGAACCAGTGCCAGTTGTAGCGGAAGCGGTTCTCGTTGAACGGGCGCATCGGCGCCGGACCGAGGAACAGATCCCAGTCCACGCCCGGAGGCACCGGCCCGTCCGGCTTCTTGCCGATCGAAGGCCGCCGCTTGAAGCACAGGCCTTTGGAGAGATACACCTTGCCGATCACGCCCTCACGGAGAAGCTGCATGGCGCGAATCTTGTGGGGTGCGCTGCGGCCCTGCGAACCGACCTGAACCATACGGTTGTATTTGCGCGCGGCCTCGATCATCTTCAGGCCTTCCCAAACGTTGTGGCAGGCGGGCTTTTCCACGTACACGTCCTTGCCCGCCTGGCAGGCCCAGATGGTTTGCAGGGCATGCCAGTGGTTGGGGGTGGCGATGGACACGGTGTGAATGTCCTTGTCCTCGAGCATCTTCCTCATGTCGGTGTAGACGCGCGGCTTCAGGCCAGTCTTCTTTTCCACCATCGCCACGGCGCGCTCCTGGGCCGCCTGATCCACGTCGCAGACCGCCACCACCTGCGCCGTCGGGATCGCCATGTAGTAGCCCAGGTGAGCGCGACCCCGCCCGCCCAAACCTACGACACCCACATGGATGCGGTCGTTCGCGCCCAGAATACGGCGTGCGCCAATGGAGAGCGCTGCCGCCCCTGCGCCGTACAAGAACTCTCGCCGATTGCCTTCACTCATGCTTGCCATGACCTCCTCGAGCTGGTATGAAATCTCGTGCCGGACGGGTCGCCGCCGCGATCGGCCGTCCCGGGGCGCCGCCGGCTCGGCTGCTACCGGATACCATGCTAGCGCGGGACGCATCCCGGCGCGAGCACTTCACAGCTATGGCGTGCGCAGGGGCCGACCGGTTACTTTGGCGCACTGCGCGGCGGCCCTTGCTTCTGCCGAGGGATTCGCGGTCGAATTCGTTGCGGGAGTCGGCACTGTGCGGTGAGTCGGATTCGAGAAGCACTCTGCTACAATCGTGAGCGGGACCCGATGCGAGGCGCACTCATCCTCGGGTTGGCGTTCGCTTGGGTCTGCGTGGACGCGACCCGCACATTCGCCGCTCAGCGCCCGCGCCAGCGCCAGGAATGGCCCCTGCCCGTGGCCGAACCCAAGAAAAAGGAACCCGAAGAGCCGACCCAGGTCCTCGAGCTGCCCAAGGAGCCACCGGCCAGCGTCGTCGCCGACAGCACGCGGCTCAGCTTCCATGTCTCCCCCCTGACCGGCCAGGGATTGCTTTCCCAACAAGCCCGTCAGACTTTGCGCGCCCTGATCGGGCAGGTGCGCAACGCCTCGGTGATCAAGCTCCGTGCTTTCGTGGCCGGCACGGGAGACTTGCGGCGCGTGCAGGCCGTGGTGAGCGAGACTTTCACGGAACGACGCTTGCCGCTGCCCGCGCTCACTGTGGTCCAGGTGGGCGCCCTTCCGCTCACCGGGGCGCAGGTGGTTTTCGAGGCGATCGCGCAGGAGCGCAGGCCCGTGAATCCGCACGGACTGGCCTTCATTTCCGGGCAGGCGGCGACTGCGCCCGACCCTTTGGCGCCTCCCGGGCCGCTGCTGGAGAAATCCCTGAGCGATCTGCGCACGGCAGTGCACGCCGCGGGGACCACCGAAGAAGACGTTCTTCGGGCGACTTGTTTCATTGCGTCCTTTGACGACTGGACCCACCTGCGCCAGCAAATGGCCCGTGTGTTCCCCCGCGCCGCCCTGAATCTGCTGCAGCCACAGCGCGCGCCGACTCGCGCCCTGGTGGAATGCGAAGCTGTGGCACGGTTGCGTACGCCTCCCGACGCCCCGCTCAAGCTAATCAACCCGCCCGGTCTTCCCCAGTCGCCGTTCTATTCCCAGATCGCTTTGGTGGGGCCGGGACCGCTCGTGCTGACCGGCGCGCAGTTGGGCTTCCGCTTCAGCGAGGAAGATGCCCGGCTGGCTTTCCAGCGCTTGGGCCGCACGCTGAAAGAGGCGGGCGCTTCCTTCGACGCTGTGGCCATGTCGCACATCTATCCTCTTTCCGGCGCCATCGGGGAAATGGTGCGGCGCGTGCGCGGCGAATTCTACAATGGCAAAGCGCCTCCCGCCTCGACCATGCTGTCTTTCGAGGGGCTGCCGTCGCTCGATGCCTCCTTCGGCGTGGACGTGATCGCGGTGCGCAGCGCAGCATCGGCGCCGACGGGTTTGCCCGGGCCCACGGGTTCGGCGGGCCAGCGCTGAGTGTCGCCACGCCGCCGGGCATTTCCCCGCGCGCACGTCCCCTTGGGGTATTTTCAAGTAGGAGTTATTGCCATGGCTCAAATGGTAGTGACGTTCGGTGAGATCATGTTGCGCCTGGCGCCGCCGGGCTTCGAGCGCTTTCTGCAATCGCCCATGTTCATGGCCACCTTTGGCGGCGGCGAAGCCAACGTCGCGGTCGCCCTGGCCGGGTTCGGAATTCCTGCGCGATACGTGACGGTCCTGCCGCCCAAGCATCCCATCGCGGATGCTGTGATCAGCCAGTTGCGCGGCTTCGGCGTGGATACCTCCAAGATCGTGCGCGCGCCCGGCCGGATGGGCGTTTATTACGTAGAAAGCGGCGCCAACCAGCGACCGTCCAAGGTGGTGTACGACCGCGATTACAGCGCCATCGCTCTGGCCAAGCCAGGCGTGATCAACTGGGACGATGCGCTGGAAGGCGCCGGCTGGTTCCACATCACGGGCATCACGCCGGCCATCAGTCAGGGTGCCGCGGACCTCGCGCTGGAGGCCGTGCAGCGGGCGCGCGAAAAAGGCCTCACCGTTTCCTGCGACCTGAACTTCCGCAAGAACCTTTGGAAATACGGCAAGTCCGCTCCCGAAGTCATGCGCGAGCTCTTCCGCTACGTTGACGTCGGCATCGCCAACGAAGAGGACGTGCAGATGGCGCTGGGAATCCCCGCCGACGTGGACGTGCACTCGGGCAAGCTCGACGTTTCCCAGTATCGCGGGCTGACCGAAAGGGTCATGGGCGAGTTCAAGAACCTGAAGCTCATGGCCATCACCTTGCGGGAGTCTTTCAGCGCCTCGCACAACGGCTGGTCCGCCTGCCTGAACAACGGCCGCGAATTTCTCACCAGTCGCCGGTACGACATCACGCATATCGTGGACCGCGTGGGCGCGGGCGACTGCTTCGCCGGCGGCCTGATTTACGGCCTGCTCACCTTGCCGACCCATCAGGAAGCGCTCGAGTTCGCCGTCGCCGCTTCCTGCCTCAAACACTCACTGCCCGGCGATTTCAACCGCTTCAGCGTGGAGGAAGTGCAGGCTCTGCTCAAGGGCGGTGGATCGGGCCGCGTGCAGCGCTGATCTTCAGCCGCCCGGTCCGTTCACGGCGGCGATCCTGAGCAAGCGCGCCAGGGGCGCGGCCAGCGCCCGCGAAGCGGCGTCCACTTCCGGGACGCGGAGCAAGCGGCACAATGCGTAGTAAACACCGGCGCCCAGGGGAACGCCGACAGCCAGCTCAGCAAGCCGCGCTGTCCGCCCGATCCCCAGGCGGGCCTCCAGCGGTGCGCAACAAGCCGCCACCAGAATCCCCATGGCCGCGGAGGCCAGCCCGATCTTGAGCACGCCGACCGCCAGGCGTCGCCCATACAACCCGCCTGTGCGGAGCCGCAGCCTCCAGAACAACGCTGCCGCAGAGAAGATCATGACGGTGGAGGTGGCCAGCGCGAGTCCCGCGTGCCCCATCCCGGCGCGGCGGGTGAGAGTCCAGGCCGCCGCATAGTTCACCGCGATGGAGGCCAGGCTGACCACCATGGGAGTGCGGGCGTCCCCCAGCGCGTAAAAGCCGGGCACCAGCACTTTGACCGCCGCGTAGCCCGCCAGACCGACGGCGTAGGCAGTCAGGGCGCTCGCCGTCTGCACGGTGTCGTAGGCTGCGAACTGGCCTCCTTCGTAGATGGCCCCGATCATCGCCTGCCCCAGAACGGCAAGCCCCACCGAGGAAGGCAGCGTGAGCAGAAAAACCAGGCCCAGGGAGCGCGACAAAGTGTCGCGAAATTGTTCCATGTCGCCGCAAGCTGCGCTGCGCGAAACCGCCGGCAGCGTCGCCGCGGCCACGGCTACGCCGAACAACCCGAGCGGGAGTTGCATGAACCGGAACGCGTAACTGAGCCAGCTCACGGGGCCGTTGGGGCCGCGCAGCGGATCTACGATCGTAGAGGCGAAATTGGTGTTCACCATCACGTTGATCTGCACAGCGGCGCTGCCGATGATCGCCGGTCCCATGAGGCGAATGATCTGCTGCAAGCCGGGGTGCGACCACTGCCATTGCGGGCGGTAGCGGAAGCCTCGCTTCCACAGGCTCGGCAGTTGGCAGCCCAGTTGTAATGCTCCGCCCAGTACGACGCCCCACGCCATGCCTTCGATGGGGAGCAGCCCGAGTTTCGTTCCCAGGCCAAAGCCGATCAGCAGGCCGAATCCGAGCGATCCCAGATTGAAAAAAGTCGAAGCCGAAGCCGGCAACCCGAACTGCTGGCAGGCATTGAGGATCCCCATCGCCTGGGCGGCCAGCGCCACCAGCAGCAGGAAGGGGAACATGATCCGCGTCATCTTCACCGCCAGCGCGAACTTGGCCGCCTCGCCCGCCCAGCCCGGCGCGAGCAACCACACCAGTGCGGGACTGAAAATGATGCCGAGCAGGCAAAGCGTGCCGACCAGAACGATCAGGGCGGTGGCGACCAGGTTGGCCAGCTCCGCGGCCGCGGCCTTGCCCTTGCGAGTCAGGTATTCCGTGAAGGTCGGTACGAAGGCTGAGGACAGCGCGCCTTCGGCGAACAGATCGCGCGTGAGGTTGGGGATGCGGAAGGCGAGCAGAAAGGCGTCGTAGGACATGCCGGCGCCGAACAGCCGCGCCATCGCGATCTCCCGCAGCAGCCCGGTGAGACGACTGCCCAGCACGGCCAGCGAGACAACGCCGGCCGAGCGGATGATCTGGCGGTGAGTCAGCTCGCCCGCAGTGGTTTCCGAGGGCGGCGAGGGGTCGGCGGAGCGCTGCAGGTCCCCCTTCATAGATTGAAACCGCGCTGTTCCCAGTCCGGCTTGATCACCGCGATATAGCCCAGATTGCGATAGAACTGCTTGTAGTCGAGCCCGAAGCCGATCACGAAACGGTCGGGAATTTCGAAGCAGCGGAATTCCACCGGCACCTGCACGATGCGGCGGGGCGTGCGATCCAGCAGGGTGCAGATCGCGAGCGAATTGGGACCGCGGGCGGCCAGCGTCTGCAACAGATAGCGCGCGGTGAAGCCGGTATCCACGATATCTTCGACCAGAAGGACGTCCTCGCCTTCGATACTTTCGTCCAGATCCTTGGCGATGCGCACGACGCCGGGCGCGGCGGGCCGGGTCGAAAAACTGGATATGGAAAGGAAATCAATCTTGACGGGAATGCGAATGGCCCGTGCCAGCGCGGTCAAGAAGAACACAGCACCCTTGAGAACGCCTATCAGCTTGAGGTCGCCGTGACGGTATCGTTCGGAGATCTCGTCGGCGACTTCGCGGATCCGGCGCTCGATCTGTTCCTCGGTGAACAGGATGCGTTCGATTTCGGGGACCGGGGGAGCGCTCATCGGGTAGTGGAAGCGGCCGGTTCAGGAGTGCTCGAACGCGCGCCGCCGGAGGCCGGACGGGAAGGCGGGTTGGCGGGCGGGCGCGTGAGCCCGTATTTGAAGATCAGGTTTTCGAAATCTTTCTGATAGAAAACCTGTATGTTGATGTCAGGATAGATCTGTCGCAGTAACTTGATTTTCCGGTTTTTCTTGGTGACCAGCGATTGCTTCATGGTGGTAAGTTCGACGTACAGGTCGAACTGGGGCAGGTAAAAGTCGGGCGTGAAGGATTCGATCACGTTGCCATGCTTGTCCCATTGCAAGGGAAAAGTTCGCGGTTCGTACTCCCAGGCGACGCGATAGAAGTCCAGCAGATTGGCGAAGATCTCTTCGCTGGGGTGCGAGAAGCGCCGCGGCTTGAGCGTAAGTTTGCCCGCGGGTGCAATGCCGTAGCGGGACAGCTTGAGGCGGACCTGGAACTGCAGATGGGCTTCCGCGGCCGGCGACAGCAGTCCCTGCTCGATGATGCGGCGGTTCGTGGCCGCGGCCGCCACGATTTCCGCGGCCTCTTCCGGCTCCAGGCGCTCCGTATTGATGACCAGATCGAAGTTCTCCATGCGCCGCAGGCCGCGCCCGAAACGCCGCCGGCGACGGAGCTTCTCTTCGGCCTCCAGCTTGTGGAGCAGCTCGCGCGCGGCGGGGCGGTCCAGCCGGTGCTCGACCATGAGCACGCCCACGCGGCGGGATTCCGGCGCCACGATGTAGACGCGCAGCAACCCCGGGAACTCCGGCAGCGCCTGCTCCGCGCCGTCCGCCGAGACCACGAGATGGTGCTGGGTGGCGAGCCGCGCCACGATCGAGGTCATCAATTCCGGATAGACCCGCTCGGGGAGCGAACCGGCCGGTGCGAACTCCTCCTCGATCAGGGCGGCCAGCCGCGTCTCGCTGATCAGCTCGAAGCCCAGGCGCTGCGCAATCAGGCGAGCGGTTTCCTCATGCCGCGCGCCGGGCGCTCCGGTAACAGTGATCAGACCCATGGTCCGCTGGGAGGCGCCACACGTGCCCTCCGCACGGGCGACCCCCGGTCACCGACCATCATAACTTAGGCGCTTGCGTCACGCACGCCTCCTTGGTCATCATGCGTGTATGCAAATCACCCGGCGTACCCTGCTGGCGCAATTGACGGCTCCGCTACTGGCCGCTGCCGGGCGCGAGCTCCGCTGTGACGTGGCCATCATTGGAGGCGGCACGGGAGGCTGCGCGGCGGCCCTGGCCGCCCTGCGCAACGGGCTGAAGGTAATCATGAGCGAGGAGACGGACTGGATCGGCGGACAGCTTACGGCCCAGGCCGTCCCGCCCGACGAGCACCCCTGGATCGAGTCGTTCGGCTGCACCCGCGCCTACCGCGCTTACCGCAACGCGGTGCGGGATTATTACCGGGCGCACTATCCGCTCACTGCCGAGGCTCGCGCTCGCTGGAACCTCAATCCGGGCGATGGCAGCGTCTCGCGGCTGACCCACGAACCCAGGGTTTCCCTGGCCGTGCTGGAGGCCATGCTGGCCCCTTACGTGAGCGGCGGGCGGCTCCTGGTGCTGCTCAAGCACGTGCCCGTGGCCGCGGATACCGAGGGCGACCGCGTCCGCGCCGTGCGCTTGCGCAGCCTCGAAGACGGTCGTGAACGCATCGTCCACGCGCCGTACTTCCTGGACGCTACCGAGCAGGGCGACCTGCTTCCCCTGAGCCGTACCGAATACGTCACCGGCTTCGAATCCCGCAAGCAGACGGGCGAGCCTCACGCGCCCGAGGAGGCTCAGCCCGCTAACATCCAGGCCTTCACGGTCTGCTTCGCCATGGACTATCTCCCTGGCGAGGACCACACCATTGACAAGCCCGAAGAGTATGAGTTCTGGCGCGATTACGTGCCCCAGCTCCGACCGCCGTGGCCGGGAAAGCTGCTGAGCTGGAGCATGTCGGATCCGATCACCCTGAAAGTTCGTTCCGTGACCTTCGATCCCCTCGCCGCCGGGCCCACTCCCGGCAAGCTGAATCTCTGGATTTACCGGCGCATCGCCAACAAGCGGAATTTCGAGCCGGGGACTTACCTGAGTGACATTACTTTGGTGAACTGGCCGCAAAACGATTACTGGCTGGGTAACCTGCACGAAGTAAGTCCGGAAGAGGCCGCGCGCCATCTCAAGCGGGCCAAACAACTGAGCCTTTCCTTGCTGTACTGGATGCAGACCGAGGCGCCGCGACCGGACGGCGGGCTAGGGTGGCGAGGACTGCGCCTCAGGCACGACATCGTGGGAACCTCCGACGGCCTGGCGAAGTACCCCTATATCCGCGAGTCTCGCCGCATCCTGGCCGAGTTCACGGTACTCGAGCAGCACGTGGGGACGGAAGCCCGGGCGCAACTAACGGGCAAGAAACCCGAGGAGTTGACCGCGGAGCCGTTCTTCGACTCGGTCGGTGTGGGCAGTTACCGCATTGACCTGCATCCGAGTTCGGGCGGCGACAATTACATCGACATCAGCTCCCTGCCCTTTCAGATCCCGCTGGGCGCCCTGATACCGAGGCGCGTGGAGAACTTGCTGGCGGCGGCCAAAAATCTGGGCGTGACTCACATCACGAACGGCTGTTACCGGCTGCATCCGGTGGAGTGGAATATCGGCGAGGCCGCGGGCATGACCGTGGCGCAGGCGCTGGCCACGGGCCATCCGCCGCGCAAGATCCGCAACGACAAGAAGCTTCTGACCGACTTTCAGGCAAAGTTGGTGGCCCAAGGCATCGAAATTGCCTGGCCGCGGCTGACTCCGCGCTGAAGGGGTTCTAGTACTCCCAAAACCGGCCCTTTGCGACCAGGTCGCCTATTTGTAGAACAACCGTGTTATAATGCGGTTTGAGTTTCGCCAGCACAAGCTTCAGGCACGTTCCATGCGTTGCGGGTACTTGGTAACAGCGGCTTTGCTCACTTGCTTTTCACTAAAAGCCAGTCTGATTGTCGTGTCCAATAACAGCCCCGGGGACGACTTCTTCACGAACCCCGGCCCGGTGAACCAGGGCCAGGCCGTCGGCAGTTCGGGCTGGTTTTACAATAACGTCCGCAACAACGGGGGCGTAGGCATTTCCGGCAACTTGCCGTGGAGCACGACGGGTTCGGCGTACTTCGTGAGTCCGAGCAGCGCCGCCAAAGCGGATATCGAGTACCTGGCGGGAGGCGTCAACTTTGGCGGGAACTATCTGGCCACGGCGAGCCTGGGAAGATTCGCCGATTTGCAGTCCTTTTCTTACCGTTGGTATCGCGCCGGGAGCAGCACGGCGCCCGCACACCTGCATCCGGTGATCCGCGTCTTGCTGGATGCGGATGGGAATCTGGCCACGATCGGCGACCGCGGCGGCCTGGTCTTCGAGAGAGTGTATGTCGGCCTGCCGACGCCGACGGACCAGTGGGTAAGCGACGTGATCACTTCTTCGACCTGGCTCTGGAATTTCGGCCTGGGCATCGGATTTGCCGCAAACATCAACGGTACTCCATACGCTTACGATGCGAGTCTGGCCGAGTGGCAGGCGTACTTCCCGAACGCTGTGATTCTTGGCTTCAGCGCTGGGGTCGGCAGTGGCTGGAACGGCGTCTTCACGGGCGCGGTGGACGATATCTCGTGGACCATCGCAGGACGCACGACCACTTGGAACTTCGAGGTGATGCAACCCGTACCCGAGCCCGGCCTGGGGTGGCTGGTGGGAGCGGTGCTCGTGGCGCTTTGGCGGCGCCGGCCCTGAAAACTGGACTGAAGCTCTGATCTCCCTGCCTGGATTTACTCCGGAACCGAGTCGTCGGTCTGTCTTTGCGCGGCCCTGATCCTCCGACGCCGTGATATAATCGCGCCGTCTTGCGGAGGAGAACCATGGTGTCGCCCTGCCGAACGGCCCTCGCAGCCCTCGTCCTTTTCGTTTCCGTGGCTCCCAGCCAGGAAACGCGCGGCATGATCTATGGGCGTGTTACCGACCCCCAAGGGGCGGTCGTACCTGGTGTGCGCGTCACGGTCACCAACGTGGACACGAATACGTCCATCGGGACCCAGACCAACGCCAGCGGATATTACGAGGCAAACCTCCTGCTTCACGGCAACTACCAGGTGAGTTTCGAAGCGGCCGGATTCCGGCGGCTGGTGCGCCGCGGCATCGTGCTGCCTATGAGCAGCCGTGTCGAAGTGAGTGTCACGCTGGAGCTGGGGCCGGTGGCGGAATCGGTTACCGTAGAGGCAGCCGCGCCGCTGATTGACGCGGTCTCGGCTTCCTCCGGGCGGGTACTCGACAACCGCACGCAGCAGGCTTTGCCCACCTCGTTTAATAACGTGACGATCCTGGCGCGTTTCACGCCCGGGGTGCAGACCAATGGCGAGGTCCGCATTCTGGACGCCAACGATCAGGGGTCCTCTTCGGACTATCGCATTGCCGGCAGCGTGGGCGGCAACGAGTGGGCCATTGACGGCGCGCCCAATCAAGGCATTGCTCGCCAAGTCGGCTTCCTGCCGCACACGGATGTGGTGGCGGAAATGAAAATCGAAACCGGCGGCTTCGAAGCTTCCGTGGGCCACACCACGGGCGCGGTGGTCTCGCTGGTCTCCAAGGCCGGCACCAACGAATTCCATGGCAGCGCCAGCTTCCAGCACATCCAGAACCGTTGGAACGCAGCCAATTTCTTTACCGCTCAGCTCTGGCACCGGCAGATTGCCGAGGCTGAGGCGAAAGGCGACTACGCGCTGGCCGAGCAGCTTCGCAAGACTCCCAAGCAGCCGGGCGGCCTGAAAAATTACTGGGCTGGCACGCTTGGAGGGCCGGTCTGGATCCCCAAGGTCTTCAACGGCAAAGACCGCCTGTTCTTTTTCTTCAGTTACTATGGCAAGCGCTGGTCGGAAACCACTTCTTCGCAGTATCTGAACCATACCTTCCCCACTTTGGCTGACCGTGAGGGAAACTTCGCGCCGCACTTGCTGGTGGATGCCGTGCGCTACCAGATCCACGATCCCCTCAGCGTCCGCCCCGACCCGGCGCGCCCGACCCAGTACATCCGCGACCCCTTTCCGGGCAACATTCTGCCCAAGTCCCGGATCAACAATCCCGCCTACTCGTTCTACTCCAAGATCATCCCGCTTCCCAACAATAACCCGACCGATCCGAAAAAGGAGCCGCTCAATAACTGGCTCGCAGTGGCCATGCCCTGGACCGCCGACTACATCGCGCTGACTAACAGGATTGACTACCACCACTCGTCGCGACACCGCTTCTACGGCCGCTGGCTGTGGGACAACTATGATTTCGATCGCGGCGATTATACTTTCGAAACCATGCCCGGGCTGATGAACAGCCGCGCGATTCGCGACAATCTGAACTGGATCGGAGACTGGGTCTGGACGCCAACTCCCACCACGCTTGCTGACGTCTCCCTTTCCATGCATCGCTACCGGGTGAGCAACAGCATTCCCACGGGCGTGCGGCGGTTCAAACCGTCGGACCTGGGGTTGCCTGCCTATCTCGACGAAAAGGCTGGCGATTGGGCCATGATTCCCACCATGGCCGCCTCGGGATACTCCTGCGCCATCGGGGGTTGCTTTGGTTGGGCGGCGCCAGTGATCGAGCATTACCGGCAGAGCTCGCTCAAGGCCGATATCTCCAACGTCCGTGGGCGCCATACCGTCCGGGGCGGCGCCGACATCCGCCTGCATTCCCGGGCCGGGGGAGGCGGCGGCTACGTAGCCGGATATTTCTCCTTCGACAACTACTTCACGCGCCGTAACAGTGATACGCTGACGCCGGCCGGTTCGATCGCCCATTCCTGGGCCGCACTGATGATGGGAATTCCCTCGGGGATGAGCATCGCCACCAACGATACTTACTACATGTCCTCGCCTTATGCCGGCTGGTATGTGCAGGATACCTGGCGGGTGACGCCGCGACTCACGCTCACCTACGGGCTGCGCATCGAATACGAAATCGGGCCCCGCGAGCGCTTCGATCGCATGCTTCTGCGGTTCGATCCCACGCTCAAGCTCCCCATTTCCGACCCGGCCCAGGCGGCCTATGCGGCGCGACCGCTGGCCGAGAGGCCCGCGTCTGACTTCCTCGTTCGGGGCGGCACGATTTACGCCGGCAAGATGGGCGGCCGGAACTGGTGGGACAGCGAGCTGATGTGGCTGCCGCGCGTCGGCGTAGCCTGGCAGTTCGCTCCCAAGACCGTGCTGCGCGCCGGCTACGGCCTGTTTTTCGACACGCTGAACGCCATGCTCAATGCTCCCAACCAGCAGAACTTCAGCCGCTCCACTTCGACCGTTCTGACTACGGATTTCGGCTATAACTGGCTGGTCGGTGATCCGAGAAAGGGGATTTCGCCGTTGACGGATCCCTTCCCGGTCCGGGCCGATGGTACTCGGTTCGACGTGCCTTTGCGCGACGCCCTGGGTGAGATGGCGCTGGCCGGACGCAGTTATACGTGGTTTCCCGGCAGCCTGCGGCATGCGCGGCAGCAGCGGTGGCGGATCGGCGTGCAGCGGCAATTGGGCCAGACCATCGTGATCGAAGCTGCCTACGCCGGCTCCTACTCGGATCGCAACTACCTCGGCCGGCCGATGAATCCCCTGCCGGAAAAATACTGGGCCAGCGGCCTCGTGCGCAACAACGCGATCGCTTCCGATTTGAGCCAGAACGTGCCGAATCCTTTCCAGCTGACTTACTTTTCGAGCCTGCAAACTACGCACCCGCTGGTTTACCAGGACATGAGCACGCTGAGTTTCTTCCGCTCGGCTACTATCGGCAAGGCTCAGTTGTTGCGGCCTTATCCGCACATGGGTACGCTCACACTGAACGGCAATGACGGGGAGGTCCGCACCGACGAGCTCCTGCTCAGCTTCGAACGGCGCTTCGCGCAGGGCTTCAACGTGTACATCGCTTACACGCGGAACCGCAATCGTGAGGCAGATTACTTCCACGACGAGTTCGATCCCTCGCCGACGTGGCGCGACAGTAACGACAGCCGGCCGCATCGCCTGATCGGCACGTCGGTGATCGAACTGCCTTTCGGCAAAGGCAAGCCTCTGGCGCGGCAGGGCGTTTCGGCCGCGCTGCTGGGAGGCTTCCAGCTTGGCATTACTTACGAGTTCCAGTCCGGCGCCCTGCTCGATTTCGGCAACCTCTTTTTCTACGGTGACCTCAAAGACATTCCGCTCAAAGGCAAGAAGACATTCAGTCGCTGGTTCAACACCGAGAACTTCGAGCGCAACGCCGCCCGCGCTCCCGCGGCTTATCACCGCCGGGTATTCCCCACGCGGGTGCCCGACGTTCGGGCCGACTGGACGAACCATTGGAACGGCAGCCTCCAGCGCGAATTCCGGTTCGTCGAGCGCTTCGGGTTGCAATTCCGTATGGACGTACTGAACCTGCTCAACCGCACGCAAATGGCAGCGCCGGTGACTAACCCGTTGGCCACGAACTTCGCCGAGTGCACGCAACAGGCGTGGACGACCAAGCGCTTCCTTCAGTTCCAGTTGCGCCTGGCCTTCTGAGCGCCGCTACGGCGGGTTCGCTTCAGCCCAGCTTGCGCTTGCGCAGCTCGTCTACCGCCACGGCGAGGATGATCACGCCGCCGATAATAGCCTGTTGCAAGTAGGGCGAAATGCCCAGGAGGTCGCTGCCGTTGGCCAGCAGACCCATGATGAAGGCCCCCACGAGTGTACCGATCACGGATCCCTCTCCGCCCCTGAGACTTCCGCCGCCGATGACGACCGCAGCGATGACTTGCAGCTCGTAACCCTGGCCGGCGGTGGGCTGGCCGGTCATCAGGCGCGAAGCCTCGATCATTCCCGCCAGGCCGCAAAGCAGGCCGCTGTAAGCGTAAACCGCTGTGGTGTGAAAGCCGACCGGAATCCCCGTATAGTAAGCCGCCTCCGGGTTGCTTCCGATGGCGAAGGCGTAACGGCCCATGCGCGTGTGTTCCAGGATCACGTGGGTGAGGGCGGCGCAGAACACCAGCACCCACAACACAAACGGGACGCCCAGAAGATTTCCTTCACCCAGAAACGAAAATTCCTTGGGAATCCGATGAACCGGCAGGCCGTTCGAGATAATGAGAGTAACTCCGCGGGCTATTCCCAGCGTACCCAAAGTTACAATGAAGGGATTGATCTTGAGCTGGGTGATCAGCAGGCCATTGGTCAGGCCCCAGAACAAGCCGCATAGCAGGCCCACCAGCACTCCCACCGGAATGGACCAGCCGGCTTCCATGGCCATCGTGCCCAGCAGGCCGCTGAAGGCCAGCACCGCGCCCACCGAGAGATCAATCCCGCCGGCAATGATAATCAGCGTCATGCCCAGGGCCATGATGTTGATCACCGCCGTCTGGCGCACCACGCTGGAAAGGTTCGTGTAAGTCAGGAAGTACGGGGAGGCAATGGAGAGCGCTACGAACAGGGTCACTAATGTGAGAAAGGGTAACAGACGCTGGATCATTTCCCGTCACCCTCCGCGTTCTCGGTGGCGGCGTCCCTCAGGGCAGGCTGTGTATCCACCGTGGCGTAACGCATGACCTCCTCCTGCGAGGCGCCGTGGGGCAGTTCGGCAGTAAGGCGGCCCTGGCGCATGACCAGAATGCGGTCCGCTACCTGTACTAGTTCCGGCAGCTCGGAGCTGACCATGAGCAAGGCGGCCCCCTCGCGCGCCAGCTCGTCCATCAACTGGAACACTTCCGCCTTGGCGCCCACGTCAATGCCCCGCGTCGGTTCATCGAAGAGGAAAACTCGCGCCCGGGCCAGCAGCCACTTGGCGATGACCACCTTCTGCTGGGTGCCGCCGCTCAACCGCCCCGCGAGCTGGCGGGGAGATTCCGCCCGGATTCTCAGGCGCTGGATGTACTCTTCGCAAAGGCGGCGCTCTCGATCGGCCAGCAGGAAGCCCAGCCGGCTCACCTGGGGCAGGCTGGCCAGCGTGAGATTCCAGGCCAGCGGCAATCGCACGGCAAGACCGCTGCGCTGGCGATCCTCGGGGATCAGCGCCAGTCCCAGCCGCAGCGCGTCTCGCGGATGCCGGATGCGCACCTCGCGTCCCTGGAGCCAGACCCGTCCCGAGTCCACACGATCCACACCGAACAAGGCGCGGCAGAGTTCGGTCCGCCCGGCGCCCACCAGACCCGCCAGACCCACGATCTCGCCGGCGCGCAACGAGAAACTGATCGAGTGGAGGACGGGCTTTCGCGTCAGGCCTTCCACGCGCAGCAGCTCATCGCCCGGCGTTTGCGGCGTCCGGCGGTAAATTGTAGTCACCTCTCGTCCCACCATGTGACGGATGATCTCGTCCGTGGTGATCTCTGCGAGCAACCCGCTGTAGACCGTTTCGCCGTCGCGCAACACGGTGATGCGATCGCCGATGGCGCGCAGTTCTTCCAGCCGGTGGGTGATGTAGAGCACGCCCATGCCCTGCTCGCGCAAGCGACGCACGATGCGGAAGACTTCCTGCGTTTCCGCTTCCGACAAAGCTGAGGTAGGCTCGTCGAAGATCAGCAGGCTCGAGCCGTGCTGGATGGCGCGGCAGATTTCCACCAGTTGGCGCCCGGCGGGATTGAGCCGTTCCACGCGCCACTCCGGCTGGAGCGGAAAACGATGTTCTTCGATGAGCCGCCGCGCTGCTTCGTACAGCCTCTGGCGTTGCACCCATCCCAGAGGGAGGCGCGGCTCGCGGCCCAGGAAGATGTTTTCGGCCACCGAGAGATGGGGCGCGAGGAGCGACTCCTGATGCACCATGGCGATGCCCTGGGCGGCGGCATCCGCCGGGCGTTCGAAGCGGACCAGCTGGCCGCGCCAGATCACCTCCCCGCCATCCGGCGAGATCATGCCCGCTACGATCTTCGCCAAGGTGGACTTGCCGGCCCCGTTTTCGCCCACCAGCGCGTGAACCTCGCCAGGCAACACGGTCAGGGAGCCGTTCCGCAGGGCGACGATGCCGCCGAAACGCTTGCGAATCCCGCGCAGCTCGAGCAGCATGGAAACCCTTCAGTGTACGCAAAGGTCCCCGCTCCTCGCTGCGCAAGCGCTTCGCGCGGGTCTCAGGTCCGGTAGCTGCCGTTGATGCGGACGTAGTCCTCGGTGAGGTCGCAGGTCCAGAAGCGGGCGCGGCCCTGACCGCGGCCGCGGAGGCGGAACCGGATGATCACTTCCCGCGCGTCGAGCTTCTGCTTGAGCTCATGCTCGCAGAAAGGCTCAGCCACGCCGTTGCGGCACACGCAGACTCCTTGCAGGTAAATCTCGACCTTGGTGGGATCGAACTCCACCCCGGCGTTGCCGGCCGCCGAGAGGATGCGGCCCCAGTTCGGGTCGCAGCCGGCAATCGCCGTCTTGACCAGGGCCGAGCTGGCGATGGCGCGCGCCAGTCGCGCCGCCTGGTCATCGTCGCGCGCGCCGGTAACGTACACGCTGATCAGCTTGCGTGCTCCTTCCCCGTCGCGCGCGATCTTCTCGGCCAGATCCTCCAGCACCCAGGCGAGGACCTCTCCGAACACGAGTTGCTCTTTGGGATCGGGCCGCACGCCGGAGGCCCCATTGGCCAGCACTAGGATGGTGTCGTTGGTCGAGGTGTCCCCGTCCACGGTCAGCCTGTGATAGCTGCGCTCGACCGCAGGCAACAGCAACGCGCGCAGTCGTGTGGGCGGGATGGCCGCATCCGTCATCACGAACGCCAGCGTGGTGGCGAGATTGGGATGGATCATTCCCGCGCCCTTCGTCATCCCGGCGATGTGCACGGTGCCCTCCAGCAGCGGCACTTCGCCGAAGGCCATCTTGGGCACGGTGTCCGTCGTCATGATGGCGCGAGCCGCATCGGCGAAGGCATCCTCGGAGAGCCGACTGCACAAACGCGGCAGGGCCCGCAAGATCAGCTCCGCATCCAGCTCCACGCCGATCACGCCGGTGGAGGCAGGGACCACCTGCTCGACCGGCGCGTCCAGCAAACGGGCGGTGGCCCGGCAACAGGCCAGCGCTACTTTCTCGCCGGTGCGCGTGGCGCAATTGGCGTTGCCCGCGTTCACCAGCACCGCTCGCACCAGCCCGCCCGAGGCCCTGAGGTGTCGCTTGGCCACCTTCACGGGAGCCGCCTGTACCGTATTGCGAGTAAAGACCGCCGCCGCCGATGCGGGCCGATCCGATACGATCAGCGCGAGATCATCCTTGTTTTCTTTCCGGATTCCTGCGTAAGTGGCGGCGTAGCGAAAGCCGAGCGGAGTCTTCACCGGGTTATCTCTCCAAATTTCTCATTTTCCGTCAAACGGAAGCCGCGCAGGAACTCGGCGGCAGGCATCCGTCTGCGTCCTTCCTGTTGAAGCTCGAGGATTTCCAATACGGTACCCTCGCCGCAGCTTGCCCACAGATGCCCGTCAGCGACCTCCAGTGAGCCTGGCGGACCTGCCGGCGGGCGTTCGACCGGGCGCGCCTTCCAGATGTGCACGAGCTTGCCGCGCAGCCAGGTGTACGCGCCGGGCCAGGGCACGAAAGCACGCACGCGATTGGCGATCTGCGGCGCGGGCAAGTTCCAGTCAATACGGCCATCTTCCTTGCGCAACATGGGCGCCAGCGTGGCCTGGGTGTGGTCTTGCGGCCGCGGCGTGACCGTGCCGGCTTCCAGCCCTCGCAGCGTTTCGATGAGGAGGCGAGCTCCCATCTCGGCCAGCCGGACGCGCAGTTGGTCCGCAGTTTCCTCCGGCCCGATCTCGGTCTCCTCCTGCAACAGGATGTCGCCCGTGTCCAGGCCGGCGTCAATGCGTATCGTGGTCACCCCGGTGCGCGTTTCGCCGTTGGCGATGGCCCACTCGATAGGCGCCGCGCCGCGATAGCGTGGCAGCAGCGAGGCATGGACGTTGATGAAACCATGCGGCGGCAGCTCGAAGATCGCGGGCGGGAGAATCTTTCCGTAGCCCACCACCACGCCGGCTTCGGGCGCCAGGCTCTGAAGCCAGGCGATGAACTCGGGATCGCGGATTCGCTCCGGCTGCCGCACTTCCAGTCCGAGCCGTTGCGCGCATTGCTTGACCGGAGGGGGCGTCAGGGTTCGTCCCCGTCCTGCCGGACGATCGGGCTGCGTGATGACGGCCAGCACGGGAAAGCCCTCGCGCACCAGCGCCTCCAGGCTGGGCACTGCAAACTCGGGCGTTCCGAAAAACACCACCCGCATGCGCGACCCGACTCAGGCCCACTCGCCTGCTTTCATGAGCTTGCGGATCTTGCGGCGAATCAAGTCCCGTTTGAGCGGGCTCAGGTGGGACAGGAACAGGCGGCCATTGAGATGGTCGGTTTCGTGCTGGAAGGCGCGCGCCAGCAAATCCTCGCCCGTCATCTCGAAAAATTCGCCCCGCGCGTTCTGAGCGCGCACGGTCACCCGCTTGCCCCGGCGCACCGGTTCGTGGAAGCCGGGAACGCTCAGACAGCCTTCCTCGGCGACTTGCACGCCCTCCACCGCCACGATTTCCGGATTGATCAGGACGATCCGGCGGGAGGGATCCTCGCCTCCGCTGGGATCCACCACGGCAATGCGGCGCGAAATGCCGATCTGCGGCGCCGCCAGGCCCACTCCGTGAGCTGCGTACATGGATT
>JAPWUP010000355.1 GCA_028275505.1 Bryobacteraceae bacterium
ACAATGGGCGGGAAAGCGGGGATCTTCGCCAGCGAAGGAAGGTCTTTGAGCGCGCTCTCGGCGACCGGCTCGGGCACGACAGGCTCCTCCCGGTTTCATCGGGCGACAGGGGAAAAACTTTAGGGGACAGCGCCGGTGGTGAGGGACCGGCGTCGGCCCCTATGGTCGTACGCAGAATCGAACGCCCCGGCCTGCCAAATGACAGCACGCCTCAGGGCGTCCTGGTGCGCGCTCTGCCAGGTTTTCCATGATTCTTGAAGGGACCGACGTCGAGCTGGGTCCGCAGCCAGTTTGGGTGCGGGGCCGTATCCCGCCGCTGGGCCTTCATGAAGACGCCGGCGGCCTTCTGCGCCTCCCAGAAGATCGCCCGCGGAAGGAATGGGCGATGGTCTTGACAAGCTGTCAGGCGCGAGATGACAATTTCATTCGGATGAGCGAACCTTGGCGGCGGTGGATCCCAGGTGTCTTAAACAGGGAGCAAACTCGGGCGTTATTTAACAAGGAACTGATCTCTGGATCCCCAAACCTCGAAACGCTCCTCGACGAGTCCTCGTTCGACCTCACGCTGTCCGATGAGGCCTACCAAATGCTGCATGGTTCGGTCAAGCCGTTGCGCGGAGAGGAGTACTCCAAGGTGCTCCGCGATAAGGACCTCGCGGAGGAGGCGAAGCCGGAACCTGACGGCACATATGTTCTGGAGGCCAAGAAGACTTATGTCTTCCGACTTAACGAGGAGCTCAACACCAAGAGGCTCGCCGAAATTGGCATTTATGGACAGGCGACCGCCAAGAGCTCGGTGGGACGCGTGGACGTGCTCGCCAGACTCATCGTGGACGGCATGGACAGCTACGAAGGCTTCACTCCGGAACGGCTGCAGGGTGCGTCGGGTCGCCTCTATCTGGAAGTGACTCCCATCACGTTCTGGGTGAGAGTGCGTCCCGGGGTAGCATTGTCTCAACTGCGATTGTTCTACGGCGACCCGAGAAGTGTTGAGGTTCGCAGCCCCTGGTTGTATCGCGCGGTGTTCCTTGGAGACAAGGACCAAGAGGACGAGAGCCTGACGGTGGACTTGGACCCCGTGGACATCGGCGGAACCCATGCCGCAGCGTTCTGCGCCGGGGCTCAAACGCCCGATGTCGGCAGCGCTTGCCCGGTAATGCTATGGGAGGATCCCGATCTGCCGAAGCCCGATCCAACGAAGTATTGGCAGCCGGAGTCAGCGAAGCATGGACGTCTCACGATTGAGAAGGATAAGTTTTACATTCTTCGCTCGAGGGAGCGAATAGCGGTACCGAAAGGCATCGCTGTATACTGTCGAGCTACTGATGAGACGATCGGGGAGATGCGGATTCACTACGCCGGATTTGCACATCCTTGTTTCGGCGACCGTGAGCAGGGGACTCCTCTGATCTTTGAGGTTCGAGGACACCAGGTGGACGTCAGCCTGGCCCACGGCGAGCGGCTGGCTAACCTCATCTTCTACCGAATGTCCGAGGATGCCGATCCCGACAAGGTCCAACAGACTGTCTACCAGCGCCAGACTTTGACCTTGTCCAAGTTCTTTGCTAAGTGGCCACGCACCGGGGTCAGCAATGACCGTGAAGGGGAGTGAACCTGTGAACAGAAGTGAGTTCGCTGGGGTGTGGGACCAGGCTGCCTTTTCCATTGTGCGGCTTCAGGAGGCCGACGCGCTGAGCGGCAGCGACCATCTGCGCGCCCTGCGCTCGCTCGTCGTTACTGACCAACTGGGTTACCCAGGGATCCGGAGTTGGTTTGACGGCAAGGTGGTGCACGGTCTCAGTACGGGCGAACGAACAGCTTATGTCGCCTACGTGCGCGGGCAGCCTGTTGCTTCCGCCATCCTCAAGCGAGGACGAGACACCAAGCTTTGCAATCTGCGAGTCCGCGAGGAATGGCAAGGGCTGGATCTAGGGCGCATCTTGTTCAGCCTGATGGTGCTCGAGGTGCGCGGCATCGCGACCCAACTCCACTTCAGCCTGCCTGAGAGCCTGTGGGAGACAAAGAGGCCGTTCTTCGAGGCATTTGGATTCACCTCCGCCCACCAGGCTCGGAGGCAATATCGCCACGGTGATCCGGAGCTGGTCTGTTCCCAGGAATTTTCCCGTGTCTTGCGCTCAGTGGTACAAATTCTCTCGAACCTGGCTACTACCGACCCAAGCCAGACTCACTTGGACCCCCCAAGCCTGCTCATGAGCATCAAGCCGGCGTACTGGGATCAGATTGCCGCCGGAAAGAAGACTTTTGAGTTCCGCAAGCGCTTTAGCAACCGCTCAATGGGGGTGCGCGCGCTGCTCTATGCGTCCCGACCTGTATGCTCTCTTGTCGGGGAAGTCAAACTCCAGGAAATGATTTCCGGGGATCCCCACCAGGTCTGGAACCGGTGCGCGCAAGGTGCCGGCGTTGAGCAAGGAGACTTTGAAATTTACGTGAGGTCCGCGCGGGAGGTTCGGGCGATCCAGCTGACCGATGTCCGACCGTTTGGCCGTCCTGTCCCCATTGCAAGATTAGCAGAACTGCTGGGGTGTACCCTCCGTCCGCCCCAGTCTTTTTGCCACCTCCACAAGCACAACTGTGAAGCGTGGTTGGCCGCAGCGTCTCTCGCTCGGCTGCTCCAATATTGCACTCCCGGGTTGACTCGGGCCTGAAGCGCGGTCGTGTTGAAGGTATGCGGGTCCGGGTGCGGCGACCGAACGCGTCCCGCTCGGCAGTGGGAGAGAATCCCGTTACGCACCCTTCGCACCCCAATCAGGCCCAGTCTTGCAGCCTGGACCCACGTGATGCCAGCGAGACGGGCTTCCTGCTCCAATCGGTAGGGTAGCCGCCCTCCGTCAGGGCCTGTGGGGGCCAGTGGCGGCAGAATCAAACGTCAGCCAGCCGCGACCCCAACGATGGCCGTCACTCAGGCTTTCCGCGCCGGTTGGCCCCCTGGGGATACTGGCGGGTCGGCTTGAACCTTAAACTTTTTTAATGACCAACGGTCACCGCTTGACAGGGACCCCGCGGAATTGGTAGCTTTGTGGATTCGTTCACAGGCAGTTGACGGAAGGGTAGACCAACGGCGGGTGGAGTGCCTTCGCGTACGGCCCGCACCGGTTACGAGAGAACTCC
>JAPWUP010000014.1 GCA_028275505.1 Bryobacteraceae bacterium
CGGTGCGCAAACCGTTGGGATATTCGAACTGCCACAACCACCGTTTGGCAAGAACCTTGATTTCGAGGGCGTCGGCCGGCGGCACCGCCGCGCTGATATAGCCGTGAAAGCCCCAGAAGAAGATCACAATCACCAGCGCCAGAGGGATCAGGCTCCAGACCAACTCCAGCGCCGTATTGTGGGTGGGCGCCACGCCGCGCCGGACGGCGCGCCCACGGCGGTACCGGAGAATGAACCAGCCGCTAAGGCCGGCAATCAGCAGGAAAAAGAAAGCCGTGAGACCGACCAGGAACCAGAAGAGAGGATCCACCTGGTCGGCAAACGTACTGCCCCGAGGGGGCATCAAGAGGTTGCGGAGCCAGTCCATCAGGCAGCGCTCTCCCCCGCGACGGCCGCGTGGCGCTCACGCCGCCACAGCCGGTACAAAACCACCCCCAAAACGAGAACGCTCAGCGCACCTCCGGCCCGCATGAAGTTCGTGGCGAACAACACGTAAGAGCGGGCCTGCGGGTCGTAATGGTAGCAGAACAGCAGCAATCGGTCTACGCTGAACGTACCGTGCCCGCGCGCTGCTTCGGCCAGCGCAAGGCGCAGGTCGCGCGCCTTGAAATGAACGCCGTAGAGATAACGAGCCACCACGCCGTCCGGGCTGAGCAACATGATCGCGGCCGCATGGGCGTACTGGCGCGACTGCTCGTCGTAGCGGTAATGAAAACCCACCTGCTCAGCCAGCTGCTTGACGTTACCTCGATAATCCGTCAGGAAGTGCCACCCAGGCGCCGGCCTGCCATAACTCTCGACATAGGCGGCCCGTTTCTGGCGCGCCAGGTCAAAGGTTTCCGTGGGATCAATGCTGATGGTGACAATCTCGAAGTCGGTCCCGGGTTGTCCTGGGATCTCGCGCAGGGCTTCGGTCTGGCCGTTTAGCAATAAATTGCAGAGCATCGGGCAGGAATAGTAGACCAGGTTCAGAATGACCGGCCGCCCCTTGTGAAAGTATTCCTTCAAACGAACGGGATAACCATTTTCGGCTACGAATTCGAGATCGAGGTCTATTTTCTGGCCGATCTTTTCTACGATGCCCACTCCCTCGAGCTCCGCAGGGAGCTTGGATTCGGCGAGCAGGCCGGAGGCGACCAGGCCAGCCAGCAGGACGTACCTTTTAACGCGCATTTTTGAGCTCCTTTTCGCGAATGAGTAACTCCATGGCTCGACGGACGGGAAGTCGCACGATTCCTTTTTCGCGATCGAGGTAGCCGTAGGAGTTCAGTTCCGCATCCTCGCGGGCGCGCAACTGGCGCAGGTCTTCGGAAACCGGCTCCAGTTGCTTGACGAAGATCTGTTTCTCCCGGGCGTAGTCCACATAGGCTTGGAGGCCGAGGATGACAATCACAAGGACTACCAGCGTGGCGGCGCCGAACAGGGCGATGGTACGAGCACGCGGTTCGCTGGTGTCATAACCGGGCGACTGGGCAGGCTTGGGCGCTTCAGACATTGTGAAACTCCACGGAACGACTGAAACGTGGATCAGCCACGGGCGCCAGCGGAACGTCCTTGAGCTGGCGCCAGAAGGCCAGGCCGAGCGAGGCGCCCACGGCAACTAGAGTGGCGGCGTCCAGCCAGTGCCAGGCCGGAGCCTCGCGGTGGAACGCCGGCATCACCTGCCAGTAAAGGTCGAGGTAGTGCGCCAGCAACACCCACACGCTCACGGCCCCCAGCCACGGCAGGCTTCGTTTCGCGGCCCGCGAAATGAGCGCGAAGAAGGGGACGAAAAAGTGGCCGGCCGCCAGCGCCAAAGCCCACACGGTCCAGCCGCCTTGCGTGCGCGTGCGGAACCACTGCGTCTCTTCGGGCAGATTGGCGTACCAGATCAGCATGTACTGGGAGAACGCAATGTAGGCCCAGAAAACGATCAGGCCGAATAACCACTTTCCGTAATCGTGATAGTGTTCCACGTGGACCTGCCCGGTGAGCCAGCCGGACCTGCGCAGCGTGAGCAGCAGGAGAATCACCGCGGCCACTGCAGCCGCCGCTCCTCCCGCGTAGAGATAGACGCCGAAGACGGTCGAATACCAATGCGGCTCCAGTGACATGACCCAGTCGAAGGCAGCCACGGTGACCGTCAGGATCGTCAGGGGCAACCCGGCCGCGCTCCAGACGACGGCCTTGCGGGAGGACGCCTCGCCGGTGCGATCCTGGGCTACCGACCAGCCCCGGAGCACCAGGCTCAGCAAAGACCACACCACGAGGCAGAAGGCGGCGCGAACCAAGAAAAAGTGCGGATTCAGATAGACCTGCTTGCCTCGCAAGACCGGATCCGCGGCCACGATTTCTGCGTGCGTCCACTCGTACAACCGGTGCAGACTCAAGGCCACGGGAAGATACAAAACAGCAGCCACCGGCAGCACGCCGCTCACAGCCTCGACAATCCGGCGCGAACTCACGCTCCAGACCGCGCCGCTCAAATGCTGCACCATGAGGAAGAACAGCGCTCCCAAAGGCAGGGTGAGCCAGAACAGATAAGCAACCAGGTAGGACTGTGCGAAGCGTCCGGGGTCGGCGAAGAATCCCGGCAAACTCGCAACCCAGCCCGCCAGCGCCAGCGCAGCGAGCCGATTGCGGCCACGCGCCCAGACCTCGGAAGGCAGAACCAGGCTTTCCACGCTCGTTGCCACCGTGCTCACCGCAGCTCTCCTCTGAGTTCGGGGGGAACGTCGTCGAGCGTTCCCCGCGCAGCCCGTTGCAGAACGCGCACGTAGGCCACGATCGCCCAGCGATCCTGCTCCTCGATCTGGAACCGGTACGGCGGCATGGTTCTTACACCATTAGTGATGACTTCAAAAATCTCGCGGTCGCTGAGTTGCTGGATCCGGGCCTCCCGTAGATCTCCCGCCGGCCATTTTCCGCGGAGCGCGACGATGCCCCGGCCGGCCCCGGTGCGTCCGTGGCAGGGAGCGCAGTAAATTTCGAAGCGCTGACGCCCGCGCTCCAGCGTTTGCAGATTCCAGGGCAGGGGACTCGAGGCAGGCACCAGGCGCGAAGGCAACTGGCCGCGCGCAACGGTCCCCGGCACGGGCGGACGGCTCATGCGGCGATCCGCAAAGAAACTGGTCTCACCCTGCACGCGGAAACGGGGCTGGCGATCCATGTCCGGAATGAACTCCAGCGGCGGCTTTCGCGAGGTGCGACTGCAACCGGCCGCCAGCAACACCAGAACGAGCGCAACCCTCCGCATCAGTCCTCCAGAACCTCCACGTGCTGCCCGCCCACCGCGCGCAGAGCTTCGGCGGCCCGGGCGGCATCGAAGGCGGGACCGTCGTTCTCCACGATGAGCAGGAACCCATCGTCGCTGACCCGCGGGTAACGCTTGTGATTGGAAGCGGGATGATAAAAACGCGGCAGGCCGTTCAAAGCGAGCATGCCCAGCACCGCGGCGAAAGAGGCCAGCAGCACGGCCAGTTCGAAGGTCACCGGCACCGAGGGCTGCCATGCAAAGTAAGGCTTGCCACCCACCACCAGCGGATAGGCCACCGCGCCGGTCCACCACTGCAACAGGAGAGCGCCCGAAGCTCCGGTCAGACCGGCGGCCAGCGCCGCCCACCCCAGCGGCGATCGCCGCAAGCCGAGCGCCTCATCCAGACCATGTACCGGAAACGGGGTGAGGGCGTCGAGCCGTTGATAGCCGCGCTGGCGGAGCTTGCGAACCGCTTCGAGTAACTCTGCCGGGCTTTGAAACTCTGCGGCCACCCCGTAAACGCGAGGCGCCATGGTAGCGGTCTGCTCGACGCTCATGCCGCCTCCTCGGAGGCCATCATGGCCTTCACCTCGCTCATGGAAATCATGGGCAGAAAACGGACGAACAACAGGAAGAGCGTCAGGAACAATCCGAAGCTTCCCGCCAGAGTGAGCAGGTCCACCCAAGTCGGACGGAACATGCCCCAAGCCGCAGGCAGGAAGTCGCGGTGCAGGGAAGTCACGATGATGACGAACCGCTCGAACCACATGCCTACGTTCACGAGCAGAGAGATGACGAACATGGCCGGCACGCTGGTGCGCACCTTGCGGAACCAGAACAGTTGGGGCACGAGCACGTTGCACGCCACCATAGTCCAATAGGCCCAGGCGTAAGGCCCGAGCGCGCGGTTCATGAACGCGAAGCGCTCATAAGGATTGCCGCTGTACCAGGCGATGAAAAACTCGACCGCGTAAGCGTAGCCCACAATCAGGCCCGTGGCCAGCATCACCTTGTTCATGTTCTCGAGGTGTTTCATGGTCACCAGATGTTCCAGTCCGAAGAACCACCGGGCGATGACCATCAAGGACACCACCATGGCGAAGCCGGAAAAGATGGCGCCGGCCACGAAATACGGCGGAAAGATGGTGGTGTGCCAACCGGGCAGGATCGAGACCGCGAAGTCGAAGCTCACGATGGAGTGTACCGAGAGCACCAGCGGAGTAGACAGCCCGGCCAGCAGCAGGTAAGCCATCTCGTAGTGCCTCCAGTGACGGGCCGACCCTCGCCAGCCAAGACTCAGCACCCCATACACGATCTGGCGGATGCGGCTGCGGGCGCGATCCCGAAGCGTCGCCAGATCAGGCAGCAGGCCCAGATACCAGAACAGCAGGGACACAGTGAAGTAAGTGCTGACTGCAAAGACGTCCCAGATGAGCGGGCTGCGGAAGTTAGGCCACATCCCGGACCACTGGTTGGGAACGGGAAACAGCCAGTAGGCGCGCCACGGCCGCCCCACGTGAAACAGCGGAAACATCGCCGCGCAGGTGACGGCGAAGATCGTCATGGCTTCGGCGAAGCGGTTGATCGAGGTGCGCCAGCGTTGCCGGAACAGGTAGAGAATCGCGGAAATCAGCGTGCCCGCGTGGCCGATGCCGATCCAGAAAACGAAGTTCGTAATGTCGAACGCCCACCCGACCGGCGAGTTGTTGCCCCAAACGCCAATGCCGGTGGTGACGAGGTAGGTCAGCATGGCGATGAGGACCAGCGTCAGCGTGCCGGTGAAAGCGAATGCTGCCCACCACGCGCGCGGAGTCTTGGCTTCGACGATGCCGGCCACGCTCCGGGTCACGTCGGCCAGCGTGACCTCGCCGAGCACCAGAGGCGTTTCCGCAGGTCGGGAAACCGTCGCCATCTCTCAGCTACCCTCCTGTCCTGCCAGTTCGGGATTGGGATTGCGCAACCGCGCCAGGTACGTGGTGCGCGGACGCGTATTGAGTTCCGCCAGCAGGGAGTAATTGCGCGGATCGCGTCGCAGTTGCGAAACGCGGCTACCGGGATCGTTAATATCCCCGAAGACAATGGCCTGCGCCGGGCAGACTTGCTGGCAGGCCGTCAGGATCTCGCCATCGCGCAGCTTGCGGCCTTCCGCTTTGGCCTGGATTTTCTTTTCCTCGATCCGCTGCACGCAGTACGTGCACTTCTCCATGACGCCGCGCATGCGCACGGTGACGTCAGGGTTGTAGACCATCTTCTGGACCTCTTCCAGGCCCTTGTGGTAGTCGAGGAAGTTGAACCGCCGGACTTTGTAGGGGCAGTTATTCGCGCAGTAGCGGGTCCCCACGCAGCGGTTGTAAGTCATGTCGTTCAGGCCTTCGGGGCTGTGATTGGTGGCCGCCACCGGGCAAACCGTCTCGCAGGGCGCCATTTCGCACTGCTGGCAGGCCACGGGCTGCCAGGCGATCTGCGGATCCTCAGGATCGCCTTCGAAGTAGCGATCCAGCCGGACCCAGTGCATCTCGCGCCCGCGGCGCACCTGATCCTTGCCGACGATGGGGATATTGTTTTCCGCCTGACAAGCCAGGATGCAGGCATTGCATCCGATGCAGGCATTCAGGTCAATGGCCATGCCCCACTGATATCCCTGGCTGTAGTCGTGCTCCTTGAACAGCGAGAACAGCTCGGCCTTGGGACCCTGCTTGTGGATCAGGTCGGGTTGCGCACGGAACTCCTCGAGCGTTGCCTCGCGCACGAGCGGGCGTCCTTCCATGCTGTGGTGTTCCTGCGTGGTGACGAGCCTGTAGCGCCGCCCCGTGCGGCGGATCGTTACGTCAACGACAAAACCGTGAGCTGCGCTCGTGCGCAACGGATAGGGATCATGGCCGACGCGTCGTCCCACGCGGCCGCAGCGCGTGCGACCATATCCCAGGGGCAAGGAAACTGCACCGTCGGCATGGCCCGGCAGGATCCAGACCGGCATCTCGATGCGGCGGCCCTGGGCCTGGATCTCCACCATGTCCCCCTCCGCCACTCCGAGGCGGCGCGCCGTGGCCGGACTGAGGCAGGCGGCGTTGTCCCAAGTCAGCTTGGTGATGGGATCGGGCGCTTCCTGCAACCAGCCGTTGTTGGCGAACCGGCCATCGTAAGTGGCCCAACTGGGCACGAAGACAGCTTCTAGCTCGCTGGTCGCTGGGGTCGGCTCGTTGAGCAAGCTCTGGAGACGCCGCGGATCGGGCGAAACCGTCACCGGCGGCAAAGCGGTCCCCGGGATGACTCCATCGTGCAGGCAGCGCTCCCACTGACGCTCGCCCTCGGGACTGTTCCAGCGGCGGAGCCAGTAGTTCCGAACGATGTCGTAGGCGCGACGCTGCTCGTAGCCCGCCAGCAGCGCCACCAGCTCGCTGGCCGTGCGTCCGCCGAACAGCGGCGCTATGGTTGGCTGCTGGATGGATGCGGTTCCGTCCAGCGCGCGACCGTCGCCCCAAGATTCCAGGTAATGGGCCTCGGGCACGTGCCAGGTCGCCAGCGCAGCGGTCTCATCCACTTCCTGGCCGAGATGGATGGTGACGGGCACGCGCTTCATGGCTGCTGCGAAGTCGGCATCGGCGGGCGCGTTGTAGACCGGATTGGCGCCGAGAATGACGAGCGTACCCACCTGTCCGGCGCGCGCTTCCTCTGCCACGCGCGTGAGCGCAGCCAGGTCCGTGCGTACAACTGGCTCGGTGTAGTAGACCGAGCGGCCCGTGTTCCCCAGATAATGATTCATCCAGTGCACGAGCGCGTGCACGGCAGCGGGCTGGCGCGGTCCGGCGAGAATCAGGCTGCGACCGCGGTGGCGCAACAGGTCGCGTGCCAGCGCCGATAGCCACGGATAGGGACCACCCTGCCCGAGAACTTTCAATCCGCCCACGCCGAGCTCAGTGGCGAGCGCGCGAGCGACGGCGCTAACCTCGCTGGGCCGAACCCTCCAGCGATGGTCGGCGTTGGCGCCGGTCAGACTCAAGCTGGGCTCGATCACGTAGAGCCGGCTCATCGAATCCTGCGGACCCGTCGGGGGGCGGCGGCGCGAGGCATAGTCGCGGATCCATGCCGGCGCCAGGTTGTCGAGACCCAAAAAGTCAGCGTCCAAGGCGACGATGACTTCGGCCTGATCGAAGCGATAGACCGCTTGCAGGGGCTGCCCGAAAGCCGTCTGGAGTCCCGCCAGTTCGTTGTCGCGTCCGAGCGGTTCGTACTCGACCCACTGCGCGCGGGGGTAGCGGTCGAGCAGGTATGCCTTGAGCGCGAGCAGAGACGGCGAGCTCACGGCCCCGCTCACCACGCGGAGTCCCTCGCCTTTCCCTGCGCGTTGCATGTGCTCACGTATGAATGCTTCCAGCTCCTCCCAGCTCGCGCGGCGGCCTTGGCGCAGCACGGTTCGCGAGCGATCCGGGTCATAGAGGCTCAGGATCGAAGCCTGAGCAAACGCGTTCGTAGCGCCCCGGCTGGAAGGGTGGTCGGGATTTCCTTCGATCTTGGTGGGGCGCCCTTCGTGACACTCGACCAGCACGCCCGTCGCCAGCCCGCCCAGCGTCATGATGCTGGCGTAGTAAAGCGCACGACCGGGGACGTAGCCTTCCACACCCTTGCTGAAGGGCAGAATCTTTTCTTCGGGGCGACGGCACCCCGTGAGGCCGGCCAGGGCGAAAGAGGCCGCCATCAACTTCAGCAGCGCCCGCCGTGAGCCGACCCACTCCGAGGCGCCCTCGGGGAACTCCCGTTCCAGCCACTCCCGGAACTCGGGCTTCCCGGCGAGCTCGTTCAAGCTGCGCCAATAACGTTTCGCTTTCTCGCTCATCGGTGACAGGCAGAACAATTCTGAGGCGGATGGATCCCGCGGGCCGCGATCAGCTCGCGACCGAGTTCGGCCGGGTCTCGGTCAGGTTGCCAGTCCAGCCGCGTCACCAGTTCCGGCGGGCGTATGTAAGGGGCCGGGTTCCGGTGACAATCCAGGCACCAACTCATGCTCAGGGGCTGAACCTGCCGCACCTCGACCATCTGGTCCACCCTGCCATGGCAACTTACGCAACTGACGCCGGCCGCCACATGAGCCTGGTGATTGAAATGGACATAGTCGGGCAGCCGATGGATGCGCACCCAGGGTATGGGCTGGCCGCTTTCGTAACTCTCCCGCACCCTGGCCAGCAGCGGACTGTCCTTCTTGACGCGGGCATGGCAGTTCATGCAGACCTCGGCCGGAGGGATGCCTGCGTTCGGGCCGCGCTCCACGCCGACATGGCAGTAACGGCAGTCCATGCCGAGGTTGCCCGCATGCAACTTGTGACTGTAAGGCACGGGCTGCACCGGCGAGTAACCTACCTCAGTGAACTGAGGTCGCGAGACAAAGGAAAAAAGAGTAACAGAACCTAAAATTACGGCGACGACAGCGGTCAAAAAGATCCTGAAATATCTGTCTGTTTGCTTACTGAATACCTGCATCCCCGGCCGTTGCTCTTAGTCCCATTCTGATGGATAAATCCTGCGTGGGCAACTCCTAGCGCCAGCTTACTAGATGATGCAGGGACGTCAAGGTCGCAAAATTGGTTTCCCGCCGCCCCCCTCTGTTTTGCTATAGTGGCTGCCCTTGCTGCCGGGCATCCCTCGCTAGCCCGGAAGCCTGGAGGCGAGCGCAGTGAAACGGATCATCGTGTTGGTGGCGACGACAGCACTCAGCGCCGGAGAGCTGGCCCGTTGGGAAGCGACGGGCGTCTCGCGTGGGCTGGAACTGGTTCCCGGGCTGCACGCACAGTACCGGTGGGAGGGCGAGGGCGCAGAACGGGTAGCGGTCGTGCTCCCCGTAGCCGATTACTTTCACCGGGCGGCGTTCCTGATCCGCTGCCCGAAAGCCGTGGCGGGCCCCGTCTGGCTGACCCTCGAGCACCCCGATCAGGGCTACGGCTGGATCAGCGTGAGCGGGCGTGGCGTACGAGTGCGCGATCAGTTCAACGCGGCGCGGCTGAACACGCGGAAAGTTCGCCGTGCGGTCTTCGAGCTTGAGAGCTTGCCCGCGGGGACCGAGCTGCGCATCGAAGGACTGGACCGCCTGCGTGCCGCCTGGCTAAGCGATACGGCTCCTGCTGTGGAACGCCCACCGTTGGTGGAACCCGCCATCCGTCTGACCCGTCCCGTCCAGCTCGTGATCAGCGCCGGAGCAGACGCCACGCGACCCGAGGAGCTGCCGCAAGCGCTGGCGCGGTTGCGCGAGTTACTTCCCCTGGCCCGCGCCCTCGGGTTCAACGGCATCGAAAGTTACGTCAAGTGGGACTTTGTGGAGCGCCAGCCGGGCGTGTTCGACTGGAGCTTTTATGATGCGGTCGTGGCCGAAATCGAACGGCACGGTTTGCGCTGGTTCCCGCTGTTGATCGTGGGTTCCGCATACACGCTGCCGGAATGGTTCTATCGTTCCCCGGAAAATCGCGGCTTTGTTTGCCTGGAGCATGGCCTGCGCAACGACATCCAGACCATTTTCTGCGGCCACCAGGATAAATATGTTCAGCGTTTTCTGGCTGAGTTTGGCAAACACTACGGTTCCCGCAAGGTGCTTCTGGGCATCCGGCTGGGACCAAGTGGCAACTATGGTGAAGCGCAGTATCCCGCGCGCGGGGAGTTGGGGTGGCGGGGACAGCCCATCCACACCCACATCGGGTATTGGGCGGGCGACCCGTGCGCCCGCACACACTTTCAGGCCTGGCTGAAAAACCGTTACGCCAGCATCGAAGAGTTGACCCGAAGTTGGGGCGAGCGGTTCACCTCATTCGAGCAGATCGCGCCGTTCCTGCCGGTGACCGCCCTGGCGCGACGCAAACGGCTGGACTTCGCCCAATGGTACATGGACTCGATGAGCGAGTGGTGCCAGAAGTGGGCCGAGTGGGCGCGCGCTGCGCTGCCGCAAGCCGTCATCCACCAGTCTTCGGGCGGCTGGGGTCCGGTAGAGATCGGTACGGATTACACCCATCAGGCGCGAACCATGGCGCGGCTGAACGGCGGCATCCGGCTGACGAACGAAAGCGACAATTATCCGCAGAACTTCGCCATCACGCGAATGGCTTCCTCGGCGGCGCGCTTTTATGGGGCTGCGCTCGGCTATGAGCCCGGTGGATTCGGCAGCGCACGGGGCGTGGTCGCGCGGTTATTCAACATGATCACCAACGGCGGGGAGCATCTTTTCTATTACCACTCGAACCTGTACGGTAACGATCAGGCGATCGAGGCATGGCTGCGTCACGCCCCGCTGTTGGACCGGCGGGCTCCGCCCCTGGTGGACGTGGCGGCGTTCTATCCGGACACTTCGATCAAGCTGGACGATGAGGTCATCCGATACCTTTGGGCCTCGGCTTTCCTGAGTCGCGCCGAAGCGATGCGCTCCACGGTGGATTTCGACTATGTCAGCGAGCCGATGATCGAGGACGGGGCCCTGGAGCGTTATCGGGTGCTGATTTTCTTGTGGGGTCACGTTACCGAAAAACGCGTGCTGGAGAGGATTGCGCAGTGGGTGGAACGTGGTGGGGTTGTCATCTATCCGGTGCGCCCCCGCGGCTTGCTGGAAACGGTGGAAGGCGACCTCTCCGTATCGCGCCGCTGGCAAGAGGGCGAAACAGGACGCGGGCGGGTCATTTTCTTTTCGGGCGATCCCGAGCCCGGCGAACCCTACGCGCGCTTCGTGCGCGACCAGTTGCGGGCTCTGGATTCCTTGCGAGCGCCTGTGCGCCGCGCGCTGCGCATGGAAAAACCCCATTGGGTTTACTGGAGCGTGCTCGAAAACGGGCTGCTGGCGCTGCTGAACTTCGGCGACGACCCGGCCACCGTTCGCCTTTCTGACGGGCGGACGGTCGAGCTGGAACCCTACACGTTCCGGTTGGAAGAATCCTGGTGAGCCGCGCCGGTTGCAGGCGCCCAAGGGAATCTGCGACACTCGGGTTTCATGCCGGCAGGCGCCCGCGTCCTTTGGCTGGCTTTGGCATGGCTGGTGGCCCGCACGGCTGTGCCCGGGCCGTGTCAGCCGGAACCGGTGGGCCCCGCTGCGGCCCCGGTCCAGGGCGTGCCCAGCCACGAGGAGCTTTTTTATCGCGCGGAATGGCGACTGGTGCACGCCGGCAACGTACGTCTGGTCTGGAGCGCGAGGCCGCAGGAGGGCGGATGGTCCGCGCAGATGAAATTGCAATCGGCCGGAATCGTTTCCCGCCTGTATCGCGTGGATAACGAATACTCGGTCCTGCTCGACGCCGGTCTGTGCGCCGTGGAGTCGGCTCTCAGGGCGCACGAGGGCCGCAAACGGCGTCAAATCCTGGTCCGCTTCGACGGCGCCAGCCGGAAGGCCAGTTATCTCGAGCGCGATCTAGCGCGCGACACGGTGGTGGCGACCCATGAAATAGATATTCCGGAGTGCGTGCACGACGTCATCGGCGGGCTCTATCGGTTGCGCGCCATGCGCGTCGAACCGGGCCAGGTCGTTTACCTGCCGATCAGCGACGGCAAGAAGAGTGTCTCGGCGCGTGTCGAAGCGCAGGCCCGGGAAACGCTGCGCATCGAAGACCGGACGTACCAGACCATTCGCTACGAGGCTTTCCTGTTCAATAACGTGCTTTACCGCCGTTCTGGCCGGCTGTTTGTCTGGCTGACCGATGACGAAGCGCGGCTCCCGGTGCGGGTCCGCGTGCGTCTGCCGTTCTACATCGGGACGGTAACGCTCGATTTGCAGCCCGCGCGAGCCGCCAATTCGCGAAAGGCATCGAGCGAGGAGAATCCATGAAACGCTTTGTTCGCTTCCTGTGGATCTGGTGCTCGCTGGGAGTGTTGGGAGCCCAGCAGAGCGGTCTGTTGCCGAACAAGGAAATTGTGGCGACCTGCGAGCGGGTAGCCAACCTGATGGAGTCCACGGCCACGGTGGCGCCCGACCTGCCTCGCGCGGCCGCGCCCCTGATCGAAAATGCGCGCCAGGCCTGCCTGAATCTGCGCACGCTGTCGCCGCAGCACGGCCTTCTCAATTACATCCTGCTCACCAACTTGCGCGCCTACCTGGCGCTGGCGCAGGCGTTGCCCAAACCCCAGCCTCTGACAGCGGAAGCGCACAAGCAGCTTGCCGAGCTCGGCCAGCTGGCCGACCGCTGGGACACGCATTTTCGCGCCCTACTCGAACAAAAGGAATTCGCCCTCCGTCATCCCGATCGCGACAACCTGCGCCGTTACGCGGAAGCGAACCGCAAGCTGCCGCCTCCGCAGCCCGGCTCGCCGCGCGTCGTCTTCCTCGGCGATTCGATCACCGACGGCTGGCCTCTGAACGAGTACTTCCCGGGACGCGACTTCGTCAACCGCGGGATCAGCGGCCAGATCACCGGCGAGATGCTGGGACGCATGAAAGCCGATGTGATTGACCTGAAGCCGGCAGCTGTGCTCGTGCTGGCCGGAACCAACGACATCGCGCGCGGCGTGGAGTTGACCACGATCCAGAACAATCTGACCATGATCGCGGATCTGGCGGAGTTTCACGGCATCCGTCCGCTCTTTGCCTCCCTGCTGCCGGTCAGCGATTATCACAAGGACAAGAATCCGGCCTTCGAGCAAACGCGTCGCCGGCCTCCGGAACTCATCCGGCGTTTGAACGAGTGGATCCAGAACTTCTGCCGTCAGCGGAACTTTGTTTACGTGGACTATTACTCGCAATTGGTAGACTCGGCCGGTTTCCTGCGAGCCGAGCTCTCCGACGATGGGCTGCACCCCAATGCGGCGGGCTATCGGGTGATGGCGCCTGTGGCTCTTGCCGCCATCGAGAAGGCGTTGGCGCAACCCTCGAAGCGGCGGCGCTGACTTGCGGGGAATCAGCCCGTTCGCCGGCGTCTGCGCGACAATGAAAGTATGCGGCGCCTGGCAGCCGCCTTCTGGCTGGCGACCCTGCTCGGTCTCGCCCAGCAGCGGCTCAGCGTACAGGAACTGATTTCTTTCGTTCGATCCTCAATCCAACTGCGTCATCCCGACCGTCAGGTGGCCGACTATCTCAAGAAGGTCGAGCTGACCGAGCGGCTGGATGACTCGGTGATCGAACAGCTTCGTGCCCTCGGCGCAGGTCCGCGTACACTGGATGCCCTGAAGGCCCTTGCCCAGGCATCGCGCGAGCTGCCCGCTCCGGCGCCTCCCCCGCCCAAGCCCCCGCAACCTGCCTTGCCTCCGCCATCCCCGGCGGAGCAGCAGCGCATTATCGAGCAGGTTCGCGAATACGCACTTCATTACACACGCAGCCTGCCCGACTTTATCTGCACGCAGGTTACTCGCCGTTACGTGGATCCCACGGGCCTGGAGTTCTGGAGCCAGCAGGACGTCATTACCGCGCGGCTGACCTATTTCGAACAGCGCGAAGATTACAAAGTAATCCTGATCAATAACCGGCCCGCCAACGTCGACTACGATCGTCTGGAAGGCGCGACCTCGACCGGAGAATTCGGCTCCATGATGCGGGAGCTTTTCGCGCCCGAGACGCAGGCCCGCTTCCGCTGGGAACGTTGGGCCACGCTGCGAGGTCGCCGCACGCATGTTTTCTCCTACTTCGTCGAGCAGCCGCGCTCGCGCTGGCGCATCAGCTACCAGAAAACTTTGGAGATCAACCCTGCCTATCGCGGCCTGATTTACGTGGATAGCGAGACGCTGGCGGTGGCGCGCATCACGCTCGAGGCCGTGGGCATACCGCCCGACTTCCCCATCCAGGAAGCTTCGACCGTGCTCGATTACGATTACGTGGATATCGCGGGCCGCAAGTTCTGGCTGCCGCTGCGGGCTGTGGTTCGCATGCGCGAGGGCAAGCTGCTGCTGCGCAACGAAGTCGAGTTCCGCATGTACCGCAAGTTCGCGGCCGAAGCGACGATTACCTTCGAAACGCCCGAGCCGTTGCCAGAAGAGAAAATCAAGGAACAGCCGCCGCAATAACCCTCAACGCGAAGCCTCAATCACGGCGCGGTTGTTTTCTTAGGCTCTCGCGCACGTGCGGCAGGCGCTGTTCCACGTGCGCGCGCCGCGCGGATTCTTCCTCCGAGGCAAGGAGCCGATCTTGCACGCCAGTGATGCTTTCAGCCGGAGAGGCGATCAGGAGCACAAGTTACTCAGGGAGCACGGTGCGGTCCGGCTGCATGCCCAGCTTCTCGTAAAGTTTGCGCCGACCCGCTTTGTCGGACTCGAGGATTTGCCGCGCGGCGCGCGCCACCTCTTCGGCGTGTTCCCGTGGCACGACGATCACCCCGTCGCCATCCGCCACCACCACATCGCCCGGGCGCACAAGCACCCCGCCGCACATGATCGGACGGTTCACGGACTCGATTTCGTTCCGCCCCGGGCGGATGCCCCGTCCCGGCCGGCGATAGTACAGCGGAACCCGCTGCTTGATGATCTCATCGGTATCCCGCGCGCCGCCGCTGGTGACCACCCCGACCATCCCGCGCAGCTTCCAGGCAAGGATATTGTTGGACCCGATCGTACCCGTGTCGCCGTCCTCGCCCCCATCTATGACGAGCACCGAGCCCGGTCGCAGCAGATTTACGAACGGCTCTGGCGAGATGTCCCGATACCAGGCTGCCTCCCATTTGCGGAATTCCTCGGGCGTCATTTTCGAGGCTCGCTTGTTAGTGGGGACATAGCGCGCGGTGACGGCGATGCCGGCAATGCGGTGTGTGAAATTTTCCGTATCCCGCCACAAGGGGCGGATCTCGGGATTCATCAAGCCGACGTCCTGCAAGCCCGCCATGTCCATGCCATCGCTGACGTCGGCCACTCGCAGGCCCTCATAAAGCTTCAGGATGCGCAGATCGTCTTCCGCTGAAGAAGTGGGAATTCGGATGAACTCTTTCTGCGCGATTCCCTGGCCCTGGGCGGCTAACGCAAGCCAGAGGCCGAGTCCCAGCGAAGTTACTAACTTGCTCATCTCCGATTCCTCCTGCCGGCAATTCCGATAGTCTTGGCTTCACTCGGCGCGGTCCAGCACTTCGCGCACCTTGCGCGCCAGCGTGTCCGGCAAGAAAGGTTTTTGCAGACAGACCACGCCGGCCGTGCTGACGCCGTGCCGGACTACCGCGTCCTCCGTGTAACCCGTCATATAGATCAGCTTGATGCCCGGACGCAAGGCCTGCAACTGCTCGGCCAGCTCGCGCCCATTGAGCTGCGGCATGACCACATCGGTAAGCAACAGATGGATCGGCCCGGGGTGTCGTTGCGCCAGGGCTAGGGCCTCAGGGCCGCTGCCGGCCTCCAGCACCTGATAGCCCTGCTGAACCAGCATCTGCCGAACCAGCTTGCGCACGCCCGGCTCGTCTTCTACTAAAAGAATAGTCTCCCCGGCGCCCGACACGCTCTCGACAACGGGCTCCTCGACCGGAGTCTCCACGGGCAGCGCAGCGCCAGCGTGTGGCAGATAAATCGTGAACTCCGTTCCTTTGCCCACCTCGCTCTGCACCGTGATTTCACCGCCGTTCTGTTTGACGATGCCGTAGACGATGGAGAGGCCCAGCCCGGTCCCCTTGCCCGGCGCTTTGGTGGTGAAGAACGGCTCGAAAATATGGCTCAGGGTTTCAGCATCCATGCCGTGACCCGTATCGCGCACTCGCAGTACGGTCCAGTTCCCCGGGGGCGGGCCGCCGGGCTGGAAACGCTCCACGGTCACGTTGGCGGTCTCGAGCGTTACCTGGCCGCCGCCGGGCATGGCGTCGCGCGAGTTGATGACCAGGTTCATGATGACCTGTTCCAGTTGCGTAGGATCGGCGCGCACCTTGCCCAAATCGGGCGCCAGGTGGGTGACCAGCTCAATGTCCTCGCCCACCATCCGGCGCAGCAGCCCCACCATATTGCGAATGACATCGTTCAGATCCACCAGCACTGGCTGTACGACCTGACGACGGCTGAACGCGAGCAGGCGGTCAGTCAGCGCGGACGCTCGTTCGGCAGCGGCGAGAATCTCCTGGGCATAGGCGCGCACAGGATGCTCCGGTGGCAGGTCCGCCAGCATCATGTGACTGTAAGCGCCAATGATGGTCAGCAGGTTGTTGAAATCGTGCGCGATGCCGCCGGCCAGCCGGCCGATCGCTTCGATTTTCTGGGACTGCCGCAGTTGCTCTTCCAGTCGCTTGCGTTCCGTGATTTCGCGGGCAATGCCCAGCACACCCACGGGTTTGCCGTCCTCGAAGATCAGGTGACTGCTCACCTCCACCAGCAACCGCCGCCCGTCCTTGGTGCGAATCGCCAGCTCGTAAATGGTGGAACCTTCGCCACCCAGTTTGCGGACGATCATCTGGCGCGCCAGTTCCAGGTGCTCAGGCGCCACGATATCCGCAATCGTCATCCCGAGCGCCTCTTCCCGCGTGTAGCCGGTGATCCGCTCCGCCGCCCGGTTGACGGAGGTGAACCGGCCTTGCAGGTCGTGCGTATAGACCATGTCGGTGGCGCTGTCGAACAGGTTGCGGTAGCGTTCCTCGCTGGAGCGCAGCGACTCCTCGGTTTTCTGGCGCTCCAGAATTTCAGCGCGCAGCGCCTCGTTGACGCGCGCCAGTTCTGCCGTGCGCTCGCGCACGCGCTCTTCCAGCAACTCATGGGCTCGCGCCAGTTCCTCCTGCGCCTGCTTGCGCTCGCGAATTTCACGCTCCAGTTCCCGGTTGATCGCCTCGGCCTCCAATGCGCGGCGCCTTGCCGCCTCGGCCCAGTGAATGGAGAGGCCGAGAAGCGTGGCCACCGCCAGGCCCAGGGCGGCCACGATGTAAGGCAGGACCAGCCAACGCTGAGTTAGCCAGTTCCGTTGCGGCCACACGCGAACCTTCCAAAGCCTTCCTCCTACCGGAACGGTAGCCTCGCTGACCCAGGCTTCCTCCTTCGCCCTGAGATCGCCCGGGCTGTGGTAAACGATGCGGTCTTGCTCGGTGATCTCGATCACGAAGCCCGCGGAGAGGCTTGGGGCCAGCACCTCGTTCAGGAGCAGTGCAGGATCAATCGCTGCCACGATCCATGCGCTTTGCCTGTCCTGCAACCTCACGGGGGCTGCAGTGAGGATCAACTGGGTTCCCGACGGCAGGCTCACCACCCTGCTCAGGGAAGGCTTGCCGCTCAAAGTAGCGGACCGGATCACGTTTTCGAGCGGGTCCCGCAGCTGGCCGGCGAATTCTGCGAGCGGGTTGCCCGTCTTCGGCGTCATCCAGAGAGGTTTGCGCTCGCTGCCCACCCAGGCAAGCCAGGCAAGACTGACGAGGCCCGTGAGGTCCCGGAGATACAACTCGCTCTCCGTCTCCCAATCCCTGTAACTCAGAGTTCCTCGAGCCTGGATGAGACGCGCCAGTCGGTCCAACGCGGTGAGCCGGTCCTGCACCGCTGAGCTTGCATCCGCGGAAATCCGGTTAGCGGCAAGGTTCAGGTGACGGCGAAGCTGGCCCCGCTCAGTGACGTAGAGCTCATAAGCCACCCAGAGCGTGATCAGAAAGACGAGGGATCCCACACCCCAAGGCATAAAGCGGCCGCCTCGGCGCATCGTGTTTTCTGCCCTCGGCCGCTCGCGTATTCGACGCCATGTCTCAACGAGCCAGCGCATTGCAGTGGGTCGGGCCCTCGTTGCCTCAAGCAGGCTGGATCAGGGCAAGCAAGATGGCAAGTATACCGCAGCCACCTCCGGGATCGGCGAGGCCGTGGCCTGCATGAGTCCAACGAACCGCGCTTTTGATGAATCTGCGTTATTCCCGTGCTGGGTGCCTCTTGTTACTCCACGGCAGCTTTGGCCCAGTCCCTGGGTGGTACCCAGCCGGGGTGGGGACCCAGCGTGGTGAAGATTTCGCAGCGCGGGTGCAGGGCCTGCCAGCGCTCCAGCTCGTCCCCTAATTCGCGCACGAGCTGGGGATTCTTGGCGGCAAGGTCGGTAGTTTCGCGCGGGTCCTCGTCGAGATGGAACAACAGATCCGTACGCTGCCCGGTGGACTTTTCGATCCGCCGGATGAGCTTCCAGGGGCCGCGACGCACGGCCAACTGACGGGTTTGATTCCCCGGCTCCACGGCGAAAAACAGGTCGCCACGCTTCACGGAACGCCCCGTCAGGATGGCCGACCACAAGTCCTCGCCATCCAGCGGCTTGGTAGCCAGGGGCTTGCCGCCCGCGACAGAAGCGAGGGTGGGGAAGACGTCCTGGACGGTCATGACCTGGTCGGAAACGCGACCCGCCGGCACACGTCCCGGCCACCACATAAGAGCGGGCACGCGGATGCCGCCCTCGAACACGGTCGCCTTGCCTGCGCGCAGTGGATCGTTGCGGGCTCCCGCGTTCACAGGTCCCCCGTTATCGCTGAGGAACATGATCAGGGTGTCCCGCGCGATACCCTCCTGCTCGAGCGTACGCAGGATCGTGCCGATGGCCCGGTCCATGACTTCCACCATCGCCGCATAGATACGACGCTTGGGATCGGAAATGTGGGAACAGGCGGCAATGGCCTCCTGCGGCGCTTGCAGCGGAGTGTGGGGAGCGTTGAAGGCCAGGTAAAGAAACAGCGGACGGGAACGATCCCGCCCAGTGATGAAGCGAACCGCCTCGCGAGCCAGCAGATCGGTCGTGTAGCCCTCTTCGCGAACGGTCTCGCCGTTGCGCTGCCAGTCTATGGCGCCCTCGCGCTCGTGCGTGAAATAGTCAATGTTGCCGTTGACGTGCCCGTAGAAAAGATCGAAGCCACGGGCGTGAGGCAGCAGACGGCGATTCGCGTGGCCGAGGTGCCACTTGCCGAGCAGCGCGGTTTGATAGCCCAGACCCTTGAGGGTCTGCGGAATGATGTGTTCATCCAGCGGGAGGCCGTACGGCGACCATGGGCGAACCACCGAATAGGCGAGGCCGTAGCGCATCGGGGACCGCCCGGTGAGCAACGCAGCGCGGGTGGGAGAGCACAAAGGGAACGAGTAAAACTGCGTAAAGCGCACTCCTTCGCTGGCCAACCGATCAATGGTGGGGGTGCGGATCTCGCTCCCGTGGTAGCCGACGTCTTTCCAGCCCAGATCGTCGGCCAGGATGAGCAGGATATTGGGACGTGTGGCGGCGCCTCGTCCCGGCTGCGCGGCGGCCAGACCTAGCCCCGCTTTCAACCATTCGCGACGCGACACGGAGTCGAGATCGGCGCTCATACTCCGAATTATCTAACGAGCCGATTTTACCGAGTGGGCTGGTGGAAAGCTACTTGAAGTTGTGGCGCACACCTCGTTTGGAGGGGGCCCCGCGCGCGAAATCCGGATTGACCGGCTGGGCCGTCACCGACGGCAGAGCTATCCTGCGTCGAGCCTGATCCACCGGGAAATCTGGTGCGGATGAGAGGACTTGAACCTCCACGGCCTTACGGCCACCAGCTCCTAAGGCTGGCGCGTCTGCCAGTTCCGCCACATCCGCGGGGAGGGTTATCCGTTCCTAAGATTACCACAGCGATCGCCACCGGATGCAGCGCCGCCCCGGCTCTGGCGGAAGCCAGTGGGAGTCGAACCCACCCGAGCCGCGTCGCCCGCGACTCGCGCCGGGTTTGAAGCCCGGGCCCGGCACCGGCCAGGACTGGCCTCCACACGGGATTGTACCACCAGGCTCGCCGGGCGCCGCTCAGCTCAACGCCTGCTCGAGATCTTCCAGGATGTCCTCGGGCGCTTCGATCCCCACGGACAGACGCACGAGATTGTCGCCAATGCCCATGCGCTGCCTCTGACGGGGCGACAGCTCCCGGTGCGAGCTCATGGCAGGGTAAAGAATCATCGTGTGCACGTCGCCCAGCGACGTCGCTCGCACGATCAGACGCAGCCGGTCCATGAACGCAAAGACCTCTTCGCGTCCGGCATCGCGGATCTCGAAGCTGATCATGCCCCCATACAGCCCCTCGGGTAGCAGACGCGATACGGTGGCTGCATCGGGATGGTCCGGATCCCCCGGATAGTGGACCCGTTCGACGCGCGGATGCCGTTTGAGCCAGGCCGCCACCGTCCGGGCATTGGCGCACTGCCGCTCCACGCGCAAGGGGAACGTCTTGATCCCGCGCATGGTCAGGTAACTTTCGAAAGCGCCCAGCACGGGGCCGCAGGTTCGCCCGAGCGCCCGCAACGTTTCCAGAAACTCACCCCGGCACACGACCAAGCCACCCAGGACGTCGCCGTGGCCCGCCAGATACTTCGTCGCGCTGTGAACGACGAAATCGGCGCCCAGCTCGATCGGGCGGACCAACAGGGGCGTAGCGAACGTGTTGTCCACGATGAAGCAGGCATCGAAGCGGCGTGCCAGCTCGCCCAGACGATCCAGCGCCGGGACCCGGAGAAGGGGATTGGAAATGGTTTCCACCAGCAGGCAACCCGGGCGGTGCTCCGCCATCGCCTGCTCGACAGCGGCCAGATCGCAAGGATCCACGAAGCGAGTCTGCACGCCCAGCGGTTCCAGCACCGAGTTGAGCAGGGTGACCGTGGCGCCGTACAGGGCCTCGGCGGCCACCACGCGTTTGGGACGGTCCGCCAGGGCGCAAAGCAAGGCCGTCTGCAACGCCATCATCCCCGAGCAGCAGGCCAGCGCCCCGGCGCCGTTTTCCAGGGCGGCGATCAGCTCCTCCAACGCGGCGCTGGTCGGATTGCCATAGCGCGCGTAGCAGTAGCCTTCCTCCTCGCGCGCAAAAATGCGATCGAGTTTTTCCAGGCGCTCGTAAAAGTAACTCGCCGCGGTGTAAATCGGCGTAGTTACGGGAATGAAATCGCCGGGCTTTTTGCGGTCACCGGCATGAACGGCCTTGGTGTGAATTCTCACGTTGCAGGCCCCGTACCGTCAGCGCCGTTTCCAGCGCGTTCCTTCCTTGGTATCTTCCAGGATAATGCCGCGCTCGAACAGTTCGGCGCGGATGCGATCGGCGCGCGCAAAGTCCCGCGCCTTGCGAGCAGCATTCCTTTCGGCGATGAGAGCCTCGATCTCGGCTTCGGAAATGGGCGGCGGCGCCGAGGGCTTCAGCACGTCGAACACGGAATCGAAGCGATTCAGCAGATCCCGCGCGGAGGCGACGTTATCGGTCCGGAATTCCCCGGCATCCATGGCCGCGTTGGCCTCGCGGAGGTATTCGAAGACCGCCGCCAGTGCCTCGGCCGTGTTCAAATCGTCATCCATGGCCTCCTCGAATTCCTTCAACGCCTGACGGGTGCGGTCTTCCATTTTGTCCGAGCGTCCGGGCGGGAACTTCTCGGTATCCAGCCGTAACTGGAAATTGCGCAGGCGCTCGATAGCCGTGCCCGCTGCTCTCAGACTGTCGAAAGTAAAATTCAGTTGCTTGCGGTAGGGAACGGAAGCCAGCAGGTAACGCACGGCCTCCGGCGAGTAGCCGCGCGCCAGCACGTCCCGGAGCGTGTAGAAATTGCCCAGCGACTTGGACATGGTCTGCCCGTCCACGATCAGATGCTCGACGTGCAGCCAGTAACGGACGAACGGCTTGCCGGTGAGAGCCTCCGACTGGGCGATTTCATTTTCGTGGTGCGGGAAAACCAGGTCAATGCCTCCCACGTGGATATCCAGCGTGGGCCCCAGATACTCGAGGGCCATGGTCGAGCATTCGATGTGCCAGCCCGGCCGTCCGGGCCCGATCTCGGTTTCCCAGAACGGCTCGCCCGGCTTGGGGGCCTTCCACAGGGCAAAGTCACGCGCACTGTCCTTGTCATAGCGATCGCTGTCAATGCGGGACTCGCTGCGCACGCGGGAAAAATCGAGATGGGACAGCTTTCCGTACTCCGGGAAACTCGCGATGCGGAAATAGATCGAACCGCCGCTCGAGTAAGTGTAGCCTTTCTCGCCCAGCTTGCGAATATCCCGCGCCATCTGGTGGATATGTTCGGTGGCGCGCACCAGTCGTTCGGGACGCTCCAGCCGCAAGGTCGCCGTGTCCTCGAGAAACGCCTGGGTGTAAATCGCGGTGTATTCCTCGATGGTTTTGCCGGCCGCGGCCGATTCCTTGATGATGCGGTCGTCCACGTCCGTGATGTTCATGACGTGGTCGAGCTGGTAGCCGCGATAGCGGAGCCAGCGCCTCAGAATGTCAATGAACGTGAAGGTGCGCAGGTTCCCGATATGCACATAGTTCCAGACCGTGGGACCGCAGGTGTACATGCGCACCCGATTTCCTTCCAGCGGCTGAAACTCCTCGATCTGCCGACTCAGAGTGTTGAAAAAGCGAAGCGCCATTCTGCTCCTTGTAATGTCTATCCTAGCAAGGCCGGTGCGCGAGCTACGTCCGCGGCCCCTCCCGGCTCCGCGTCACTTCCATGGCCAGAGCGAGCAGCCGGCGCAGGTCCAGCTTGCCGGAGGGCAGCGGCGGCGGCATTTCTTCCACCAGATAAAAATTCTCCTTCTTGGGAATCCACAGCTTGGGCAGATCGGTACGCTGCAACCTGCGCCACAGCTCGGCCGGGGCGACATCGCGGCGCGTGTAGAGCACCACGAGCCGCTCGCCTCGCATCGGGTCCGGCGTGGCCATCACCACGCAGGGCGCCCCGTCCAGCGCTTCGCTGACGGCCTGTTCAATGCGCACGTGCGGCACCATCTCGCCGCCGATCTTGCTGAAGCGCGACAGGCGGTCCGCAATGCTCAGAAAGCCTTCTTCGTCCAGCGAGGCAATGTCGCCCGTCACATACCAGCCCTCGCGGAAGGCATCCCGCGTTCGCTCCGGCTGGTTCAGGTAACCCACCATGCAGCATGGGCCTTTCACCAGCAACAGACCCTCGCATCCCGCGGGCAGCGGCTCTCCGCTGGACGCGTCCACGATGCGCACGGCCACCCCGGGGATCGGTCGCCCGACCGTCCCGGGCTTGTATGTGCGCGTGCGCCGTTCCCCGGGCCGCAGGTCCGGCACGTTCACCGTCACCACCGGCGAGGTCTCGGTGACTCCGTAGCCCTCCAGGAGCGGCATGCCGAACTTCTCCTGAAAAGCCCGCGCCAGGGCCGGAGGCAGCTTCTCGCCGCCGGCGATCACGTAGCGCAGCGTGCGAAACTCCTCCGGTTCCACGCGCTTCAGGTAGTGCCCGAAGAACGTCGGCGTCGCCATCAGCAGCGTGCCCCGGTACCGCGCCGTCAGCTCGCCGATCGTTCGTGCATCCGTGGGATTGGGATGATAGACCGCCGGGTACCCATGCATGAGCGGGAAGCAGAGCGTACAGGTGAAGCCGAAAACGTGGAAAAACGGCAGCACGCCGATTACCCGGTCGTCTTCTTGCAGCCGGAAGATGCCGCGCAGCGACTCGATGTTGGAGACGATATTGCGATGGGACAGCACGACGCCTTTCGGCTCGCCCGTGCTCCCGCTGGAGAAAACCACCGTGGCAACGTCATCCACGGACCGTCCTGCGTAGCGCAGAGCCAGCGCCCAACAGGGCGCCAGCCGGGCCATGAGGGCCACCGCAGCCTTGCGAAGGGCGCTGAATTCCGCGGTCACGTCCTCCAGCAGCACCGTTCCCGCGGGTGGCGCCAGCCCGGTCCTTTCCAGGAAGGCACGCGAACTGAGGATCGTCTTCAATCCGCACTGACGAATGGCCGCATCCACCGCCTCGCGCCCCGCGCTGAAGTTGAGGTTGACGGGCGCCTTTCCCGCGAGCAGAATGCCGAAGTTGGCCAGCGCCGCCCCCGCTGTGGCCGGCAGCATTATCCCAATCATGGGTTCGGATCGCGCGTGCCGGCGCAGCCAGCCCGCCAGCAAGATCGCAGCGACCAGACAGCGGCCGAAGCTCAGCTCCCGTCCCGTGGAATCCGCGATGCCGAGCCGCCCCCAGTTCCGTTTCGCGGACGAGAGGAACCGTCGTTCGATCCGATCTCGTGGACCGAAACGCAGGGCGGCCGTTTCAGCACCCAGCTCGAGGATCGCCTCCCGCACCTGGGTCGCAGTCACCGAAGGCGGCAGTGGGCGCCCGAAACGGATCGTGATCGGGATTCGCAACCGGGGCGGGCGCTCCACCAGGTGACCGTCCCGATAGCTCCACCAGGCGCCGCTCAGACCGTCCAGATAGACCGGCGTGACGCTGGCCCTGGCCGCCTCAGCCACCGCTTCCCAGCCGGACCGAAACGCCAGCACGTGGCCGGTCGGCGTGATGTCGCCTTCGGGAAATAGTCCGACGATGCCGCCCGCACGCAGCTCCGCGAGCAGTTCCGCGAGCACCTGATCGTCGTTGTCGCCGGAGGCCACGATGGGCCTGAGCAGCCGAGCGGCGGCGCCCAGGCGCTCCACGCAATCGCGGCTCAGGACGAACCGCGTGCCACCCGGCGCGCATAGCTTCAGCAGCAAGGGATCCAGATAGGAAACATGATTCGCAAGGAGAAGCGCGGGGCCGCGCGACGGGACGTTCTCCGCTCCCACTACCCGCACGCGGTACAGCACACGCAAAAGCGATCTGAGCGCCAGTCGTCCGGCGCGGTCTGCAACGCCCCAGCCCATAGACTGGTCAGCTCCGGCGGACCCGGTGCGCCGCGAGCACCTCCTGCCCGGCCTTGACGGTGTTGACGTGAATCGTAACGGTGTCGTCTACGTTCACCGCGTAGCCGCCCGCCAGGGTCACGAACACCGCGGCGCCATGATCCAGCGCTGCCTGGAAGACCAGCCGATCCCGCTCCTTCAATCCCTCCAAGGTCAGCGACAGCCCGCCCAGTTGGTCCAGCTCATAAGGATCAGCGCCGGCGACATAGGCTACTAAGTCCGGACGGAAATCATCCAGAGCCTTCAGGTAAGCCTGGCTCAGCAACTCCAGGTATTCTTCATCGCCCGTCTCATCGGGCAGGTGGATATCAATGTCGGAGGGCGGCTTCAGGCTCGGGTAGTTATTGTACTGGTGAATCGAGATAGTAAACACGGACGGGTCGGCCCGGAAGATATAAGCCGTCCCGTTGCCTTGATGGACATCGCAATCCACCACCATGGCCCGGCGGATCAAACCGTCACGCTGCAACCGGCGCAGCGCCACCGCCACGTCGTGGATGGCGCAGAAGCCCTCGCCGTGATCCGGAAAGGCGTGATGAAATCCGCCGCTCAGATTGAACGCCACGCCGTCCTCTAAAGCAAGCCGGGCAGCCAGGATGCTCCCTCCCGTCGCCAGAAACACTGCCCGCACCATCTTGCGCGAGTAGGGAATCTCGAGCCGGAGGAGTTCCTGAAAGTCGAGAGTGCCCGTCTTGAGTCGCTGAATCCAGCCGGATTCGTGAACCAGCAGCACGTCTTCATCGCTGGCGGGCTCGGGCTGCACGAAGTCGTCCGGCGTGGCCAGTCCCTCCGCCAGCAGTCTTTCGCGCACCAGCCGGTATTTCTGCGAAGGGAAGACATGATCGCCCAGGTGCAAATCGTAATCGGGGTGATAGACGAGCTTGAATCCCAGCATGAGCCGCCTCAGGCCCTCGCCTGGCGCGCACGAGCGGCCTGGACGGCAGTGACCAGGGCCGTGTGCACGATGTCCTCGGTCGAGCAGCCCCTCGAAACGATATTAGCCGGACGGCTCGGGCCGTGCAGCACCACCGCCAGCAAGGCCGCTTCGCCCAGCCGCTCAACCAGCTTGTACCCGATGTTGGCCGAGTTCAGGTCGGGAAAAACCAGCGTGTTGGCCTGTCCCGCTACCAATGATCCCGGAGCCTTGGAAGCGCCTACCGCAGGCACGAGGGCGGCATCGGCCTGAAGCTCCCCGTCGACCAGGAGGTCGGGCGCCCGGACTTTCACGTAACGCAGGGCTTCCAGAACGCGGTCTACCTCGGGGTGGCGCGCGCTGCCCTTGGTCGAGAACGACAGCAGGGCCACGCGCGGTTCGGTCTCCAGAAGTTCGCGCGCAATCTCCGCGGCGGCGATCGCGATGTCGGCCAGCTCGCTCGCGCTGGGGCGGATGATGACGGCCGCGTCGGCGAACACCAACAAGCCCTGACGCCCATACGCGGGGTTCCGCACCGCCATCAGGTGCGCGCTGGTCAGCCGGCGCACGCCTTCACGCAACCCCAACGTGTGCAGGATGGCGCGCAGCGATTCCGCGGTCGTGTGTACGGCGCTGACCACCATGGCGTCTGCATCGCCCGCAGCCACCATGAGACCGGCAAAATACAGGCGGTGCGCCGCCTGCTCCCGGGCCTCCATTTCGAGCATGCCGTGCGAGCGGCGCCGTTCCCATAGCAGCCGGGCGTAGTGGTCCAGCCGCAGCGACTGGGCGGGATCAACGAAGTTAGCCGCCCCGCCTCCCGGTGCCGGCCGCCCGATCAGAACGGGTTCCACCAACCCCTCCGCCGCCAAACGCGTCGCAGCGGCCTGTACCCGCGGATCGTCGCCCTCGGGAAAAACGATGCGCGGCCGCACGCCCAGCTCCCGCAGGCGCTCGCGCTGGCGTTTTAGGAAAGCCTCCGCGGATTCGGGGATCGGCATGAAGCCTTCTATTGTACTCATGGCCGGCATACGCCCCCACTCGCATGCTCGCGCAAGCGCCTGCGTTATGCTTGGGCTGATGCGTCTCGTGGTCATCGGAGGGGTGGCAGCGGGCATGAGCGCGGCTGCGCGCGCCCGCCGCGTGGATCGCTCCCTCGAAATCCTCGTGCTAGAGCGCGGACAGCATGTCTCCTGGGCGGCCTGCGGGTTGCCGTTCTACGTCAGCGGACGCGTGGCCTCGCTGGACGAACTCATCCTCCACACGCCGGACTATTTCCGTCGCGAGCGCAACATTGACGTGCGCACAGGCGCGGAGGTCGTCGCGATTCAGCCGGCGCGGCGCCAGGTTGTCCTGCGGGGCGGCGAGCGGATCAGCTACGACAAACTCGTGATCGCTTGCGGCGCCCGTCCCGTCCGCGAGCTGCCGGGCGCGGATCTGCCGCATGTGTTCACGCTGCACACCCTGGAGGATGCCCGCCGTCTGCGCGAGTTCATCGAACAACGGCGTCCGCAGCGTGCCGTGGTTGTGGGCGCCGGTTACATCGGGTTGGAAGTTGCCGATGGGCTGGCCGAGCGCGGCCTATGCGTTACCGTTCTCGATGCGTCGCCGTACATTCTCGGCCGCCAGGGTCGCGAGCTGACCGAGATCGTCACGCGTCATCTGGGGGCGCGAGGGATTCAATTCCGTCTGGGAACGCGCGTCTCGGCGATCCAGGCCGAGGGAGTGGAAGGAACGCCCGCCGATTTAATCGTGCTGGCGACCGGGGTCCGCCCCAACGTCGAGCTGGCCGCCGAGGCAGGCATCGAGCTGGGACGTCACGGCGCGATTCGCGTGAACGAACGCATGGAAACCAACCTCGCCGGTGTTTACGCTGCCGGTGATTGCGCCGAGACCGTTCACGTCGTGACGGGTGCGCCCGTCTACATTCCTCTCGGAACCACGGCGAACAAGATGGGACGCGTGGCAGGCGCCAACGCGGCGGGCCGCCGCGAACGCTTCCCGGGCGTCGCCGGCACGCTCATTGTCGCCTTGCGAGACCTCGCGGTGGCCATGACCGGCTTGTCCTCGACCGAGGCGCGCCAGGCCGGCTTTTCCCCCGTTTCCGTACGCATCGAAGCGCCGGATCGCTCGCGTTACATGGGCAGCGATCCCACTTGGGTCGAACTGGTGGCGGACCGCAACACGACTCGTCTTCTCGGCGGCAGCGTGATCGGCAAGCGCGGCGTGCCCGGCCGCATCAACGTCCTCGCCGCCGCAATCACCGCAGGAATGACGACCGAACAGTTTGCCCAGTTGGATCTCGCTTACACTCCACCGGTGGCGCCGGTGTGGGACCCTCTGTTGGTCGCCGCCAACCAGTTACGCCGCGCGCTGGAATGAGAGCGCTGGCCGGACTTGCATCGCGACAGTTGCTACACTGGAGGCGATGGGCGCCTGGAAACCTCGCCGCATGCTCGCAACCGGGGAAAAAGCTCCGGAATTCGAACTGAAGGACTTGACCGGGCGGACCTTCCGTCTCAGCGACGAGCTCGCGCACGGCCCAGTGGTGCTGGCCTTTTTCAAGGTGGACTGTCCCATTTGCCAGTTCACCTTCCCGTTCCTCGAACGCCTTCATCGCAACGGCAGCGGAACCATCCGTTTCTTCGGCGTTTCGCAGGACGGGGCGCGCAGCACTGAGGAGTTCAATCGCGAGTACGGCGTCAGCTTTCCCACCTTGTTGGACGAGGCGCGTCAGGGGTATCCCGTCAGCAATGCCTTCGGGATCTCGGTGGTTCCCTCGGTATTCCTGATCGAGCCGGACGGGACGATCTCCTGGGCCATGGAAAGTTTCCGCAAGAAGGAGTTGGAAGAACTGGGGACTCGCGCCGGGACCAAAACGTTCCTGCCGGACGAGCGTGTGCCCGACTACCGTCCCGGTTGAGGCTCCAAAAACTAGGCTCCCGGTGGGAGTCAGGCAAACAAGGGGGTTGGATGGCCGAAATCAAGGAGATTCTCGAGTCGGCGGCCGCCATCGCCAAAGGGATGCGGGTCACCCTCAAGGAGATGTTCTCTCCTACGGTGACCGAGATCTATCCCGACGAGCCGCCGCGCTTCCAAGAACGTTACCGCGGACGCCACGTACTGGAGCGCGACGAGAACGGCCTGGAGAAGTGCGTGGCGTGCTTTTTGTGCGCCGCCGCCTGCCCGGCCAACTGCATCTACATCGAAGCCGCCGAAAACACGGACGAGGTCCGGATCAGCGGCGCCGAGCGATACGCCAAGGTCTACAACATTGATTACAGCCGCTGCATCTTTTGCGGCTACTGCGTGGAAGCCTGTCCGACCGACGCCATCACCCACGGTCACGAATTCGAGCTGGCCAGCTACAACACCTCGAGCCTGATTTATCGCAAGGAGCAGCTCTTGCGTCCCTGGCCGGCTGCCAAAACGGCAGCGCAGCCGGCGGCCTCCGCCGCGGCGGATTGACAACGCTCGGCGGGTTTGCCTCGCGGAGACGCAGCGGCGGCCGCAGCTCGGGGCGAGCCGGTGGCCTCTGCCGCATGTCGGGATTCTATTGGGGAGTTGCCCGGCCGGAGCGCGGGATGCTAACATGAAATTCGCCCCGTTGAGGAGGGGACCAGGACAGTATCAATTCAGGGTCAAATCATTTCGACGCGGCGAAAAGGGGCGCGCAAGCGCCCCTTTTCATTTGCTCCGATCGGGGGTACGTTCTGCCGCGTCCTCAGGCGCAGGCCTCGCAAGGCTGATTCAGGCGGGCGCGCAGCAGGCTGACCATGTCGGCTGCGCGGAAGGGCTTGCGCAGAACCGCGAAGTCGTACTCTTCGCAAACCGCCTCTTCCTCGGGCGCCAGTTCCATCCCGGTCATGATAATGATCGGCGCGTGCGCATCGCGGCGCCGTAGCTCGACCGCCAGCTCGAGGCCGTTGCCGTCGGGCAGCCGGTAATCCAGCAAAGCCGCGTCCGGCATGCGTTCACCTATTTCCTTGTAAGCCTGCCGGGCCGATTCCGCCGCCAGCAGTTGCCAGCCCGCTTGCCCCATACACGTCTCCAGGTAGCGGAGCAACTCGCGGTTATCTTCCACCAGCAAGACGACCGGCGCCTGCGCAGGCGTCTCTTCGGCCGCGCTGGCCCGCAAGGCAAGACCCTGGCCGTCGTCGCCCACCAACACATGCACCTGACCGCCACGAGGAACGCCGCCTTCGGCCACCAGCGCCGCCAAAGGCTGGGTCAGGTACCGGTGAACCGTCCGGCGCAACTCCCGTGCCCCGTACTCTGCACTGGTGCCCACGCGTAACAGGAATTCGCGGGCCTGCTCGGAAACCTGGATGCGAAAGCGGTTCTCGCCCAGCCGCGTGTCCACGAGCCTTTGCAAGTCCGCAATCTGTTGGTCGAGAATAGCGGCCAGCGAGGCCGCATCCAGGGGCCGGTATGTGATGACGGCGTCAATGCGGTTGACGAACTCCGGCGAGAAGCGACGCCGCACCGCGTGCAACCCGATCGCTTCGAGCTTGCCGGCCAGATCCGTGCGCGGCGCGTCCGCGCGGAAACCGAAATCCGGCCGCAGCTCCTTCATCATTTCCCGCGCCCCGAGATTGCTGGTCAGGAAGATCAGGCTGTTCTCGAAATTGACCGTCGTGTTGTCTCCCAGGCGCAGGGTGGCGCGATCCAGAACGCCCAGCAGCAGGCGCGTCAACGAGGGCGCCGCCTTTTCGATTTCGTCGAAGAGCACGAGCGAAAGAGCGCAACGCTCGCTGGTGACGGCGTTCAGCTTCTGCTGCGTGAGCATGGGGACCGTTTCACGGTGGCCGAGGTAACCGGGCGGAGCCCCGATCAGCTTGGCCACCTCGTGGTCCATCTGGTATTCCCCGCAGTCAATTTTGAGCAGGCATTTCTCCGAGCCGTGCAGCACCTCGGCCAGCGCTTCGACCGTGCGGGTCTTGCCCGTGCCCGTCGGCCCGAGCAACAGGAATACCCCGGCGGGACGCCCCTCCGGGGCAAGTCCGGCCTGGAACATCTGCACGTAGGGAATGATCTGTCGGATCGCATCCGGCTGACCGACGAGGCGCCGCCCCAGTTGCGCGGCCAGTTCGGTTGCCGGCTCCACGGCGGGTTTCCGCGATCGCGTGGCGCTCCCCGCGCTTTTCAAAACCACGGATATTCCCCTCGCTGGCAATTATATCGGCGGCGGTTTCAGGCTCCCCTTGGAGACGGGCGGCAAGGCGGGCCGTACGCGCGCCCCTTAATTTCATTATCCGACGAAAAATGAGCGGATTGCATCCGCAATGCGGCGGCTGGCATGACCATCACCGTACGGATTGTGAACGCGGGCCATGCGTTCGTACTCCTGCCGGTCTTCCAGCAGCCGCACCGCTTCCTCCACGATGCGCCGCGTCTGGGTGCCCACCAGCTTCACCGAGCCTGCCTCCACGCCCTCGGGCCGCTCCGTATTCTCGCGCAGCACCAGAATCGGCTTGCCCAGCGACGGGCCTTCCTCCTGAATCCCGCCGGAGTCGGTCAGCACCAGCCACGCCCGACGCATCAAATCCACAAAAGGCACGTATTCGAGCGGCTCGATCAGGTGGATGTTCGGGATCCGGGCCAGCAATTGTCTCACCGGGGCCTGCACGTTGGGGTTGGGATGCACCGGATAAACGATTTCCACGTCATCCCGCGCCGCCAGTTCAGCCAGCGCCGCGCAAATCCGCCGGAAACCTTCGCCGAAGCTCTCCCGCCGGTGCGCGGTCACCAGGATCAGTTTGCGCGAGCCATCCAACTGCGGCCAGGGGCGGCTGGGAAGGAGGCCTTGTTCCAGGCGATCCCTTACCCACAGCACAGCGTCAATGCCCGGATTGCCGGTCACGGCGATACGGGCTTCCGGTACCCCCTCGCGCAACAGGTTCTCGGCCGCCCATCGGGTCGCAGCGAAATGCAGGGTCGCCAGCCGGCTCGTCAGCACCCGGTTCATCTCCTCGGGGAAGGGCTGTTGGGGATCCCAAGTACGCAACCCCGCCTCCACGTGCCCCACGGGAATTCGGTGGTAGAAAGCCGCCAGTGCACCGCAAAGCGTGGTTGTGGTGTCGCCTTGGACGAGGACCATGTCGGGACGGGCATCCTGCAGAACCGCCTCCAGGCCTGCGATCACACGCGCGGTCGTCTCAGCCAGGGTCTGACCCGGTCGCATCAGGTCCAGATCCCAGTCTGGAGCGACCCCGAACACGTCTAGCACCTGATCGAGCAGTTCGCGATGCTGCGCCGTCGCGCACAGTTGGACTGCAAACTCGGAACGTCGTTGCAGTTCGAGGAAGACAGGGCAGAGCTTGATGGCCTCCGGTCGCGTGCCTACGACCACGAGGAGGCGTCTGCGGCGGGTCGGCACTGAGAGTCTGCCCTCGCCTACCGGGCGGCCACTTGCCGGTAGGGACCTAACTCAGGGATTCACTTGTGCCGGTAAACGATGCGGCCCTTGGTGAGGTCGTAGGGCGACAGCTCTACGGTGACGCGGTCGCCCGCCAGGACGCGGATGCGGTTGCGCCGCAGCTTGCCGGCCAGGTGGGCCAGCACCTTCCGGTCCTCGTCAATTTGGACACTGAAAAGGCCGCTCGGGAATTTCTCGACGACTACGCCTTGTACCTCGATCGAATCCTCTTTGCTCATTCGCCTCCTGTTCGAAAAGTCTGTATTGGGGTTGCGGGGCTTAGGCCCCGCCCGACATTCAGCATAGAGGATGCCGCGGGCAAAATCAATCCCACCCCCGCCGCGAACGGGCGGCGCCCGGCGTGCTAAGGTTTTTGCCCGATAGCCGGAAACCCTACGCTGACCGATACTCCTGATAGCCGGGCGCGATGATTTCGCTTAAAAAAACGCTGGACGAAATCGAGCAGCGCGAACGGTTGTTCCAGGCCTCTCTCGAAGCGTACCGGGCAGCGCTGGCCGGCATGGCCCGTGATCTCCCCGCGGCCTTGAAAGAGGATGCCGATTCGGTCCGAGAGCTTTTCATCGCTCTGGGCAAGCGTCTGGCCGATGAACCCAGCCTGGACACCATCGAGCAGACCCGCCAGCAACTGGAAGTGTACCTGCGCGAATACAGGGGTCGAGTGGAAGCCCAGTGCCTGAAACAGCGCCGCGAAGTCAAGGAAATCCTTGCCACTCTGGCGGACGCCGCCGCCATGCTGGAGCGGCAGAATACCACCTACTCGGACAATTTCCGCAGTTTCGCGCGTCGGTTGGAGACGCTTTCGCGCCTGGATAGCCTCGCCGAAATCCGTCGGCAGCTCACGCTGCAAGTCGCTGAAATGAAGACCAGCGTGGACCGCGCGACTCGCGAATACGAGGAATCTCTCAACCAGCTCCGCAGGGAGTTGCAAGCTTTCCAAAGCCGCCTGGAGCATGCTGAACAATTGGCCGCCACCGACAGCCTCACCGGCCTGGCCAACCGGCGCGAATGCGAGCGCCAACTGAGGGAACGGATCACTGCCGGCCGGCAGTTCTCGATCCTCCTGCTCGACTTGGACCAGTTCAAGGCGCTCAACGATCGCTACGGCCACCACGTGGGAGATCAGGTCCTTGTGCACTTCGCGCAGCGCCTCCGTGAGCAGTTCCGCCACACCGATGTGGTCGGGCGCTGGGGCGGTGACGAGTTTCTGGCGATCATGGATAGCCCGCTCGAACAGGCACAACGCAAAAGCGTGGAGATCCGCGAGCGTGTGAGTGGCTGGTACAGCGTGACCGCCGCGGGTCGCCCGCTGCGTGTCCTCGTGCGCGTCTCTGTGGGCGTAGCTGAATATCAGCCAGGGGAAACCCTGGAGGAGCTATACCACCGGGCGGACCAGGAACTTTACGCTAAAAAAGCGCTGCGCACAGCCACGTGATAAGTTCCGGGCAGTTGGTGGTAGGGACGGGCAGATTCGAACTGCCGACCTGCCGCTTAGGAGGCGGCCGCTCTATCCAACTGAGCTACGTCCCCAATTCTCTTCCATTCTACCCTGTATAAGCGGCCCACCGCCCGGCCCGGCTTGCCCCGCGCGCAGCCCTGCGGCAAACTGGGCTCGATGGAGGAGTTCTGCACCTGCGGAGCGCGCCTGGTCCCGGACGCGCGGTTCTGCCATAAATGCGGTCGCCCCGTGCGCGAAAGTGAGGAACCATTGCCTCCCGTTGCCGCCGAGGCGCCGCCGGAGTCCCCTCCGCCCCCGCCCATCGTGGAGATCGGCTTCCAGAACCGCGCTGCGGTGCGCATTGCGTTGTTCGCCGGGGCGCTCGCGCTGGCCCTCAGCTCCATCCCCATCTCACCGTGGTTGCCAGTGGTGACCTTGTTGGGCGGCGGCGCTCTTGCCGTCTATCTCTACAACCGCCGTACCGAGCAATCGCTGCCTGCCCGTTCCGGCCTCAAGCTCGGTTGGATGACGGGATTGTTCGCCTTCCTCATCAGCATGGTGCTGATGACCATCGCGGTGGCGCTGCTGTCGGCACGCCAGGATGCGCTCGAACGCGCTCTGCGAGATCAGTCAGGACTGCCGCCCGACATGGCGGCACGCGTCCTCGAGATCATCCGCAACCCGGTCGAACTGACGCTCTCGTTGTTGTTCGGTTTCCTGACCTTCTCCGTCACGGCGGCGCTGGGCGGTGCGCTGGGGGCGCGCGTGTTCCGCAAGCATTGACGCACGATCGCGCGGGCTGGACAGCTTGACCAGCGCGACGCCGGCGAAGATGATCAGCATGGCGCCTGCCTCCCGCAGTCCGAACGGCTCGCGATAGAAAATCCAGCCCAGGGTTACTGCGACCACCGGATTCACGTAGGAGTAAATGGAAACCAGAGCGACGGGCAGGCGCCGCAGGGCGTACAAATAGGCGCTGTAACCCACGATCGAGCCGAAAAGCACCAGGTAGGCCACCGCCACGAGACCCGAGGCCGTCCAGCGTACAGGGCCGTGAGGAACCAGCAGGGCAAGCGGCAGGAAAAACAATCCGGCGGCGAATTGTTGCAGCGCGCTGCTCATGAGCGGATGCTCCGGCGCACTCCTGCGACGTTGATAAATGGAGCCGAAAGACCAGGATGCGCAACCCACTTGCAACAACAGGAATCCCTTGATCAAACCCCGGCTTTCGACCGCCCCCGTCAGCTCCGGCGCCAGCAATAATGCGCTGCCCAGCAGTCCGACCAGCATACCCGCCACCGTGGCGCCGCGCAAACGTTCCCCGCCGGGCATCAGCGCTTCGATGCCCACCATCCAGAAGGGCGAAACCGTGATCATGAGCGCCGCCAGCCCGCTGGGTACCCACAGTTCGGCAATGGTGAGGCAACAATTGCCAACGCCCAGGATGAGCACGCCGGCCATCGCTGCATCCAGAAGCTGGCGGCCGCGGGGCACAGGGATGCCTCGGCAACGCGCGAACAGCAGGAGCAAGCCTCCCGAAAGGAGAAACCGGCTACTGACCAGCACTAAGGGCGGCAGCGACTCGAGGGCCACTCGGATGCCGAGATAGGTCGTGCCCCAGAAAAAGCAGACTGCCGCCAGCGAAAGGTAGGCGATTGCCAGCGGATCGCGTCTCAATCTTTCAGAGTAGCACTGACCGCCAGACTGACGCCGGCGGCGAGTCGGTCGAGCGCGCCGCAAACCGGGGTAAATGGGGCCGGGCGCGCATCCGAGACGACGCGAGCGCTGCGGATTCGCCCAATTTTCGCCCTTGTCCTCCACACACAATGAGTGCTAGTATTAAACGGGTATAGAAGTGGTGCGGGAACCTCAGGGGTCTTCCCACGCCACAACAAGAATTGAGGTGAAAGGGTCCATGATCGAAACGCGTAGATGGTTCCCTCTTTTGGCGGGTCTGGCTCTGGCTACAGGCCTGCTCTGGGCTCAAACCTATACCGCGGCGATTCGCGGCACGGTGACGGACGCCACCGGCGCAAGCGTGCCCCGCGCCACCGTGACCGTGACCGAAGCCGACCGCAACGTGGCTCACAAGACGATCACCGACGAGGCGGGGCGCTACGTGGTGACCGCCCTGCCGCCCGGCAACTACACCCTGACCGTGGAAGCGACGGGTTTCCGGAAGTACGTCCGCGGCCCCTTCCCCCTCTCCGTGCAGCAGCAGGCTACCGTGGACGTGCAACTGGAAGTGGGCGAAGTGACGGCCACGGTCGAAGTACAAGCCGAAGCACCTCTGCTGAACACGACGATCGCCAACCTCGGCCAGGTGATCGAAAACAAGTACATCATTTCGCTGCCCAACATTGCCCGATCGCCCATGGCCTTGACCTACCTCACGCCAGGCGTTGTTGGCTCCGGCGGACGGCGTGGGGACAACAACACGAACTTCGTGGCCAACGGCGCGCGTAACTCGACCTCCGACGTACTGCTGGATGGCGTCAGCGTCGTCACCGTCGAGCAGAACTCCGGAATCACGGACCTCAAGTACGCCCCCTCGGTGGATGCCGTCCAGGAGTTCAAAATTCAGACCAACTTCTTCTCCGCCGAGTACGGCCAGACCGGCGGGGCGGTGATCAACATGGTGACCCGTTCAGGAACCAACGAGTTCCATGGCACCGGGTATTACTTCCTGCGCCATTCGGACCTCAACGCCAACAACTGGTTCTCGAATCGGGCAGGCCGGACCCGGCCCTACTATCGCCGCGACCAGCTCGGTGGCGTTCTGGGCGGCCCCGTCATCAAGAACAAAACGTTCTTCTTCGCTACCTATGAGCACACGCGCTCCAAGAGTCCCCTCAGCGCGACGGCGACTTTCCCCACCTTGCTCCAGCGCGAAGGTAACTTCACGGAAACCCGCAATACCGCCGGCCAGCTCATGATCATTTACAACCCCTTCGACACGTTCATCAATGCCCAGGGCAACCTCGAGCGCCGGCCTTTTCCGGGCAATATCATTCCCAAGTCCATGATGGACCCTGTGGCTCTCAAGGCTCTGGCCTACTTCCCCAAGCCGAACCAGCCCGGGGCGCCCTTCACGGAAACCAACAATTGGTTCGAGGAAGGCATCAATCGCAGTATCGGTCACCAGACCAACCTCAAGGGCGACCACCACTTCACCCCCAACAGCCGCCTGACAGGACGCTACAGCTACGGCCGCGGGCGCGGTAACCCGCCCAACCTCTTCGGCAAGGAGCTTGCCCCGGCCTTTACCTTCAATTATGGCCCGAGCCTGAGCACCTCCACTTCGACCGTCGTGGAATTCACCAAGGTTCAGAGTCCCACCGCATTGTGGAGCGTGCGTTACGGCCTCACTTACTCGACATACTGGCGCAAGCCGATGGAGGAATTCGATCTGACCGCCCTCGGCTTCCCCAAGTACATGAAGGACAACGCCACCCACCTTGTGTTCCCGACCATCGCGCCGGAGGGCTACACCGACATCGGGACCGAGGGCTGGCTGATCATGGATCGCCAGGAAGGAGTCCACCACTTCTCGGGGTTTTACACCAAGACCAGCGGCGGGCATAACATGAAGATGGGCGCCGAGACCCGTCGTTTCTTCCTGGATTACGCCCAGCCGGGTTATCCGTCAGGCCAGTTCAGCTTCGGTCGGGGCGTCACTTGCCGTGACCGTTTCTCTTGTCCTGGCAATGAGGGCAACGGACTGGCGGCCATGCTCATCGGCTGGGCCACCGGCGGTCAGTTCCACATTGACCCCAAAGTGTTCACCCGCTCGGCTTACTGGGGCTTTTATTTCCAGGATGACTGGAAGATCACGCCGAAACTCACTTTGAACCTCGGTATCCGCTACGAATTCGACGTGCCCCGCTGGGAAAAGTACGACCGGCAAAGCTACTGGGACCTGAACGCCCAGTCGCCCGTCAAGGTGCCCGGTTACGACACGCGCGGCGTGATGAAGTTTGTGGACAAGAACCGGCGCTCGCCTTTCGATGGTGATTACAACAACTGGTCCCCGCGGGTCGGCTTCGCCTGGGCGGCGACACGCAAGCTGGCTGTGCGCGGCGGTTACGGCTTGCTCTACCAGTTGAGCCGGGCGACCGTCTACGGGCACACCGGCGCGGGCTTCAACGTCAACGCTACGCCGACCTTTACGCTGGATTCCAACGCCACCTTGCGCGCGCGCTTGAGCAACCCGTACCCCGAGGGAATGCTGTTGCCTCCGGGCCGCTCCCTCGGCGATTGGACCTTCATCGGGCTCGGCGTCGGCACCATCGTACCCAACTGGAACCGCAATCCCGAGTATCATTCGTGGAACCTTTCCATCCAGCGCGAGCTGCCATTCCAGTCCGTGCTCGAGGTCAACTATACCGGCAGCCGCGGCACTCACCTGTTCCTGCCCTACACTTCCTTGACGCCGCTGGATCCGCAGTATTGGAGCTGGGGCCGCACGGTGCTCACGAGCGCGGTGCCCAACCCGTTCTATGGGATCATCACCGATCCCAAGGCTACCAACCTCAACGGGCGCACAGTCCAACTATTCCGGTTGCTGCGGCCCATGCCCCACTTCGATGGCGCCAGCTCAGGCACGGCCGAGCCGCCGCGGGCCGACTCCTACTATCACGGCCTGCAAGTGAAGTGGGAAAAACGTTACTCGCGCGGGCTGACCACTCTGGTGCACTATACGTGGTCCAAGATGATTGACGACGCCTCCCATGGTTCCGGCAACCTCGCTTGGCTGGGCGGCTCTACGAGCCTCCAATACCCGCTGAACCTTCGGCTGGAGCGATCGCTTTCGGCGCATGACGTGGCGCACCGCGTGGTGCTGACTGGCGCCTGGGAAATGCCCTTCGGCAAGGGCCGCAAGTGGGGTTCTACCTGGAGCTTGCCGCTCGACTGGGCCCTTGGGGGCTGGGAACTGAGCGGAATGGCGATCCTGCAAAGCGGCATGCCTTTGCAGGTGACCCAAAGCGGCGGCAATATCTGGAACGGAACGCAGCGGCCCAACCTGATCGGCGATCCGAGCACGTCGGGCTCGGTGACCAGTCGGCTGAATCGCTGGTTCAACGAAGCGGCGTTCTCGAAGCCTCCCATTGACGTGCCCGGCACTGCGCCGCGCACCTTGAATTACCGTGGACCGGCCATCAAGACCTTTGACGCGGCCTTGCTGAAGAGCTTCCGCGTCAAAGAGGGACAGCGATTCGAGTTCCGCATCGAAGCCCAGAATGTCCTCAACTCGCCGGTGTTTGGCGATCCCGCCAGCACCTATGGCGCAACCAACTTCGGCCAGATCACCGGCACCAAGGTGGGTCCGCGGGAAATCCAGCTCGGCATGAAATACTACTTCTGAACTTCACGCGTTGCGGAGGCGGCGGAGCAGGGAACCACCAGCCCCGTCGCCTCCTATCGCACCGTCAGCCAGTCCCAGATCACGCCCTCGGCCCCGTCGCGATTCGCGGGCGTCAGCTCGAAGAGACGGATATCGGGCCTGCGCTTGATGGTGTCCGTGAAGGGATGCGGGTGGGCGTGGATCGTCGCAAGAACCGGCGAAGGCGAATCGAGTGCTCGCGCGACGATCTCGCAAAAAGCGGGCGAAGCCATTTCCATTTTCCCGATCTCGTCAATGACTACGACGCGACCTGCCTCCAGCGCCCGGCGCACCGCCTCCAGCCCCACGCGCTCCAGCGCCTCCACATCAACGCCGTAGCGCCCCACCCGCACGCGACTGGCAAGTCCGACGCGCGCCAGCGTGACTCTAGGGCCATCCAGCGTGATCAGCTCGAAACCCTGCCGAATCCCACGCTCGCGGATCTCGCGCGTTATGAAACCGCCGGCCCGCTCTCCGAGGCGCGCCGCGATCTTCCCGATGAGCGTGGTCTTGCCGCAGCCCGGCCTTCCGGTGATCAGGATGTTCATGTTCCTTTAGCAACAGGCGAAATGCCGTCAGCCCCCGTTACCGGCGCGCGGCGCGGGAATGGAATCGGGTAGTATCTTTTGATGCGAACGCCAGGCGAATTCGCTCAACGCATGAAGGAAGGAACCAAGATCAATGCACAGGCGTAACTTCTTGCTCGCAGCGGCCGGCGGTCTGGCAGCCGGCCTGAGCCGGGTAGCGACGGAGTCGCGACCTCCCAACATCGTTTTCATCCTGACGGACGACCTCGGCTGGGGTGATCTGAGCTGTTACGGCAATCAGCGTCTGAAAACACCCAACCTGGATCGCCTCGCTGCCCAAGGTACGCTCTTCACCCAGTTCTATGTGAACGGGCCGGTGTGTTCCCCCAGCCGGGCGGCTTTCATGACAGGCCACTTCCCCGCGCGCCATCGCATCCACGGACACCTGGCCACGCCGGAGGAAAACCAGCGGCGGGGCATGCCCAATTTCCTGGATCCGAGCATTCCTACCGTGGCCAGTTTGCTCAAGAAAGCCGGTTATCGCACAGCTCATTTCGGCAAGTGGCATTTGGGATCAGGCCCGGGCGCGCCCTTGCCGGAGGCTTATGGCTTCGACGTAGTCAAGGCGGTCAACTCGAATAACCCGCACTGGCGCGAAGACAAGATACCTTACTTCCGCGCCCACTCAACCGGCCTGATAGTGGACGAAGCCTTGCAGTTCATCAAGCAAGACTTGAGCCGTCCGTTTTATGTGAATGTCTGGACCTTGTTGCCGCACGCCACGCTGGATCCGACTAAAGAACAGCTCGAGCCATTCATGAAACTGTCTCCGCAGACGGCGTCCGGGCACCTTGGCGCTCACTAGATTTATTTCGCTTCGCTGCGCGACCTGGACACCCAGCTCGGCCGTCTGATTGACGAGCTCGACAAACTGGGTTTGAGAGAGAACACCCTCATTTTGTTTTCGAGCGATAACGGACCGGAGGACATACACATCCGCAACGCCAGCCACAGCGCTTTTGGGTCTCCGGGGCCGTTCCGTGGCCGCAAGCGCAGTCTTTACGAGGGCGGCATTCGCGTCCCGTTCATCGTGCGGTGGCCTGGAAGGGTTCCCGCGGGCCGCGTGGAAACGCGCTCGGTACTCTCGGGCGTAGACCTGTTGCCGACTTTGTTGAAGATTGCCGGTCTGCCCCAAGATGACGCCCTCGGCCTGGACGGCGAAGACGTCAGCGACATTTTGTTCGGCGCCTCGCGGCCTCGCCGCAAGCCGTTGTTTTGGGAGTGGCGGTTTGCGATCGCGGGCTATAACATCAATCGCAGCCCCATGCTCGCCATCCGGGAAGGCGATTGGAAGCTCTTGCTCAACCCGGACTTCAGCCGCGTGGAGCTTTATGACATTCCGCGCGACCCCATGGAGCTCAACAATCTCGCCGACCGGCGGCCTGAGATCGTGAAGGACCTGGCAGCCAAGGCGCTGGCCTGGCAGAAGACGCTCCCGCTGGGCCCCATCGAGCCCACGGCAGGCAAGAACGATTACCCTTGGCCGCGGGATTAGCGGCGCCAATTCGCAGCCGCGTGCACGCACCATACCGCCGCTGGCGAACATGGGCACGCGATCGCACAGGGTGTCAAAGCCCCCGCAGCTCGCGCGCTGCGTCTTGCGTGGAGTCCGGGCAGGCAGCGCTGGTGGTGCGCTCCGTGGGTTCGCCTCCGGATCGCGCGATATCACGGGGACCATGAGGCGCCGGCCGCTGCGTGCCGGCATCATAATTTTGCCTGTCGTCGCAGTTTTTCCAACTCCGCCTGC
>JAPWUP010000356.1 GCA_028275505.1 Bryobacteraceae bacterium
GTAACCACGCTCGACCGCCGCAGCGTACGGATCTACCCCATCTCAGTCTGGCGCGAGCAACGCTTGCGGCTGGCCAGCGATCATGAAGATCCCGACGCCGCCGACCTGCTGTTCCTCGCCAACCACTACGGCGCGAACACCGAAATGGACGGTCAGGGGCGCATCCTGATCCACGAGGACCTTCGACGCGCCCTGTCGCTCGAGGACAGGCCCCTGATGCTCGTCCCCTGGATCTGGCGCGTGGATGTGATGCCCGAAGACGTCTACCAGGCGCGCAAGGCCTCGGCCGAGCAGGACTTGGACGGCAAGCTGAAGCGCCTGACGGCAAAAGGGTTGAGGTAATGACAAGCCCGTTTCCAGGACTCGATGATCATGCCCGAAGCGCCGCATCACGTTCCTGTCTTGCTGGAAGAAGCCATTCAGTGGCTTACCGTCCGTCCGGACGGCGTCTATGTGGATGCCACCACCGGTCTCGGCGGCCATACTGCGGCGATCGCCCAGCGCCTGGCAACCGGGCTGGTGATTGCCAACGACTGCGACGCGGAATCGCTGGAGGTGGCGCGGCGCAATACGGCCCCCTGGGCGGACCGGATCCGCTACCGGCATGGGTGGTTCTCGACCTTGCCGGCTGCCCTGGCCGAGATGGGCTTCGACAAAGTGGACGGTTTGCTCGCCGATCTGGGTCCCAGTTACGCCCAGCTTACTTCGGGGCCCCGCGGGTTTTCCTTCGCAGCCGATGGTCCACTGGACATGCGATTCGATCGCTCGGGCGGCATCACTGCGGCAGAGTATCTCGATCGAGCGACCTATGCAGACTTGGTCCGGCTCTTCCAGGAAGCCGGATCGGAAAGGAGGATATCGGAGCGCGTAGCCAGGGCAATCCTGCAGGCACGGCCTCTGCGTTCCACGCGCGAGTTGGCGCGCCTGGTCGAAGAGGCCGTGCCGCGCAGGGGTCGCTTGCATCCTGCCACCAAGATTTTCATGGCGCTTCGACGCGCCGTCAACCGGGAGGACGAGGAACTCGAGGCGTTGCTGGCGGCGGCGCCGGAGATTGTCCGTCCGGGCGGGCGCGTAGTAGTGATCTCGTTCATGTCCACGGAGGATCGCAAGGTCAAGCGCGCCTTCCGGGACTGGATCCGGCAAGGACGCGCCGTGCCCTTGCACAAGCATGTGATCCGCCCTTCAGAGCAAGAAGTGCGCGCCAACCCCGCTGCGCGCAGCGCGCGGTTGCGTGCCATCGAGATTCGCTAGCCGCTACGGCGGCGCAAGGAGTGTTCGTCGGGAGGTGCTAACTTGGCAACCCTGCCCAAGGATAGTGACTGGCAAGTGAAGGAGCCAGTGCTCTGCATGGCTGAGGAAGAGGCCAGCGGCTTGCCGCCGCTCCCGCTCGAGGACGTGTACCTGCATGTGAAGACCATTGACAACAGCCGGCTCGACCGCGCCCGTGCGGGGGCGGTCTCGCCTGCCTACGGGCGAGCCCTCGGGCTTGCGCTCCTGGCTCTCGGCATCTCAATTGTGATCCTGATGCCCACGGCTTTGCAGCGCCTTGAGGAGCGTCATCTGCTGGTGCTGCAAGCCCAGCGTCAGAGCCTGCTGGCCGAGCAGGCCCGGCTGGCGGCCGATTATGCCGGGATGGTGAGGCAGGAACGCCTTGAAGAGTGGGAGCGCACGAACCATATGGTGCACCCTGCGCCTGGCCAGGTGGTCAGTCTCGCTCCCCTGACAAAGCCGGCGCTCAATGCGCAGGCGGCCGGCCAGGAGTCCGACGCCAAGCCGGACAAAGCAACGCAATGACGTGGGAGGAGGTCACCCGCGGTGGCGCCTGGCGCTGGCCCGCGTGCAAGCAGAGTCCTTGGGCTTCTCACCGCCGGATTTCTGTTCTGGGCGCTCGTACTACTCGCCCGCCTGGTGCAGATCCAATGGATACGTCACCCGGAATACGCCGAAGCGGCGCGCAGGCAGCATGTTCGGGAACTGCCGCTGCCGGCCCCTCGTGGGTCCATTCTGGATCGTAACGGCAGCTTGCTGGCTGCCAGCCTGGCACTGGAATCCGTATCCGTGGATCCGCGCTACATTCCGTCCCCCGAGGAGGCTGCCCGATTGTTCAGTCAGACGCTCGGCCTGCCTTATGGTCCTTTGCGCGACAAGCTGGCCGAACTCCAGCGTCGCCGCGCGGGCTTCACTTACATCAAACGGCGCCTGTCGCCCGAGGAATCCCGGCGGCTACGCGCTCTGGGCAAGAGCTGGATTCAACTGACGCCCGAGGTGGTGCGTCATTACCCGAAGGGAAAGCTGGCGGCCCATCTGATCGGGACGGTGGATTTCGAGCAAAAGGGCGCCCTCGGTCTGGAGCTAGCCTTTGACGGGACGGTAGGCGGCAAGCACGGCGCGGTGAAGGTGGTCTCTGACGTCTGGCGGCGCTTGGTGCAGCCGGTGGCTTACGAGGCGCCTCAGCCCGGCTCCAGCCTCGCTCTTACCGTGGACGAACGGATCCAATACGTGGCCGAGCAGGAACTGGAAGCCGCTGCGCGCGCCGAGGGGTGTTCCTCCGGCAGCGTGGTGGTCATGAATCCGCACACCGGCGAGCTGCTGGCCGTCGCCACTTATCCGGGTTTCGACCCGAATGTGCCTCCGCGCGACCCGGACGAAGCCAGGATTCGCTTCCACAACTATGCGGTATCGGTGCCATTTGAGCCGGGGTCGGTTTTCAAGGTGGTGACGCTCACGGCGGCGCTGGAAACCACGGACCTGCGTCCCGAGACCATAGTCAACTGCGGCAATGGTCGCATTGCACTGTACGGGCGGGTGGTGCACGACCATCATCCCTACTCCGCTCTTTCCGTGGCGGACGTGCTCGCCAAATCGAGCAACATCGGCGCCATCCAGATCGGATTGAAAGTGGGCGAACGGCGACTGTACGAATATGTGCGGAAGTTTGGCTTCGGGCAGCGCACGGGATTGCCTCTGCCTGCCGAGTCGCCGGGTCGGGTGCGCCCGCTGGAGCGCTGGCAGAAAACGTCACTGCCCTCGGTGGCCATGGGTCACGAATTGAGCGCCACCACGATCCAGCTCGCTCGCGCGGTGTCCGTCATCGCGAACGGCGGGCT
>JAPWUP010000015.1 GCA_028275505.1 Bryobacteraceae bacterium
CTTCGCTGCCGCTATCATGTTAGCCATGCGCGGCCAGAGTCGAAGGGAGTTCCTGGGTAGCGTGACGGCCTTGACCGGCCTCAGGGCAGAATCTGCAACCGCGAGCCTGCCGCCGAACTTCATCATCCTGTTCGCCGACGACTTGGGCTACGGCGACCTCGGCTGCTATGGCAGCCCCATGATCCGCACCCCGAACCTGGATCGCATGGCTGAAGAGGGCATGCGGTTCACTTCCTTCTATGCTGCCGCCTCGGTATGCACGCCCTCTCGCGTGGGACTCCTCACCGGGCGGTACGCCGTTCGCGCCGGGCTGCCCAACAACACGGGACCGGACACCGTAGGTGGCTTACCGCTCAGCGAAATTTTGTTACCTCAGGTGCTCAAGTCGCGCGGCTATCGCAGCATGATCGTTGGCAAGTGGCACCTGGGATTCCAGCCAAAGGAATACCTGCCCACGAGCCGCGGTTTCGACGCCTGGTTCGGCCTGCCCTATAGCAACGACATGCTCCCGCCGTGGGTCAAGACCAGGCGCCCGCTCCACCTCTATCGCGACGCCGAGCCGATCGAAGAGCTGACCGATCAGTCCCAATTGACGCCGCGCTACACCGAGGAGGCCCTGCGCTTCATTCGCTCTTCGAGGGATCGGCCTTTCTTCCTGTACCTGGCCTATTCCATGCCGCATCTGCCGCTGAGCGCGCCGGCGCAGTGGCTCGGGCGCTCGCGCGGCGGACTCTATGGGGACGTGATCGAGTTATTGGATTGGTCGGTGGGCCAGATCCTGCGCACTCTGAAAGAGGAAGGACTCGATGCCCGCACCATGGTTCTCTTCACCAGCGACAACGGACCGTGGCACAACCTGCCTGCCCGCATGCTGGCCAAGGGCGTCGAGCCCTGGCATACCGGGTCCAAAGGCCCGTTGCGCGGCGCCAAAGGCACCACTTACGAGGGCGGCTTCCGCGTCCCGTGCATCGTGCGCTGGCCAGAGGTGGTGAAACCGCGTCAGGTCTGTTTCGAGATGGCCTCTGCGCTCGACTTGTTCCCGACCCTGGTCCGCGCGGCAGGAGCGACCATGCCCCACGATCGCGTCTACGATGGCGTGGATCTGATGCCGCTGCTTCGGGACGGCAAGCCCTCTCCCCGGACGCGATTCTACTACTTCCTGGGCAAGACGCTGGAAGCGGTGCGCGAAGGTCCGTGGAAGTATCGCTTTGCCCGGAACAGCACCGAAAGCGGAGCCTCGCCGGAGCCGCCCGTGCCGGAACTCTTCCACCTGGAATGGGACCCGTGCGAGCTGTACAACCTGTATGACCGACGCCGCGAACAGGCGGAGCGCCTGGCAGCTCTGATGAAGCAATTCGCGCAGGAAGTCGGCGCGGAACTCGCCGCCTGAGCGAACCCGCGAAGGATCCCGGCCGCAGCGGGCCGCCCCGAATCCCTCGCCCGGCCTGACCCCGCGTGGCTTCAACGGCGATGGTGCAGGAAGGCGCTCACTGAGGACGCCATTGCCTGCCCGGCCTGATCGGGCGATAATAGAAGCAGGTCGGCGACCATGAGGCGGCCCGCCCAAAACCACGGCCGGGGAGCACAAAAGTGAGGCGTTCGGGTCCGGATGAGCCGCTGCGCTGTTCTTTCTGCCACAAAAGCCAGGACGTCGTCGGCAAGCTGATCTCCTCGCCTGGCGATTACCCGCGCGTCTACATCTGCGACGAGTGCGTGGCGGTGTGCAACTCGATTCTCGAGGAAGACCGCCACGAAACGGCTTTCTCGGCGCCCCACAAGCTGCCCAAGCCGCAGGAGCTGAAAGAATACCTGGATCAGTACGTCATCGGGCAGGAGGAAGTCAAGAAAAAGCTGGCGGTGGCTGTTTACAACCACTACAAGCGCATTCACATGAGCCGCCAGCGCAGCTCGGATGTCGAGCTGTCCAAGTCGAACATCCTTCTGATCGGCCCGACCGGGTCGGGCAAAACCTTGCTGGCGCAGACGCTGGCGCGGATCCTGGACGTGCCTTTCGCCATCGCCGACGCCACCTCGCTGACGGAAGCCGGCTACGTAGGCGAGGACGTGGAAAACATCATCCTGCGGCTGTTGCAGAACGCGGACTGGGACGTGCAACGTTGCCAGCAAGGCATCATCTACATTGACGAGATTGACAAGATCAGCCGCAAGGACGAGAATCCTTCGATCACGCGCGACGTTTCCGGGGAGGGCGTTCAACAGGCCCTGCTGAAGATTCTCGAGGGCACCATCGCCAACGTGCCGCCGCAGGGCGGGCGCAAGCATCCGCACCAGGAATTCACGCCCGTGGACACCACCAACATCCTGTTCATCTGCGGCGGCGCCTTCGTGGGGCTGGAGAAGATCATCGCGCGGCGGATCGGCAAGAAGACCATCGGCTTCCTGGAGCCCGAACAGCGCGACGGGGCGCCGGCAGGTCGCCGCGATACGGATCTGCTGGCCCAAGTGCAGCCGGAGGATCTGATCAAGTTTGGATTCATTCCCGAATTCGTGGGCCGGCTGCCGGTGGTCGCGGTACTGGAAGAGCTGGACAAGAACGCCCTCATCGAGATCCTGACCAAGCCCAAGAACGCCATCATCCGGCAGTATCAGAAACTGTTCGAGTTCGAAAATGTTAAACTGAGATTTAGCGAGGATGCGCTCGAGGCCATTGCCACCCAGGCCTTGGAACGCAAGGTGGGTGCGCGAGGCCTGCGCATGATCCTGGAAGAGCTCATGCTCGACCTCATGTACTATCTCCCCTCGTACCGGAAGGTGCGCGAGTTCGTGGTCACCAAGGAGATGGTCATGTCCAGGAAGATCAACCTCGCTTTGCTGGAGAAGGCGGGCTGAGCGCTCGCTTGCCGCGAGTCCGCCTGAGGGGCCGCGGCGCAGCCCGGCGGATCCGAATCTGGGGGGCGCGAGAAGCCATTACCGGGGCAGGCAGTCAGCAACCCCGGGAATCGGACTGCCGGGACGACAGTAAGTGGGAATCATGCTTTCCTCTAAAGAAAAATCCGAGACTCGCCGCTTGCCCATGATGCCGGTGCGGGACGTAGTGATCTTCCCGCACATGATGACCCCGTTCGTGGTGGGCCGTGAAGCCAGCGTACGCGCCCTGGAAGAGGCGCTGGCCACCGACAAGAAAATTTTCCTTGCCACCCAGCACGACGCCACAGTGGACGACCCGCGCCCGGACGAAATCTACCAGGTAGGCACGATCGTCAACATCGTGCAGAGCCTGCGCCTGCCGGACGGCAACATCAAGGTGCTGGTGGAAGGGCTGGAGCGGGCCAAAATCGTCTCGGTCAGCGATGAGGAAGGCTTCTTCCGCGCCGTGGTGCGCACGTTCCAGTACAAGATCGAGCCCGGCCCGCAACTGGATGCGCTGATCGCGCGCGTCACCTCGCTGTTCGAGCAGTACGTCAAGCTGAGCCAGAACCTGAACTACGAAACCGTGGTGGCCGCCATCCGCGTGGACGATCCCGGGCGGCTGGCCGATACGGTGGCCGCCAATCTCCAGCTCACGGTGGAAGAAAAGCAGGAGTTGCTGGAGATTTTCGATCCCATCGAGCGGCTCAACCGCATCGGCGACATGCTCGACATCGAGATCGAAAAGCTCAACGTGGACCGGGCCATTCAGGGGCGCGTCAAGCGCCAGATGGAGCGGGCGCAGAAGGAATACTACCTGAACGAGAAGATCAAGGCCATCCAGAAGGAGCTGGGCCGCGGCGAAAAGAGCGAGATTGACGAGCTGCGCAAGAAGATCGAAGCGGCCGGCATGAGCAAGGACGCCTACGAGAAAGCGATGGCCGAGCTGCGGCGCCTGGAAAACATGCCGCCCATGTCGGCCGAGTCCACGGTCTCGCGGAACTATCTGGAATGGCTGCTGGCCGTGCCGTGGAAGCAGCGCACGCGCGAGATCCGGGATCTGAAATACGCGGAAAAAGTTCTGAACGAGGATCACTACGGCCTGGAGAAAGTCAAGGAAAGGATCCTCGAGTTCCTCGCTGTCCGCCGCCTGGTGAAGCAGCCCAAGGGCTCCATTCTCTGCTTTGTGGGGCCGCCGGGCGTGGGCAAGACGTCGCTGGGCATGTCCATTGCGCGGGCCACGGGTCGCAAATTCGTGCGCCTGTCGCTGGGCGGCGTCCGGGACGAGGCCGAAATCCGCGGTCACCGCCGCACCTACATCGGTGCCCTGCCCGGCCAAATCATCCAGATGATGCGCAAGGCGGGCACGCGCAACCCCGTCTTCATGCTGGACGAAGTGGACAAAATGTCCATGGACTTCCGCGGCGACCCGTCGGCGGCGCTGCTCGAGGTACTGGATCCGGAACAGAACTACATGTTCATGGATCACTACCTCGACGTGGAGTACGACCTGAGCCAAGTGTTCTTCATCTGCACGGCCAACGTGCTCCACACCATACCGCCCGCCTTGCAGGACCGCATGGAGGTGATCCGGCTCTCCGGTTACACCGAGCCAGAAAAGCTGGAGATCGCCAAACGCTTCCTGGTCCCCAAGCAGATGAAGCAGACCGGGCTGACCCCGGCGATGGTGGAGTTCACCGAGGAAGGGCTGCTGCAAATCATCCGTTACTACACGCGCGAGGCGGGCGTGCGCAATCTGGAGCGCGAGATCGGCAACATTTGCCGCAAGGTGGCGCGCGCCGTGGTCAATGCGCGCAGCAGCAAGCCGCACACGGACCCGCCTAAGGTGGTCGTGGACGCCGAAGCGGTGGCCCGCTTCCTGGGGCCGGAGAAATTCCGCGATCTGGAAGCCGAAAAGCGCAATGAGATCGGGGCCGCAGTGGGGCTGGCTTGGACCGAGGTGGGCGGGCAGTTGCTCACTACCGAGGCCATCGTCATGGATGGCAAGGGCAAGCTGATCACCACCGGCAAGCTGGGCGACGTCATGCAGGAATCGGCCCAGGCGGCCATGAGCTACATCCGCTCCCGCGCCCAGATGCTCGGGCTGCCGCGCGATTTCTACCGCCACATTGACATTCACGTGCACGTGCCCGAGGGCGCCATCCCCAAGGACGGTCCTTCGGCCGGCATCACCATCGCCACCGCCATTGTCAGCGCGCTGACCAAGGTGCCGGTGCGGGGCGACATCGCCATGACCGGCGAGATCACCCTGCGCGGCAAGGTACTGCCCATCGGCGGCCTGAAAGAAAAGCTCCTGGCGGCCCACCGGCACGGAATTTTCGAGGCGGTCCTGCCTAAAGGCAACGAAAAGGATCTGCCCGACATTCCCGAGAACATCCGCAATCAGATGAAACTGCACTTCGTGGAATCCATGGACGAGGTGCTCAAGATCGCCCTGGAGCGGGAGCTGCCCGGGCTGCCGCTACCCGCTCCGTCGCCTGTGGAGATGGTTGTTCAGACCAGCGAAGAACAACTGCACTGAGAATTGTCGAATCGCCGTTTCCGATCCCTCGGGAGCGGCGGGAGGAGTAACTGCCTTGCCCAACCAGATGGAAGACCGCGAGAATAAAGCCAATCCGACCACCGTTCAGGAAGCCAATCCACCGGTCCTCACCGCGCAGGAGGACAAACCTGCCCCTGCGGCCGAGACCAAGCCGGTCGCAGGCGAGACCAAGGCGCCCTCCGCGCCCGTCGCCGAGTCCAAGGCCGCGGAAGCCAGGCCTGCCGAGGCTACGGCGGCGCCGCCCAAGCGCAAGCAGGGCGAAAAGCAGGCCGAGAAGTCCGGCAACAAGGAAGCCGCAAACAAGGAAGCGGCAAACAAGGAAGCCGGCAATACCACTACGACCGCGCCCTCGCTCGACCTCAAGGTCCTCAAGGAGATGAGCATCCAGCAGCTCAATCAGATCGCCAAGGATCTGGGGATCAGCGGCGCTGCGGGCATGCGCAAGCAGGATCTGATCTTCAAGATCCTGCAGGCGCAGGCCGAAAAAGCGGGCCTGATTTTCTCCGAGGGCGTCCTGGAGTGCCTGCCGGACGGCTTTGGCTTCCTGCGCGCTCCCGAGTACAACTACCTGCCCGGGCCGGACGACGTCTATGTGTCTCCCTCCCAGATCCGGCGCTTCGATCTGCGGACGGGCGACACCATCTCGGGCCAGATCCGGCCGCCCAAAGAGGGCGAGCGCTACTTCGCCCTGATCAAGGTAGACGCCATCAACTTTGAGCCGCCCGAAGAAGCGCGCACCCGAATCTTCTTCGACAACCTGACCCCGCTTTACCCCAACCAGCGCATTCGCCTGGAAACCACGCGGGACAATTACTCCGGGCGCATCATGGATCTGCTTACCCCGATCGGCAAGGGCCAGCGTGGCCTGATCGTGGCGCCACCGCGCACGGGCAAGACGATGCTCTTGCAGTCCATCGCCAACTCGATCACCACCAATCACCCGGAGATCATCCTGATCGTGCTGCTGATTGACGAGCGCCCCGAGGAAGTGACCGACATGCAGCGCTCGGTCAAGGGAGAGGTCATTTACTCGACCTTTGACGAACCCGCCTCCCGGCACGTGCAGGTGGCCGAGATGGTGATCGAGAAGGCCAAGCGCCTGGTGGAGCACAAGCGCGACGTCGTCATCCTGCTGGATTCGATCACGCGCCTGGCGCGCGCCTACAACACGATCGTGCCGCCTTCGGGCAAGGTCCTCTCGGGCGGCGTGGACGCCAACGCCTTGCAGCGTCCCAAGCGTTTCTTCGGCGCGGCCCGCAATATCGAGGAGGGCGGTTCGCTCACCATCATCGCCACTGCCCTGATTGACACCGGCAGCCGCATGGACGACGTGATTTTCGAAGAGTTCAAAGGCACCGGCAACATGGAGATCCACCTGGACCGGCGCCTCGTGGACAAGCGCATCTTCCCGGCCATTGACATCCACAAGAGCGGCACGCGCAAGGAAGAGCTGCTGCAACCCAAGGAGGAGCTCCAGCGGGTGTGGGTGCTGCGCAAGGTCCTGGCGCCGCTTTCGCCCGTGGAAGCGATGGAACTGCTGCTGGAAAAGCTCTCCAAGACGCGCAACAACGCCGAGTTCCTGGCTTCGATGAGCAGCTAGGCGGCGGGAGCGCGCTGGCGCGGACGGGGCGGCGCCGTCATGTCCGGCAAGCACAGCGTCTGGGCGTTGGTGGGCCGCTACAGCGGCCTGGCCTTCTTGCTGCCCGCCAGCACGTTCGCCGGCTACGCGCTGGGATGGGCGCTGGACCATCTGTTTCAAACAAATTTCCTCTATCTTGTTTTCCTTTTGTTCGGCATCGCAGGCGGCTTTCTCGAGCTGGTCCGCACCCTGCGCAGGGATCTAGAAGATGAGCGACGTTGAAGCGATCCGCGTGGAGCGCGCGCTGACCCGGATCCGTCGGTGGATGGCGGTGCTGGCGGTAGCGGGCACGGGGGCGGCGCTGTGGGTCGAGGGTCCAGCCTGGGGCGCCGGGTTTCTTGCCGGAGCTCTGGGCGCGATGGCCAACTTCCGCTGGCTGGAGCAACTGGCTGCGGGGCTGGATCCGCGGCGCGCCGCGCGCCGCCTGCGTTGGGCGGTGCTGTTCGGATTGCGCTACGTACTCCTGGGCGCGGCCGCCTATGTTATAGTGAAACTGTTTGGTTTCAGCGGCCTGGCGATCCTCGCCGGCCTGCTGGTCGCCGCCGCGGCCGTGCTGGCGGAACTGGTTTACGAGCTCTTCCATGCAGGAACATGAACTCTGGCTGACCCGCCTTTTCAATGATCACCTGGCCGGCGCGGCCAACGCCATCCTGGGCTGGTTCGGCCTCCAGGCGGAAAATCCGGCGCGGCCGTGGTCGAACTTCATCGTCATGCAGATCCTGGTGGCGGCGATCATCATGGTCGTGTTCGCCGTTCTGCGGGGCCGCCTCTCGATGGACCGCCCCGGCAAGCTCCAGCACTGCTTCGAAATCATCTACACGTTCTTGCGCGACCAGGCCGATGAAGTGGTGGGCCACGGCGGCCGCGCCTATCTTCCCTTCTTCGGCACGATTTTCATTTTCATCCTGTTTTCCAACCTGCTGGGGATCATCCCGGGCTTTGAGTCGCCCACGATGTTCCCCTACGTGCCGGCAGGATGCGCGGTAGCGGCGTTTCTGTTTTATCACTGGGCCGGCATCCGGGCGCAGGGGCTGGGCCGGTACCTGGCGCACTTCGCGGGACCCATCCCCGCGATGGCGCCCATCATGGTGCCGATCGAGCTGGTGAGCCACCTGGGCCGCCCGCTGTCGCTCACCGTGCGACTGTTCGCCAACATGTACGCCGGTGAGCAGATCACCCTGGTCTTTATCAGCCTGTCCTATCTGGTGGTTCCGGCTGTCTTCATGGGCCTGCATGTCTTCGTGGCTTTCTTGCAGGCTTACGTGTTCGCCCTGCTGACCATGGTTTACGTGGCGGGGGCGATCGCGCACGAGGAGCATTGATCCGGGATTGATCGCTCTCCAGTGTGAGCCCGTCCCGCCGAAGCCTGCGAGGGCGGGAACCACCTCCTGGGAGCAATTTCATAGCAAGGAGAGAGTCGCATGACGGCAAAGAGAATCCTGCTGTTGCTGGCGCTGCTCGTTCTGGCGGCGCCGATGTTCGCCCAGGCGCCGGGCGCCGGGCAACCCGACACGAAATGGATCTGGATCACCTCCGGGTTTTCCATGGCGATCGCCTCGGCCGGCTGCGGCATCGCGCAGGCCAAGGCGGTGGCCGCGTCCGCCGAGGCCATGGGTCGCAATCCGGGGGCGGCGGCAGCCATCCGCTTCGCGCTGGTGCTCGGCCTGGTGCTGATCGAGTCCCTGGCCTTGTACACCCTGGTGATCATCTTCGCCAAGGTCACTGCCTGAGACGCGGCGGGGAGCCTGGCGAGGCTCCCCGCTACCCTTGCCTTGCCCATGCTCAAACTGCAAGGGATCTTCCCGCCCATCACTACGCCATTCGACGCAAACGGCGAACTGTACCGCGCCAAGCTGAAGCACAACATCGAACGCTGGAACCAGACGGGGCTGGCCGGCTATGTGGTCTGCGGCTCTACCGGTGAAAGCGTCATGCTCACCGCCGAGGAGAAGGTTCGGCTGTGGGAGTGGGCGGCGGAGTTCGCAGCCCCGGACAAGATCCTCATTGCAGGCACGGGCATGGAAAGCGTGCGCGAGACCGTGGAGCTGACGAACCGGGCAGCGTCGCTGGGCTACCGCGCTGCGATGGTGCGCACGCCTCACTACTACAAGAACCTTCTTTGCAATCCCGAAGCGCAGGCGCTCTATTTCCGGGCCGTGGCTGACCAGTCGCGCATCCCCATCATGATTTACAACTGGCCCCAGGCGACCGGCCTCGACATTCCCGCGGAAACCGTGGCGCTGCTCTCCGAGCATCCCAACATCATCGCCATCAAGGAAAGCTCGGGGAACCTGGAAAAGGTCATGCGCATGGTCCGCGAGGTACGACCAGGCTTCCAGGTGCTGGTGGGTTCGGCGCCGACTCTGTACCCTTCGCTGATGATAGGCGCCGTCGGCGCCGTGCTGGCCTTCGCCAACGCCGCTCCGCTGGCGACGCTCGCCATCTGGGAGGCGGTGCGCACCCGCGAATACGAGGCAGCTCTGGACTGGCAAAATCGCATTGCGCATGCCGCTAGCTTGGTGACCACGGTTTATGGCGTTCCGGGCCTGAAGTACGCCATGGATCTCAAGGGTTACTACGGAGGGCCGCCCCGCCTGCCCCTGACGCCACCCTCCCCCGAAGCCAGGCGCCGAATCGAGGAAGCCTTCCGGGATCTGAAGGGTTAGAACCGCGCGGCCGGCGTCCGCCCGGCCACGTCCGCATCTAATCAGGGTATGAGAGGGCTCAGCAAGGGACTGGCTTTGCTCATTGTCGCCGGGGCGCTGCCGGCGCAGGAGTGGCAGATTGACAGCGCGCATTCCTCCGTGCAATTCGCGGTGCGCCACATGATGGTGGCCACCGTGCGCGGATCGTTCGGCAAGATCAACGGCAAGGTTCGCTGGGATCCCGCGAATCCTGCTGCCGCGAGCGTTGAGGCCCAGGTGGAGGTGGCAAGCATTGATACACGCGAGCCCAAGCGGGATGCCCACCTGCGCAGTCCGGATTTCTTCGACGCCGAGAAGTTCCCGGTCATGACCTTCCGATCCACGTCCATCACCCCGGCGGGTCCGGGCCGGTACAAGATGGCCGGCGAGTTGACCATCCGGGGCGTGACGCGGCCTGTGGTGTTCGATGTGGAGGGACCCGCTCAGCCCGTTCGCGGCATGGGTGGAGAACTCCGAACCGGCGCCACAGCCACCGCGAGGATTAACCGTAAGGATTTTGGGATGACCTGGAACCGAGTCTTGGACACCGGCGGCGTCGCCGTGGGCGAGGAAGTAACGATCACGGTAGACGTCGCCTTGGTGCAAAGGCCTTCCAAGTAATGTCGCTCGCGGGCGCCGGCCTCGCCGGGGGGAACTAACGAGGAGCCTCCGGTGTCCAATCAGTTGCACGAGGAGGCGTTTCCTGCTACTTTGTAGGTGGGTTCGCCCAGCGAGGCGTCACCGTGAGAAGCAGGATTTTGGACGTGGATGGACCCGAGGGGGTCCCGTTGCCGCCCGAGGAGGAAGGCGGCGAGTGGGATGAAGCCAGGCTGCTGGAAGGCCTGCGTAGCGGCTCCGAGCAAGCCTACGAGACGCTCATCCGCCTGTTCCAGCAGCCCGTTTACAGTCTCGTGTACCGCCTCCTCGACGATCCCTCGGAAGCTTGCGATGTGGTTCAGGATGTTTTCCTGAAGATTTTCCGCAAGGTGGGATCGTTCCGGGGCGACAGCAGCTTGAAGACTTGGGTCTACCGCATCGCGGTCAACGAGGCCCTGAACCACCAGCGCTGGTTCAACCGGCACCGGCGGCAAGAGGTCGACTTGGAAGGGAACGAGGAGGTTCCCGGCTACGGGAACAAGATTCCCGACCGGCGACCCAGCCCCTATGATTACGTGGTCGAGATCGAGCAGCACGCCATGATCGAGGCGGCGCTGGCCCGCTTGAACCCCAGCTTTCGGGCCGCTGTGGTCTTGCGGGATATCGAGGAACTGAGCTACGAGGAGATCGCAGAGATTCTCCAAGTAGCTCTGGGTACGGTGAAATCCCGGATCCAGCGCGGCCGCGAGGCGCTGCGCCGGGATCTGGCAGAACGGCTGGAGCCCGAGCCGAGCTTGAGCTGGACACCGGAGCCAGCACAGTGACGCCATGAATTGCCAGCAAGTGCGACGTTCGCTCTCCGAGCACCTGGATGGTCGGCTTTCCGAGGCCGAACACAGTCAGGTCGTGTCGCATCTGGAACAGTGCCCGCAGTGCGGGGAGCTGCTGGAGCAAATGGCTCGCGTGCGTGCGGCTTTGCAGAAACTGCCTTCGCTCACGCCGCCGCCCGAGCTGACGAGCGCCTTGCTTCTGCTGGCCTCCCGCGAGCGGGTGCGCAGGCTCGCTTACGGTAGCGCCAAAGCCCTGGCGGCGCACTTGGTGGACCGGGCCAGGCTGTGGGCAGAAAATATCATGCGTCCGGTGGCCTTGCCCGCCGCTGGGGGGCTGCTTTCTGCTCTCATCCTTTTCGCCATGCTGGTGCCCAGCGTGCTCTTCCTGCACTCGCCCGGCAAGGATGTCCCGTTGGTAGGCTTGGTCCAGGAAGCGACTGTGGCCACACCCGCCCCGTTCGGCATTGAGGCCGGCGGCTTCATTCTGGAAGTGACCGTGGACCGCCGTGGACGAATGGTGGACTATACGATCGCGGAGGGAGACCCGGTGATCCACAACCCCCGTCTGCGACGCTCGATCGAAAACTACGTCCTGTTTACCGGTTTCCGTCCCGCGACCGCGTTCGGCCAGCCGGTCTACGGCAAAGTGACCGTGTCTTTCAGCCGGTATCGCTTCGACGTGGGGAGCTGAGAGAAACGTCGGCTCGTGCCGCGCAAGCTGGGCCAGCACTTCCTCCATCGCCGGGATGTGCTGGAAAAAATCGCGCGGGCGGCCTGCCCGGAACGCGAACCTCTGGTCATCGAAATCGGCGCCGGCAAAGGGGCTCTCACCGAGCGCCTCGTGGGCCGCGCCGACCGCGTAATCGCCATCGAGCTGGATCCCGCCCTGGCGGATTTCCTGCGCCGGCGCTTTCAGGATAGCGGCGCCGTCGAGGTGGTTCAGGCCGATGTCCTCGGTCTCGATCTCGGTCAGTGGGGACCGGCAGTCATCGCCGGGAACATCCCTTACTACATCACCTCAAAAATTCTGGAACGCGTTCTGGCCGTGCTGCCGCCAGTCAAGCGCGCCGTCCTACTGGTGCAGCGCGAAGTGGCGGAACGGATCGCTTCCCCTGCCGGCCGCCGTGACTACGGACTGCTCAGCGTCCACGTGCAGGCGGTGGCGGATCCCGAAATTCTGTTCCGCGTGCCGCCCTCCGCATTCACTCCCCCGCCCGAAGTGAGCTCGGCTCTGGTTCGTCTGACGCCCCGGGCGACGCCACTGCTCGATCGCGAGCGCCTGCCGGCCTTCCTGGAATTCGCCGCGCGCTGCTTCCGTTACAAGCGGCGCACGCTGCGCAACAATCTGGCGGCCTGGTATCCCCCATCGCTCCTCGACTCGCTGCCGGAAGCCGCACTCCGCGCCGAGCAGTTGTCTCCCCACGAGCTGCTGAAGCTTTACGAGAAGCTGAACTCGCCGGCCTGAAAAGGCGCTGGTTATACTGGAATTTTCATGCCCCGATTGCGTTTTGCTCCTTCGCCTACCGGCTTTCTCCATATCGGCAGCGCGCGGACGTACGTCTTCAACTGGCTTTACGCGCGGCGCCACCGTGGCGCCATGATTCTCCGTATTGACGACACGGACGTGGACCGCAACACGCAGGCCTCGCTGGAATCCATTTTCGAGGGCCTGCGCTGGCTGGAGCTGGAATGGGACGAGTTGTATCACCAGTCCCAGCGCCTGCACCTGCACCGGCAACTGGCCCAGGCCCTGCTGGAGCGCGGCGTGGCCTACCGCGATTTCACTCCTCCTTCCGCCCAGCCGGAGGAAAAGGCGCACGGGGCCGGCCCCTGGCTGTTCAATCCGGGTATGCGGGAGCTTTCCCGTGAGGAAAGCGATCGGCGTGCGGCCGCCGGCGAGCCGTTCGTGCTGCGTTTCCGGGTGCCCCGCGATCCGCCCAGGATCCTGCGCTTCCGCGATTTGGTCTACGGCGAGCAGGAAAAATCCACCGCCGACATCGAGGACTTTGCCCTGCTGCGCAGCGACGGCACCCCGACCTATCACCTGGCCTCCTGCACCGACGACATTGACATGAAGATCACCCACATCGTGCGCGGCCAGGACCACCTCACCAACACGTTCAAGCACATTCTGATCTTCGAGGCGGCCGGGGCGCCCCTGCCCGAGTTCGCGCATCTGCCGCTTCTGGTGGCGCCGGACGGATCGAAACTTTCCAAACGCCGCCACGGCGCCGTGGTGAGCGTCACCACCTATCGCGACGCCGGATTCCTGCCCCACGCTTTCGTCAACTTTCTCTGCCTGCTGGGCTGGTCGCCCAAGGACAACCGCGAGGTGATGACGCGGCAGGAACTCATCGAGGCTTTCTCGTTCGAGGGGATCAACCGGTCCAACGCCGTGGTGAACTTCCGCGAGGACGACCCCTTCGATCCCAAGGCGGTCTGGCTCAACGCCCAGCACCTGCGCACGATGCCGGTGCGCGAGCTGGCGCCTTACGTGCGGCGGACGCTGGAGCAGGCGGGCGTCCCCATCCCTTATGACGAGGAGCGGTTCCTGACCGTCATTGACGTGATCCGCACGCGCTATTCCATGCTGACGGACTTCGTCACCCGCGGACGCGCTTACTTCAGCGAGGACTACCCGATCACGCCTGAGGCGCAGCAAAAGCTGGACGAACCCGGCGCGCGGCAGCTTCTCCACGAGCTGGCTGACCGCCTGGAGGCATCCCCGGAATTCACCGAAGCCAGCGTCGAGCGCGACCTCCGGCAGTTGGCCGCCGAGCGCGGCGTCAAGGCAGGCCTGATCATCAACGCCGCCCGCGCCATCCTTACCGGACAGACCGTTGGCCCTAGCGCGTTCACGGTGTTCGTGACGCTCGGCCGCGAGCGCGTGCTCGAACGCCTGCGGCGGGCCTGAGAGATCCGGCCCGGCGAGCCGTTCTGATGCTGTGGGAGATTCTGACATGAGCCGACTGGTTCCTCCACACGGAAGTCCGACCCTCAAGCCGCTGCTCCTCGATGAAGCGGCCCGACGGGAAGAGTTGCGGCGGGCCGAGAGCTTGAAGAAAGTGCCCATGACGAGTCGCGAGACCAGCGACCTCATCATGATGGGCATCGGCGCCTTCACGCCGCTCGAGGGCTTCATGGGCTACGACGACTGGAAAGGCTGCTGCCAGAACTACAGCCTGCCCGGCTACGGCGGCTTGTTCTGGCCCATCCCGATCACGCTGTCGGCCGACGAAGAACTGGCGGGCTCGATCGCTCCGGGCGAGGAAGTGGCCCTTTGGGATCTTGAGACAGGGGCCATCATGGGCACGATGCGCGTGACCGAAAAATACCGGATTGACAAGGAGTACGAGTGCCGCGAGATCTTCCGCACCACGGATCCTGCGCATCCCGGAGTGCAGAAAGTGCTCCAGCAAGGCGCCGTCAATCTGGCCGGCCCAGTTCGGGTTCTCTCCGAGTCCTACTACCCGGAAATGTTCGCGGGCATCTACCAGCGACCGGCCGAGGCACGCCGCATTTTCGAGGAGCGCGGCTGGACGACTGTTGCGGCGCTGCAACTCCGCAATCCCATGCACAATTCGCACGCCTACCTGGCGTGGATCGCGATCGAGGTCTGCGACGGCGTCTACATTCACCAGTTGATCGGCAAGCTCAAACCCGGCGACATACCGGCGGAAGTAAGGGTGCGGGCCGTGGACGCGCTGGTGAACAAGTACTTCCGCAAGGACCGCGTCGTGCAGGGCGGCTACCCCATGGAAATGCGTTACGCCGGACCGCGCGAGGCCCTGCTCCACGCCGTCTTCCGACAGAATTACGGCTGCTCGCACCTGATCGTAGGGCGCGACCACGCCGGCGTGGGCAATTACTACGGTCCCTACGACGCGCAGAAAATCTTCCGGGAAATCCCGCCCGGGGCGCTGCGCATCCAGCCGCTGTGTCTGGACTGGACGTTCTACTGTTACGAGTGCCGTTCGATGGCCTCCATGAAAACCTGCCCGCACGAAACCACGGCGGTGATTGACGAAAACGGTCAATACCGCGGCGGGGCGCGCCTCATGCTTTCGGGGACGCTGTTGCGCAAGCTGATGAGCGAAGGCAAGCCGGTGCCGCCGGAGTTTTCCAAACCCGAAGTGATCGCGATCCTCAAGGAATATTACGATTCGCTGGCGAAATCCTCCGCGGCGGATCGGGCCTCGGAGCCGCCGCGCCCGGCCTGACGCTAAGATGGATCACGCATGCGCGAGGATCTCGGGCGGCTTGACATCGCGGAATTGAACCGGCGCGCCCAGCAGTTTGAACGCACGTTGGATGCCGCGCGCCGCCGCATCGAAAGCCGCGGCCGGAAAATCGCCTGGTACCCCTACCGTTCTCTGAGCGGCCTGGCCTTGCTGGAAAAGTTGCTCCACGGGGAAAACCGCCGCCTGCTGGCGCTGGCCGGCGAAGCGCCGGTGCTGGACCTGGGTTGCGCGGACGGCGAGCTGGCCTTCTTTTTGGAGTCCCTTGGGTTGCAGGTCCACGCGGTGGATTACCCGGAAACCAACTGCAACGGGATGGAAGGCGTCCGAGCGCTCAAGGAAGAATTGCGATCGTCCGTCGAGATTGTGGGCGTGGATCTGGATTCGCAGTTCACCTTGCCGGGGCATCGTTACGGCCTCGCTTTTTTTCTGGGCACGCTCTATCACTTGAAGAACCCCTATTACGCGATGGAGGCGCTGGCTGCGCGCGCCCGCTACTGCGTGCTGAGCACGCGGATCGCAGCGTTCGCCGCGGACCGCAAAACCCAAATTCGCCATCTGCCCGTCGCCTATCTGTTGCGCGAGGGCGAGGCCAACCAGGACTGGACCAATTACTGGGTCTTTTCGGAAACGGGCCTGCGATTGCTGCTCGAGCGGACCGGCTGGCAGATCCTGGAATTCGCCACTTTCGGCAGCGAGCATTCCGACCCGGTCAGCGCGGAGGGCGACCAGCGCGCGTTCTGTCTGTTGAAGAGCCTGCCCTTGGAAAGGGAGGGTGAAATCGAGCTGCTGCACGGCTGGCATCAGCTCGAGTACGGTTCCTGGCGGTGGACCCAGCGCGTTTTCGCGGCCACCTTGCCCGTGCCCGCGCGCATGCGGCCCAGGCTCGTGCTGCGTTTTTTCCTGCCCGAGCTGATCATACAGAAGCTCGGACCAGTCACCCTTTCGGCCAGCGTGGACGGGCGGGCGCTCACAACCGAACGCTACGAGCAGCCCGGCGAATACGCTTACGCGCGTGGCCTGGCCGAGGTGACGCCCGGGCGTCGCGTACTCATCGAGTTCCAGCTGGACCGCGCCTTACCGCCCGATGACGACGACCCGCGCGAGCGCGGCATCATCGTCTCATCGCTGACCATCGAGTGAGCCGCCGCGCGCTCTCTCCGTCTCGCGGAAACGAAGCGGCAGGATCTTCGCTCCGGACGCCTCCGGGGCCCCGCGGACGATTCCGCCACGGCGGCAGCCAGCACCCACAGGAAGCGGTAGCCATGGGTGGCGCCCGCAACGGCGTTGGAGACGAAGTCGCCGGGACCGAGGACGGCGAGGGCAAAAACAATTCCAGGCCCGAATGTCCTCAGCGCGGACGCTCAGGAGGCCCCAACCTTCGCGACCGCTCGCTCAGCAGCCTCTACTCCCAACAGGGCAGTGTAGTACCCGCCCGCAGGCTCAGCGGTCCAGGCCGATGCGGCAGAGATGTTCCTGATAGACGCGCCGCTCCTGCTCCACGTAGGCGCGGTTGCGGCGAGCCAGCTCGTCGAAGTCCACCAGGTGGGCGTCGAACTCAGGACCGTCCACGCAGGCGAACTTGACCTTGTCGCCGACCGTGACGCGGCAGCCGCCGCACATGCCGGTGCCGTCCAGCATGATGGGATTGAGGCTGGCGTACGTGCGCACGCCCCACTGGCGCGTCAGCTCTGCGGCAGCGCGCATCATAGGGATGGGGCCGATGACGTGGACCGCAGCCGGCGGGTCCGCACGCAGGCTCCGCCAGTGCCGCATGAGATCCACCACGGTGCCGTGGAAGCCATAGGAGCCGTCGTCGGTGGCCCAAAGCATTTCATCCGAGGCTCCGCGCAGCTCGTCCTCCAGGATGATCAGGTCGCGCGAACGGGCGCCGCAAAGCACGGTCACGAAGTTGCCCGCTTCGCGAAACGCCCGCGCCACCGGCAGCACTTCGGCAACGCCGACCCCGCCGGCCACGCACAGCACGTGGCCCAAGCGCTCGATCGTGGCGGGCGAACCCAAGGGTCCGAGCACATCGGCAAGCTGCTGGCCCGGTTCCAGATCCGCTGTCAATCGCGAGGTCTTGCCCACCGCCTGAACCACCAGTACGATGGTCCCGCGTTGGGCGTCGCCCTCGACCAGCGTCAGCGGGATGCGCTCGCTGGCGGGCGTGGGACGAACGATGACGAACTGACCCGGCTTCCAGTGAGCAGCAATGGCCGGGGCATGAATTTCCAGCCAGGAGATATCGGGCGTGAGGCGCCGTTTGTTGAGAACGCGGAACTCCGGCGGCGCCAGGATCGCCGGAACGCCATCTCGCCTGGGCCGTGTGGCGGCGGCGCGTTCTTCCCGCAGCAGGCGATCGATCGCTTCGGCCGCAGCGCGCCCGTCGCGCATGGCCAGGATGACAGTGGACCCTCCGCGCACCACATCGCCGCCCGCAAAGACGCGCGGCAGACTGGTGCGACCGGATTCGTCCACCACAATCTTGCCCCGTTTGGTGATGAGCTCGGGCGTGGTCCGCTGGACCGTGGGGTTGGGGCTCTGGCCGATCGCCATCACGATGGTGTCTACGGGCATGCGGAACTCCGAGCCCGGGATGGGAATGGGCGCGGGGCGGCCAGTTTCGTCGGGCTCGCCCAGCCGCATCCGGATGCATTCGACCTCACGGACGAAACCCTGCTCGTCGCCCAGAATCCGGACGGGCACCGCGAGGAATTCGAACTTCACGCCTTCCTCTTCGGCGTGCTCGATTTCTTCGGCGCGGGCGCGCAGCTCGGCCCGGCCCCGCCGGAACATGATGATAGACTCGCTGCCCAGGCGGAGTGCCCACCGGGCCGCATCCATGGCCGAGTTGCCGCCACCTACCACGATGGTGCGGGCGCCCACACGCACGGGCGTGTCGCTGGCGGGGAACTCATAAGCTTTCATGAGATTGATTCGGGTCAGGAACTCGTTCGCCGTGTACACGCCAATGAGGTTCTCGCCCGGAATCCCCATCAGGTGGGGCAGGCCTGCGCCGGTACCCAGAAAGACCGCGTCGAACCCCGCATCGAACAGTTCCTGGAGCGTACAGGTTTTGCCCACGATGAAATCGGTGCGGAATTCGACGCCCATGGCGCGCAGGTGGTCCAGTTCCTGGCGAATAATTTCCCGTGGCAGACGGAAAGGCGGGATGCCGTAAATCAGCACGCCGCCCAGCTCGTGCAGGGCCTCGAGAATCGTAACCTTGTAGCCCTTGCGCACCAGGTCAAACGCGGTGATCAGGGAGGCTGGACCGCTGCCCACCAGGGCCACACGCATTCCGTTCCAAGGCGGCACGGGAGGAAGGCGGGATTCGCCTGCCTGCTGGTAGTAGTCGGCTGCGAAGCGTTCGAGCGCACCAATGGCCACCGGCTCGAGCTTGGTCTTCGGGTTGCCGAGCAGGCACTCTTTCTCACAAAAGAGCTCTTTCTGGCAAACGCGCCCGCAGATGCCCGGGAACGGGCTTTGCTCGAAGATCTTTGCCGCGGCCCCCAGATAATCGCCTTCGACGATACGGGCAATGAAGCCCTTGATGTCAATATGGAGCGGGCAGGCAGCCACGCATTTGGGCTCGCGGCAATCCAGGCAGCGCAGCGCCTCCGCTCTGGCCTGCTCGAGCGTGAAGCCGAGGGCGACCTCGCGCGCGGTGGTCACCCGCAGGTGATGGTCGAGGAGCGGCATGCGCTGCCGGGGCGCCTTGGGAGTGCGCTTGATCCGAGCCTGGGCGGGCGGAGCGACGGAGACCTGTGGGTTTTCTGGGTTACTCATGTCCGAAACTACATTCTACGCGCACGCCGGGCCATCGGAAAACCATCCCTGCAGCCGGCCCGGTTCAGCCAAGACCGGCTTTGGCTTCCAGCTCGACCGCACGCGGAAACAGAATGTTGTTCTCCAAGTGAATGTGGATGTGCAAGTCCGCTTCCAATTCCTGGAGTCCGCGGTATAGCGCCTCCCATGTGGCGCAGGCATCCGCCGGCAGCGTATAGTTCCCCGTGATGCTTCGCATCTTCGCCAGGGCCACGGCGGCATTGTCGTGCTCCATCCGCATCACGCGGATCGGATTGTTGACCGTGCCAAAGGGTGGCGGCGGCACGCGCCGCTGCTGGTTCACCGCTTCCTCCAGGCCCCGAAGGGTGGGGAACAGGATCATCTCTTCCTTGTGCAGGTGGCCGTAAAGCTCTTCTTGTAAGGCAAAATAAGTCCGTTCCAATTCCTCGAGCAGGGCGGCATGAGAGGGGTGCGCCTCGCGTGTCCGTTTCAGCCGGTGCTCCAGTGCGGGAAGCTCCGCCCGCAGGTATTCGTGGTGCTTTTCGAGGATGTGGTCTATCAGCTCGGAGACCGTGGCCCGCGTCCAATCACGGGCTGGCTCCGGGGCCTGCGAAACAGCAGCCTCGATCTCGGCCACGATGGCGTCCGGGGAGAGTCCGCGACTCAGGCAGGCCTGCTCCAGGGACTGGTCGCCGTGACAGCAGTAGTCCAAGCCGAACTTCTCCAATACGGGGATGCTGCCGGGCAGCTCGGCGGCAATCTGCCCGATGGCTTTCGTCGGATGGATCATGAACGCCTCCGGAAGTGGGATTTGGGAGTTGGACTCCGAAATTGAGGGTACCTGGCAGGCGCAGTAGGAGTCGGTGACCTCGGTCACAGGTGTTGAGATTTGCCATGGCGAACTTTGACGCACCCCACGGAATTTCACCCACCTCCCAAGCCCCACTCTCGGATCCGGATGCCCTGTTTTCCGCTCTCCACAAGCCAAAAACTTGAGTCCATGTTTGGCCCCTTGACTGCATTAGTGCTAATCCGGGTTATACTCTCAGTTATACTCTCAAGAGGATTTGGAGGGCGCCGATGATGCATTTGCCAGTCTCGGCGGCCAGCAAACTGCGTCTGGCCAGCGCATTGATTGCGGTCATTGGGGCGGCAGTCGTTTTGAGTAGCTCCGATACTCCGGTGTTTACCGAGAGGGACAAGGCCTACTACGCCGATCCCAATCTCGTCAACTTCGTGCGTCCTGGATTGGTGTTGAAGATCCTTTCGGCTTCCATCGAGGACGACGGCACCATCAAAGCCCGGTTCAAGATCACCGATCCCCGGGGCTTGCCCTTGGACCGAGAGGGCATAACCACGCCCGGTCCGGTATCGGTGCGCCTCGTGGCGGCCTATATTCCCAAGGGACAAACGCAGTACGTGGCTTACACGACCCGCGTCCAGACCAGCCCCATCACGCGGGTGAGCGCTACTCAGGCCAACTACGACGTGGGCGGGACCTTCACCAAGGTCGGCGACGGCGAATATGTCTATACCTTCGCCACCAAAGCGCCTCGCGATTTCGATCGCACGGCTACGCACGCCATCGGCGCCTGGGCGGCCCGGGACCTGAGCGAGTTCGACCTCCAATCCATCAACAACTACGACGACGACGTTTACACCTGGGTGCCCGACGGCTCCAAGGTCACGGTGGTGCGGGACGTCATCAAGACGCAAACCTGCAACAAGTGCCACGACCCGCTCTCGGCGCATGACAATCGCCGCAGTATGGAGCTGTGCGTGCTGTGCCATACCCCGCAGACCGTGGATCCCGATACCGGTAACAGCATGGACATGCCGGTGCTGATCCACAAGATCCATATGGGCAGCCAGTTGCCCAGCGTGCGGGCGGGCAAGCCTTACCGGGTCATTGGGTACCAGCAAAGCGTCCATGATTACTCGAGCGTGGTCTTCCCCGCGGATGCTCGCAACTGCACCTTCTGCCACGAGCAGAACACCGGCGCGGCCCAAGCGAGCGCCTTCCTCAAACCCAACCGGACGGCTTGCGGAGCTTGCCACGATAACGTGAACTTCGAGACGGGCGAGAATCACGCCAACCTGCCGCAACTCAGCGACAAGATGTGCAGCACCTGCCACATCCCGCAAGGTGAGCTTGAATTCGACCTCTCGATTTTGGGGGCCCACACGATTCCGCGCTTCTCGCGCGATCTGCCGGGCGTGGTCTTCGAGATCCTGCGTGTGACGGACGGCTCGGCCGGCAAGCGGCCCACCGTCACGTTCTCGGTCAAGGAACGCAGCGGCAAGCCGATTCCGCTTTCGGAGATGACGCGGCTGGCTCTGGTGCTGGCGGGTCCCACCAGCGATTACGCAACGTATGTAAGTGAGGATGCCCTGCGCTCCACTTGCGGCGCGGACGGTACGTGCACCTACACGTTCAACGCTGCGATCCCGGCCGACGCCAAGGGCACCTGGGCTGTAGGAATCGAAGGATACCGGACCCTCTACCTGCTCGCGGGTACGCGGCGCGAGCGCAGCGTCCGCGACCCCGGTGCGAACAAGGTCGCTTACTTCTCGGTGGACGGCTCGCCGGTGGAGCCGCGCCGGCAGGTGGTAAGTCTGGCCAAGTGCAATAACTGCCACTTCAGTCTCAGCCTGCACGGCGACAATCGCAATCAGATCGAACAGTGCGTGCTTTGCCACAACCCGACCATGACCGATCGCGCGGTGCGTCCGGCGGCGCAGATGCCCGCGCAGACTATAGATCTGCGGCACATGGTCCACCGGATCCATCTGGGCGAAGAGAACGAGTACGAGTACACCGTATACGGCAGGGGTTCGGTGGCATACGACTTCACGGAAGTCCGCTATCCGGGCGATCTGCGCAGTTGCGATCGCTGCCATGTGAACAACTCGGAGCGACTGCCGCTGCGACCCAACCTCCTGCCCGTGACGAGCCCGCGCACCCTGCTTAATCCGATGGGGCCGGCGACGGCGGCTTGCCTTGGTTGCCACACCAGCGTAGCGGCCGCAGCGCATGCCCTCACCAACACCTCGGACAAACTCGGTGAAGCCTGCGCCGCCTGCCACGGCAGCAATAGCGAGTTTTCCGTCCAGCGGGTGCACGCCCGCTAGCGAAGGCGCTCCTGCACCCGGGAGACGGAAGCATGTTTCGGTCGCTGCGGACGGCCAACAAGGCCCACACAACCCACACTCCTCCTCCGCAAACTCGGGGGCTCTTCCCCCGCGGCCCCCGACCCGTCCTTGCGTCCGCAGCGGCCGTTTTTTTGTTTGCCTGGACAGGGCCTTCAGGGGCACAGAAGCCCGCGCAGCCCGGTTACGCCGGCTCCGAGATCTGTGCTGCCTGCCACGAGGATCTCGTCAAGGCCTTCCGCAAGAACCCTCACCAGCAGGCGGAAGCGCACGGCGCCTGGCAGGGCAAGGCGTGCGAGGCCTGCCACGGGCCGGGCGCGAAGCACGCTGAATCGGGCGCGGCGACCGACATCCAGAATCCTGCGAAGCTGGCCGCGGCGCGATCCGAGAAAATTTGCCTGGAATGTCACGGGAGCCAGCCCGCGTTACGTGCCCGCGCGCACGGGGCTCACAGCCGCAGCCAGGTGAGCTGCGTTGCCTGCCATCGGATCCACGGCGCTGTGGCGGAATTGACGCTCAAGGCGCCGGGCGTGGTCAACCGGCAATGCTCGAGCTGCCATCAGGCCGAGTGGGCTGACTTCCTGCGCCCACACACGCACCGGTTGCGCGAAGGCGCCATGAGCTGCACGGACTGCCACGACCCGCACGGCAGCTCGCGCCCCCGTTCCATGCAGATCGTCTCGGCCAACGAACCGGGATGCTTCCGCTGCCATGCCGACAAGCGCGGGCCGTTCCCGTTCGAACATCCCCCGGTGCGGCTCGAAGGTTGCCAGGCCTGCCACGAGCCGCACGGCTCGCGAAATCCGCGCATGCTCGTGCGGGCCGAAGTCCGCTTCCTGTGTCTGGAGTGCCATTCCAATATCGGTTCGAAGCCCGCGCTCGGCGGCATCCCTCCGGCGCTGCATGACTTGCAAAGCCCGCGGTACCGCAACTGCACCATCTGCCACAGCAAGATTCACGGTTCGTTCGTGAGCCGGGGGTTGACACGATGAGACGTCTGCTGCTGCCCATCGCCGCCTTTGCCGTGCTGGCCCAGCAGCCAGCCGAGGAGAGCAAACCTGCGCCGGCCGCTGAACAGCGCCTCAGTGGAACGGTGGAGTTCGGCTACCGCGTGCTAAGCGGCGTGGGAGGCGACTTTCAGACCTACCGGAGCGTGGTGAACCTCGGCGAAGGTCCCAAGCTCTTCTCTTTGGATGCGAGCTGGGATGATCCCAAGGGCCGGCTGTTCGACAAGCTCGATTTGCGCATGAATTCTTGGGGCGGCGATCCGTACAACACGGCCCGCTTCGAGGCCGGTCGTGCACGCGCCTGGCGGTTCACAGCAGATTACCGTAACATCCAGTACTTCAATTTCCTGCCCTCGTTCGCCGATCCCACGATCGAACGGGGTGTTTTGCTGAACCAGCGCGCGCTGGATTCCTACCGGCGCGCCACGGACCTGGAGCTGGTGGCACTGCCTGGTCGCCGGATCACGCCGTACGCCGCCTACAGCCGCAACTCCTCGCGCGGTCACGGGATCACGACCTTCGTTCTGGACGCCAACGAATTCCCCGTACCGCACATGTTGCGCGACCACAGCGACAACGTTCGCGGCGGCGTCCGGCTGGAGTGGCCGCGCTGGCAGCTTCACCTGGAAGGCGGCGGCATCACCTGGCACATTGACCAGCAGGTTTACACCTTCGCCGAGCGCAACTTTGGCAACGTGCTTCAGCCCGTGCTGGGGCAGACGCTGTTCCTGGATCGCGGGAACCAGTCGCTCGACGTGCGCGGATCGAGCCGCTTTGCGCGGGGATCTTTCCGCCTGCACCCGGCGGACTGGGCTGAGCTGGCCGGGCAGTTCCAGTTCAGCCAGCCGGACAGCAAGACGCGGTACGCCCAGAACAATTCCGGCAATTTTGTCAATTTCACGCTGTTGCGTTTCTACAGCGCGGAGCTGGTCTCGGCGGAAGCCAGGGCGCGACAGCCCCATACGTCGGCCAGCTTCGCCGCGGAGCTGCGCCCGCTTCAGCGCGTACGCATCGTGGAGAGCTGGATGACGGACCGGCTCCACGACGCGGGCGCCGCCCTGTTGACGGATCGCCTCCTGGCCGGCGAGCAACTGCTGGATGCGCGGACGGCAAGCGCCGCCGAGAGGCTGGTCCTGAACTACAACCAGCAGGAAATCTCGCTCATGGTGGACGTGGCTCGCGGCTTTACGCTCCGCGGCGGCCACCGCTATGTTTGGGGCGACGCCGAGACGCCTGCGCCCCTGATTCTGCTGCCGGGCGCGCAACCGAAACCCGAGCTGCGGCGTCACGTCGCTCTTGCCGGCGGCAGTCTGGTGGCGGGGCGCCGGTTGCGCGTGACCGCCGATCTGGAAGCTTCGCCCGGCGATCGCTCCTACTTCCGTACGAGCCTGCATCGCTATCAGCGGGGCAAAGTCAGAGCGCGCTACCAGATCCTGCCTTCGCTGCTCGTCTCGGCCAACTTCCACGTGCTGAACAACCAGAATCCCACGGCGGGCATCGGCTACGACTTCCTCAGCCGGCAGAACTCGCTGGGGCTGCAATGGACGCCGGGCGGCGGCAAGTGGATCAGCCTGCTCGGCGAGTACACGCGCTACACCCTGCGTTCGGATCTGACGTGGCGCGATCCGGCCACCTTGCGCAGCGAGCTATCGAAGTACCGCGACAACGGGCACGCTGGCACGGGATGGCTCGAGGTCGGCTTGCCGGGACGGGGCAGCGTGCAGCCGCGGATCCACCTGGGCGGCTCGCTGGTGGCAGCCTCGGGGACGCGGCCGGCACGTTTCTATCAGCCGTTCGGGCGTCTGGCTGTCCCCTTCGGTCGGCGCGGCCAGTGGTACGGAGAGTGGCGCTGGCACGCGCTGACGCAGCCGTTCTACCTCTACGAGGGATTCCGCAACCACCAGTTCGTCACGGGCCTGCGTCTGACGATGTGACGGCGGTGAGATCGCGGTGCGCCGCCACGCGTGAAATCGCCCTGACCAACCGCCGGTAAGGTACAGCGTCCAGGGACTCGAACGGCAGCCACTCCCCCTCGCGTGCGCTCGAATAGAACCACCGCGCCAGCAGCGCCAAATGCTCCTCGCGGCGCTTGAGGGCGGGCCGTTCGGGGCTTAGCGTCGTCACCAGCTCGCGCAGCCTTCTGTCCATGGATTGACCTGCTGCTTCGGGACGGCAATCGAGCCGATGCGGCGGCTGCCAACACCCCGCAACGACGAACCACAGCAGAACAAGGCCCGGTTCCGCGGCAGGGGTCACGGCCACCCCACACAATCGCTCGATGTCGGCGGCCAGCTCGCCGCGCGACTTGAGGGCTTCCTCGATCTTCTGGATCCGGCGGTGCACCCGTGCAGCCTCCTCGAAATTGCACTCCTGACTGAGCCGTTCGCGCGCGGCCACGAGCACGTCCAGCAGAGACCGTCCCTGCGTGCGGAGGAACTCCAGGATCCGCTCGATCTCGGCGCGGTATTCCTCGCGGCTGACGGCCTGCTGGCAGGGCCTCAGACACAGGTTCATTTCGCCGTAAATGCAGCCGGGATGGGAAGGGGAGGGATCGAGGTCTTCCTCGCAGCGCCGCATCTGGAACAGGTCCAGAAAACGGTTGCGGAAATTCTCGGCCGCGGCGCGCGTCGGAAACGGGCCGTAGTAAAGGGCAGGAGCCGCGCTCAGTCGCGTCGTGATCTGGCTGCGCGGAAACGGGTTGGTCAAGACGATCTTGAGCAGCGGCGGCGGTCGCAGCTTGATGCGGACGCGGTAATCCTCCGGGAAGTGCTCCATCGCCAGCTCGTAAAGTATGAGGCTGGCCTCCAGATTGGATCCCACGAGCCAGTAATGGATGCGCTGGGCGATGCCGCGCAAGTTGAGCCAGCGTCCGCCTGCGCTTTCCGGGCGCAGCAGCCGGCGCAGCCTTCGGCGGAGCAACAGCGTCCGACCCAAGTAAGGCGATCCGCCACGCGTTTCGATTAGGAAGACGGCAGGCCGGTCGGGCGCCTGTTGGAGGATCTGGGCGAGCACGTCGTCCCCGCCAGTCAGCTCCAGCGATTCTGGGGGGCCTGCGAACATGCGGCTCCGCGAAAGACCTAGGCGGCAGGGGGCGCGGGAGGCCTGCGCCGGTGCCAGTCCGTAACGCGCTGGAACTCGCGGCCAACCGCGAGCAGGGTGTTCTCCGAGAAAGGACGGCCCACGAGCTGGATCGCAATGGGCAGCGAATCGGCAAAACCGCAGGGCAAAACGAGCGCCGGCAGTCCAGCCAGATTGCCGGCGGCCCCGAGATCGGCAAGCCCCCGGTCCTTGGGCCGGGGCGCAGAGGCACGCGAACGATCGAGCGGCTCGGAAATTTTCGATGCACGGCCAAAACGGGCAGGCGACACCAGTATGTCCACGTCAGCCAGCAGCTTCCGCAGCTCTTGCTGGATCATGCGGCGGATACGCATTGCCCGCAGGTAATCTCTGGCGCTGACCTCCAGGCCCGCTTTGAGACCTGCGATCTGCCTGGCGTCGGCGAGTTGCTCGACCTTGCCGCTGGTGATCAGTTCTTCGAAAGCGGCTGCGCCCTCCGTGTCTATGATGAGACCGGCGACAGCGGAGTAAGGAAAATCGGGAAGCCTGACCTCCCGGAATCTCAGGCCGAGGCTGCGCAGTACATCGAGGGCCTTGTGGAAATCGGGTCGCGCTGCCGGTTCGGCCCATTCGTCGAAGTCCACCGGGGCAAAGCCGACGCGCAGTTCCTTGAGCGGACGGGCGAACTGCGGAGCGTAATAGAAGCTCTTGCCGGCCGAGCTGGGATCCATGGAGTCGCCCCCGGAAATCACTTGCAGGATCAGCCCGCAGTCCTCGGCCGAACGCGCCAGCGGCCCGATTTTGTCCATCGTCCAGGAGAGAGCCATGGCGCCGTAGCGGCTCACCAGCCCGTAGGTGGGCCGCAGGCCTGTCACGCCGCAATACGCAGCGGGAGTCGTGATGGATCCCCAAGTCTCCGAACCGAGAGCGAAGCAGACCAACCCGGCGGCCACGGCGGCGCCCGAACCGCTGGAGGAACCGCCCGCCCAGCGGGACGTGTCCCACGGATTCAAGCACGGCCCTTGCAAGGAGGCGGAAGCCCAGCGATAACCGCCTCCACCAGCCAGCTCGATCATGGCGAGCTTGCCGATCAGCACCGCGCCCACGCGTTCGAGCTTGCGCAGCACCGTCGCCGTGTAATCGAGCACCTGGTTGGCGTAAGGCCGCGCGCCCCACGTGGTCGGCGTACCCGCTACGCTCAGCAGATCTTTGGCGCCGAAAGGAATGCCCTGAAGCGGCCCGCGCAAGCGCCGTCGCTGGATTTCGTCGTCGGCGCGGCGCGCTTGGCGCAGGGCAAGATCGCGCAAAGACAGGGCCAGAGCATTGTAGCGCGGCCCCAGCTTCTCCAGGCGGTCCAGGAAAGCCCGCGTCAGCTCGACCGCAGAGAATTCGCGCTTGACCAGACGTGAATTCAGCTCCCTGATTCCGGCGAAGAAGATGTCTTCAGGCAAGGCCGCCATCAGGATGCCCGGAACTGGAAGGCCGGCTCGGTTTCCACCGGAATGCGCACCTTGGCGAGCGCTTCCGCGTTGCGGCGGATACGCTCCCGGGCGGCAGCGATCAATTCCTCCGCCGACTCCCGCTGGGTTTCGGGTTGGGGACGCGCGGACAGCGGTCCCGCAAGCAACCATGCCAACTGCCTGCGAGTGAGCTGCATAGGATTACTTCGTCATTATAGGCGGATCCCCTGCGCCGAGGGCTTCCCGCGCGGCTCGTTCCATGGCGGCGCGCGGCGCCGGCTCGCCCGTCCATATCTCGAACTGGCGGGCAGCCTGCTCGTTGAACATCTCCAGGCCGGAGATCACCTCTTTGCCCTGCTCGCGAGCCCGTCGCAACAGCACGGTGTCCACCGGATTGTAGACCATGTCGAAGACGATGTCGGCAGGAATGCGATCAGGGAAGAAGCAGTCGTTGACATTGGGATACATCCCGAGCGGAGTGGCGTGGACGAGGATGTCGAAGTGACGATCGCCCAGTTGCTCGCGCAACACGGGCTCCGCGCCGCAAAGCCGCGCCAGGGCGCGCACGCGGTCCGGGCTGCGCCCCACGATGGAAAGCCTGGCGCCCGCATCCACCAGGGTGAAGGCAGCCGCGCGGGCAGCGCCTCCATTGCCGACCAGCAGCACCGAGGCTCCGGCGAGGCGCGTCCGCCGTTCCAGCGGGACACGAACGCCCTCCACGTCGGTGTTGGCGCCCCGCCACCTTGCGGCCCTGCGCCACACCGTGTTCACCGCGCCGATCCTCCTGGCGAGCGGGTCCACCCAGTCCAGATACCGCAAGATTTTCTGCTTGTGCGGGATCGTTACGCTGAAGCCCGCCACAGGCAAGTCCGTGGCGAGCGTCATGAAGTCCCGGAGCTGTCCTGTAGGAACCTGAAATGGAAGGTAGACGGCGTCGAGGCGGCGCGTCTGGAAAGCGCGATTGTGGACCACCGGCGAGATGGAGTGACTCACCGGGTCCGCGATCACACCGTAAATCTTCGTGCGGCGCGAGAGCTTCTCGATGCGATACAGGGATCGAAGCTGCCGGCCGCAAACCTGGCCTGGCGCCGTACCCTCCGCGCCCAGAGGCGCTGCGTAGGTATACCGGGCCCCAAAGGCGGGCCCGAGAACGCGCGAGGGCAGTCCGATCTGTCCCATCGCGAGAACGACGAGGGGCGTGCGCGAGTTTTCCCGGATCAGGGCCAGAACGCGGTAGTTATCGGAGGGCTTGCGCGCGGTGGTCGCGATCTTGTACAGATCGGCGGGAATGCGCATGAGCCGGCGCAGGATCGGCTCCAGCGCGGGCGTGCACTCGTAGTTGTGGTAGGAGAGGACCAGCTCCGCCTTGCCCCGAAAAGCAGCCAGCGCGTCCGGGCAAGCCTCGGCCGACTCGATCTCGATGTCCACGGCGCGAGCACCGACCTCAACGGCGGCCATCAGCAGGCGCATTTGTTCTTCGAGGCTTCCGTTGAAGTACCCGCGATTCTGACGCCGCCGACACGTGGCGAGGATGAGGCAATCCGGATAATCACCCCGCAAACGCCGGATCACGGCAAGTCCCTGAGCGGGATCGGCCAGATAATCCAGCCGCAGTTCGAGGAAGCTCTCGCCGTGCTCGACTTCACGCCGCGCGTGTTCGAGCAATTTCTCGGGATCGCTGAAGCCCAAGGCAACGGCCACGCGCGGCAAGGACCGGGAAGGCATGGGAGAAACGAGTTTTACGATAGCACGAGCGGATGCGGACGGGGAAGCGCTGCCCGCCGGGAGCGCTGCTACTTCTTCTTGCGGGGTGCGGTAACCGGTAGCCCCAGCTCCTTGAGGCGAGACCTGGCTTTGGCTGCCGTTTCCGAAGTAGGCCACCGCGCGATGATGGCGCGGAATTCCTCAGCCGCCTTGGTGCGCTCACCCATTTTCAGCAGCGTCTGACCCTTCATGTACATGGCGTCGCGCGTCTTGACGTTTTCCGGGTATTTCTCCAACACCAGGTCGAAGGCGCGCAGCGCCGAGTCCAGCTCGCCGCGGTTGTAATAGATCTCGCCGATGTAATACTGCGCGTGGGGAGCGGTTTCCGTCTGGCCGAAGTATTTGAGATAGTCCGTGAACTCCTGCAAGGCGAGGTCGTAATTGCCCGCATTCATATCCCGCAGGGCGCTGGCGTAAAGCGATTCGGCGCTGACGCCCGGAGGCGGCCCCGCGGTTGCCCCCAGCGATGGAGGAGCGGGCGGCGCCTGCAACACTTTGATCGTATTGCCGAGATCCACGATGCGTTGCTCGAGCTTGCCCATGCGGGCGCTGAGTTCCGCCATCGTTTCACGCAGCGCCTGGAACTCGGTGGCCATCTGATCCACCTTGCTGGAAGCGGTGGCAATGGGCTGGACGAGGCTCTTTTCCTGCTCGCGCATGCGCTCGCGCACATTGTTGTCGAGCACGGCGACCGTGGTGTTCATTTTGTTGACGCTGTCCAGAGCCTGCTGGACCAGGACGCGAAGCGCGGCCAGATTCTCGTCCAGCGAGCGCTGCATCTGGCGGACCTGATCGCCGAGCAGCGCCACGTCGCGTTGCAGCTCACGGATCTCACGGCTCTGACACCAGCCAAGGGCCGGCGTCAGCAGGATCAGGCCAGACAACACCCACCTGCCGTTCATCGTCGTTCACGCTCCCTTGCGGCCGCGGGCGATGAGCCCGCTGCACTGCCTGTACAAAGCTCGGGGCGGGAGCCGCATTGCGGCTGCGGCCCCCGCCGTCAATTGGTCAGCTACCCGGTACGAAGTGCACGCGCCGATTCTTCTGCCAGCACTCCTCGTTGGATTCGGTGCACTGCGGGCGCTCTTTGCCGTAGCTGATCGTCTTGAGCTTGTCCGCAGGCACGCCCAACTGCACGAGGAACTCCTTGGCCGCGGTGGCGCGACGATCGCCCAGGCCCATGTTGTACTCCGCCGACCCGCGCTCATCGCAATGGCCTTCGATGACCACGGTGGCGTCGGGGAACTCCTGGAAGATCCGCTTCAACGCGTCGGCATTCCTCGTGAGCGTTGCGCGCGCGTCCTCGCGAATGTCGCTCTTGTCGAAGTCAAAGTAGGCATCCTGCACTTCGCTGGCCAGCACCTCCCCGAGCGACTTCTTGGGAGGCGGCGGTGGCGGCGGCGGTGGCGGCGGCACGGTCACCGTAACCGTAGCGCTCGAGGTCGCTGTGCCGCCCGGCCCCTTCGCGGTCAGCGTATAAGTGGTGGTGTTGCTGGGGAACACCTGGCGCGTGCCGGACGTGCCCACGGGGCCGATTCCCGGCTCGATGGAGACATCGGTGGCGTCGCTGACCATCCACCGCAGCGTGGAAGACTGGCCACGCTGGATCGTGCTGGGTTCAGCCACGAACTGCTGGATCGTCGGCGCCTTCGGCGGCGGCGGCGCCGGCTGCTCAGGCGGCGGTGGCGGAGGAGGTGGTGGTGGCGGCGCCTTCTTCTTGCAGCCGGCCACGAACAACACCAACGACAGACTCAGCAAAGCGGTGGTAATACTTCGGGTATTCATCCTGAACTTCGCCTCCCTTGCGCAAGAGTTGGCACTTCCCTAATCAGTTTACTCCCTTGGCCCACACCGGCATGGTATTGCGGCCTTGGGTTGTGAGTTGACGAACCTGGGTCCCGTCGGCCAGCATGGTGTAAATTTGCGGCGAGCCGCTGCGCGTCGAAGCGAACGCGATATGCCGGCCGTCGGGGGCCCAACTAGGATTCTCGTTCCGTCCGGCGCCGTGGGTCAACTGATCGAAGCGGCCTGTGGCCACATCCATGATGAAGATGTTGAAATTGCCGGGCGCATAGCCACGTGTCCAGGCGAAGGCGATGTGCTGGCCGTCGGGGTGCCAGCTCGGGTTCGACGCGTAACCTTCGCCATCGGTCAACCGGCGCACGTCGCCTCCCTCTAGATTCATGCGGTAGATCTGCTGAGGACCGCCACGCCCGGAAACGAAAACGATCTCCGCCCCGGTTTTAGGATTGACTTTCGGTTCCACCTCGATGGCGCGCACATAGGAGAGGCGCCGCAGTCCGCTGCCATCCAGATTCGCGATGTGGATTTGCGGCCAGCCATCCACCGAGGCGGAAAACACAATGCGCTGGCCGTCCGGCGTGAACGAAGGCGTACCCACCATGGACGAGACCGGGTTGTAAAAGGGTAACTGCCGCCCGGTTTCCAGCGAGTGCAGAAGGATGCGCGGATTGCCTTTGGCGTAAGTGGTGAAAGCCAGGATTCTGCCATCGGGGGAAACCGCAGGCATGGTGGAAACGGAATTGTAGTGGGTAATCTGCTTCTGGTTGGAACCGTCCGGGTCCATCACCCAGATTTCCTTCACGCCCGGTTTGCGCTCGGAAACGAAGTAGATCTTGGTTCCCGCCAGACTCACGCCGCCGAACTGCCGGAGTATGTCGGCTGCGAATTCATGGGCGACCTGGCGGGCTCCCTGTTCGTCCAGGGAACCCAGGTAGGTCTTGCCGAACACCTGGGCAGACGCCGGCTCGGGCTGGGAGGTATTGTAGAGCCAGCCGAAAAATACAAAGCGGTCCGCCTGGACGCCGGCGTAGCCGAACGCCAGGTAGTTCGCGTTGACAGGGGGATCGGCCCAGTCGCGCAGCCAAAGGCCGCGCGAAGCCGGATCCGGCTTGCCAGGAACGGGTCGGCGCAAGTCTTCGGGCCTTTGCGGGAACAGGAGCGGATAGAGACTCTTGGGCGCCATGTCGAACAGGCCCGAGCTCTCCAGATCCGCCCACAGGGTGCGGTTGAACACGTCCATCAGGCCTTGCGCCTCGCCTGAGCCGCGCAGTTCGGGCACAGCGATCCGCGTACGGTCCCCTTTGGTGATCTTGATGATCACATCCTGAGCGCTGGCCAGCCACCAGACGGCCAGGCATGCGGACAAAACCAGCAGCGTTTTCTTCATCGCCGAATGCTAATCATCGCTTGAGCTGGAACCAAATTTCGACGCGGGCCTCGTCTCGCTCATAACCCGCAGGCAGCGGGGGGAAGGGACTGGCCAGATAAATGGCGCGCTGCGCCGAATAATCCAGCGCGCGGATGCCGCTGCTTTGCACGATCGTAACGTTGCGCACCTGCCCGTTACGCAGAATATCAAAAGTGATGATGACGGGGGGAGCGGTTGTGATCCGCGGATCCACCTCGGAAGTATCCCACTTCTGCGCCACGCGGGTCTCGATCAAATCTCGATACCAGCCGTAGCGCTGCCCGAATGCGCTGCCGGGTCCCATCCCCACGCCCCCGGCCCCGCTCTGGGCCCCGAACAAGGGAGAACTCAGGGCCTGGCCGGACTGGCTGTAAAGTTGGTGCGGCCGATCCTCGACCCAGGGACGCTCGATAGGCCGCCGCCGGGCTACCTCTGGCCGGGACTTCTCGGTCTTGCGAGCGGGGATTTCAATCGCGTCCTTGGGAGGCGCCTTCGCTTTCTGCGGCAGAGGCTTGGGCGGGGCCGGCACGCGCGACTGGGTATCCTCCGCGACAGGATTCACGCGTCCGGAGCGCGCGGGCAACGGGATCTGGCGGACCGGTGTCACCGCCACGGATCCGCCCCCCAGCGCGTGCGGCGTACCCCATAATACGCGTCCACGCTCGCCCAGCGTCTGGGAGACGAACAAGGTGGCGAACACGGCCGCATGCGCAGCCAGTGACACCATCAGCCATCCACGCAGCGGCTCGCGCTGTTCGAACCAGTCTGTGCGTGGGCTCATCGGGACGACGTTACTACCCCCGCGGATCTCACCGTGATCTTGGACGCTCCGCTTCGTCCACCGGTTGCGTGACCATGTTCACGGCCAGTTTGGCCTCGCCCAGTTCACTTACTACCTGGGCGATCACGTCCCAGATCGTGTCTTTGTCGGCGCGCACGTAAACCTCCTGCGCGCCCGGAAAGCGCTTGCGGATTTCCTGAGGCAGCAGGTTGATGTTGATGGGTTGCTCGTTCAGGTATAGCTCGCCGTTTTTGGTGATGGTGACCACCGGAAGTTCCTTGGCGCTGTCCTTGGTTTGGCGCACGCGGGGCACATCCACTTCCAGCCCGAATTCCATCACATGGGCGGTGATCATGAAGATGACCAGCAGCACCAGCATGATGTCCACCAGCGGGACCACGTTGATGTCGGACATGCTAGAAAGCCGGCGCACGCGCGAGCGCGAACCCCACGAGCCGCCGTTGGTCGAGAAGGCCATGGCTCAGCCCTCGAAAGTGCGATCGGCTACGTTCATGAACTCGAGCGCAAAGTCTTCCATGCGGGCGCCCAGCTCGCGAATGACGTGGCCGAAGTAGTTGTAAAAAATGGCGGCAGGAATGGCGGCGGCGAGCCCCATGGCGGTGGTGACGAGCGCTTCGGCAATACCCGGCGCAACCGCGCGCAGACTGGCGCTGCCCGCCATGGCCAGACCCTGAAAGGCGTCAATGATACCCCACACCGTGCCGAACAAGCCGATGAAGGGAGTCACCGAAGCGGTGGTCGCCAGCCAGTTCATGCTGCGTTCCAGCCGCGTCAGTTCTTCGGAAATGCCCAACTGCAAGGCGCGCTCCAGCGCCTCTTTGTTGATGAGGGCGCCTCGTGCCTTCACCTGGCGCGCAAGCTCTTCGTAGCCGAACTCGAAGACCGCGGCCAGCGGGCAGGGCCGGAACTGTTCCGTGGCCAGCGCTACCTGTTCGAGGCCGTTGGCCTTGCGAAAAGCGCGCAGGAACCGCTGGTTGGACAGGCGCACGCGACGGAATTGGGACCACTTCTGAAAGATGATGGCCCAACTGAAAACCGAAAACAGCAGCAGAATGACGAGAACCGCCAGCGGTAGCGGCTGCGCGCGACGGATCAACGTCCAGATATTCACCTGGAGCCAGAAAGCGAGTGCGGCCGGCGGATTCAACTCATCTCCTTTCTTTCCAACTTGTATGATAGCTGAGCGGCGCAGGATAGAACGGAGCGAATGATCCCGACCGCAACCGGGCGCCTGCGCTCTCGTATAATCTCCCTTCGGATGCTGGTCGAGCTCGTGGTGGAGAATTACGCCGTCATCGAGCGGGCACGCGTTCGCTTTCACCCGGGCCTGAACCTGCTCACCGGCGAAACCGGCAGCGGCAAGTCGCTGGTGGTGGATGCTCTTGCCCTGCTGCTCGGTGCTCGCGCTTCACCGGACATGATCCGCACGGGCGCTCCGCGGGCGCGGGTCGCCGGGATCTTCGAATTGCCCGCCGATCCTGAGCTGGAGAGGATCCTCCGCGAGGCCGGCATCGAAGCCGAAGACGGCGAGTTGTTGCTCGAGCGCGAGATTCTGCCCGAAGGCAAATCCCGCGCCTTCGCGGCCAGCCGCCCGGTGACGGCCGCTTTGCTCCGTCAACTGGCCCCCTTCCTCGCCGACATTCACGGCCAGCACGAGCAGCAGCGTCTTTTCCAACCCGAAGCGCAGCTCGAGCTGCTCGACGCCTTCGCCGGCTTGGGTGACGCCGTCAAGCGTCTGGGCGAACTTTACCGGCGCTGGCGCAGCGCCGTCGCCGAACTCGAGCAGTGGGAGAAATCGGAGCAGGAACGACTCCGGATGGCGGACCTGTGGTCCTTCCAATTGCGCGAAATCGAGGCAGCGGCGCCCAAACCCGGCGAGGACGAAACGCTCGAACAGGAGCGACGCGTGTTGCAGAACGTGGCCCGGCTTCAGGAGAACGCGGGCGCTGCGTTCGAAGCTTTGTACGAAGCCCCGGAGTCGGCGCTGGCGCGCACCCGTCAGGCGCTGCGAAGGCTGGAAGAACTCGCGCGCATTGATCGCTCGCTGGAGGCGGCGCGGGACGAGCTACGCCAGGCCGAAATCGCCATCGAAGAAGCGGCTTACGCGCTGCGTGATTATCTGTCCCGCCTGGAGGCCAATCCCGCACGACTGGAAGAAGTCGAAGCCCGGCTGGCAGTGCTCGACCGGCTCAAGCGAAAGTACGGCAGCACGATCGAAGAGGTGCTGACCTACCGCGATCAGCTCCGGCGGCAACTGGAGACGCTGGAAAACGCCGGCGAGCGCAAGGCCGCCCTGTTGCGCGAACGCGATCAGCTCGGCGCAGCATGCGAGTCCCTGGCGGGCGAGATCAGCGCGCAGCGCCAGGTCGCGGCACGCAAGCTGGCCCGCCGCGTGGAAAGCGAACTCTCTTCGCTGGCCATGCCCGGCGCAATTTTCCGGATTCAGATCCGCACCGGAGGCTGGACAGAGCGGGGCAAGGACATCGTGGAGTTCCTGGTCTCGGCCAATCCCGGCGAAGAACCGCGCCCGCTGGACAAAGTGGCCTCCGGCGGCGAGCTCTCCCGCATTGCACTCGCCTTGCGCACCGCGATGGGCAAGCCTGCAAGCGCGGGTAGCGCCGGACCTGCGCGGACTCTGGTCTTCGATGAAGTGGATGCGGGGATTGGCGGACGGGTCGCCGAAACCGTGGGCAGGCGCCTGAAACAGATCGCCACCCAGTACCAGGTGCTTTGCGTGACGCACTTGCCGCAAATCGCGAGCTTTGCCGACCATCACTTCTTCGTCGAGAAGAAGGAGTCGGGCGGACGCGTGACTGCCTCCGTGCGGGAACTCGACCCGAGCGAACGAACCCGCGAAATCGGTCGGATGCTCAGCGGCGAGAAAGTGACGCCCGAGGCCCTGCGTCACGCCGAGCAAATGCTGAAACTGGCCCGAGGCTGAGCGGGTTCAGCGTACTTCCAGACCAAACTCGCGGATGAGATCTCTCCCCGGTCCCAGGGAGTAAAGCCGAACCCAATAAGTGCCGCGGCGCAGCGAACGCAGTCGCAACTCGGCCTCGCGGGGGTGTTCTACCCGGGCTTGGGCGATCACGCGCCCACCAGCGTCCACGACCTCCACCTGACAGCAGGATTCCGAGGGCAGCCCGGTCGGATCCCAAGTCAATCGCAAGTCGCGCCCGGTCGGGGCTTGGGCGAACAACTCGCCACCCGCGCTACGGGTAGCCTGGAGCATCACTGTCACGGGTAGTGCGCCGGCGCTGCGGGGCGCCATTACGATCCGTGGGACCAGCAAGAAGAGGACGACGACAGCGGCTGCGGCGAGGCCCCAGGATACGGCCGGCATTGGCCGCCAGGCCTCCAGCCGCGCCCAGGCCAGACGCCACCACGGGGGAGGTGCCTCACTCAGCTTCCGGGCAGCCTCCCTCATGACGTGAATGTACTCATCCACCTGGCTCAGCCGGTCCTGACACTCAGGACAAACTAGCAGGTGCTCCTCCATCCCCGCGATCTGCTCCTCGGAGAGCAATCCCAAGGCGTATTCTTCCCACTGTTCCTCGGTAGGGTGCTTGTCGAAATGGCAGGCCATGTCTTTCCATCCCGGCGTTCCACAACGGGCAACTGGCCGGACGATGCCTCCTGTCAAACTCTAGTGGGCGGAACCGGAGGAATTTCTCAGTCCGGGAAGGCGCAATTTTCGCTGTAACTTGCGCTTGCCCAATTCCCCGAACCGAGCCTTGGCCCGGGACTTCAGCAGGCGGAACTGGGTCTCGGTGAGCTTCATTTCGCGGCAAATTTGTTGCTGCGTCTGGCCGAGCAGGTAAAAGCGGGTCAGGATTTCGCGGTCGCGCCGCGAGACGCTCTCCAAGACCTTTTGCATGATCTCGACCTTCTGACGGGCAAAAACCTGCTGCTCGGGATTGGCTCGCGTATCCGAGATGGGCAGACTAGGATGCAATTCGGTCTGGCCCCTGCGGACTTGCACGGCCCGTTCGATGTAGGCGGCGACCTGGCGCCGGACCACCGTGCGCACGAACCCCATCAGACGTTCCGGATCGCGCAATTCGCCGCGCTGAATGGCCTGGACCACGATGAGGAAGGTGTCATGAACGCGGTCGTCGAGCTCATCCGGACCCACCTGGCGGCACAAGTAAAAACGAATCCCTCGCGAAAAGATCCCGTAGAGCTGCTCCATGCCTGCCGGATCGCCGCAGCGGATCTTCTCCACGAGCTCCGTCCATTTCGGCTGAGCGGGGACACTCGTCTCGCCGCCCGCGGGCGTTAGCTGGGCGTCCGGCGATCCCGTCGGCTGCCCTTTGTCGTCGTGATCCAGCGTGCCGCTCATGGGCCGCGCTTAAGAAATCCTACAAAACGCCGATCACCACGTACGCGGCCCAGTATTCAGGCCGCGCCCTCCAGTCGCCGCACGCCAGCATGTCGAGCTGGGCTTGCCGCAAAGCAAGAGCTGGCGCCCTGGCGCCCTCGTGCCGCATGCGCTGCAAGTGACTATAGAATCGCACGAAGAGCTGACCACTGTCGTCCGGGGTCGCCCAAAGGCTCGCTACCACGGCGCGGGCGCCCGCCGCCAGCCACGCCCGGCTCAGGCCCAGCAAACCAGCGCCGGGCAAGGCGGGGCCTCGCCCGGACTGGCATCCGCTTAGCACCACGAGCGCCGGTGCGGGACCCAATCCTCGGATCGCAGCCGGAAGCAGGCCCTCAGAACGACCATCCGGACCCAGGCTCAGCATGATGGATGCCTGCGCCGGCTCGCCATCCGGCGCGAGGACGTGCGTGGCCAGGTGGAGCACGTCGGGCTTTTCGCGCATAGCGGTCGACAGATTGGCGGGCGTCGCTTCCAGACCCTCGAGCACGCGCGCCGAACTCCCCTCCCAGATAGCGGCGCACGAACGCACCTCCTTGCTGCTGCCGGGCAGGCGGGGAAGCTCGAACCGTACGGGAGCAGCCCGGAGGCGCGGTAGCCACGGCCAGCCCGTTCCCCCCTCCCTGCCCTGGAAGCGAGCGACCCAGCGCGGGTCAGCCTGGTTGTAGACAGGATCCGCGACGCCCAGGAATCCGCCGCGCCAGTTCAGGGTCTCCGGCCGGGTGAGCACTCTCGCGCCCGGAACGACTTGAATGGCGTGGCGCTCGATGAGATAAACGGGTCGCGCCCCATCCGAAGCCAGCGGCAGGGCCGCCAGAGGCAGCGTGAACAGTTGAGTGTCGAGAGCCAGAAACCATTTCCGTTTGCCGGCCGCGGCCTCCAGTCCGCCGAACAGGAGGCCAGAGACGCGCAGGCCGGCGGCCAACATGCCTGACGACCCGTTGCGGGCCGCCGCCAGAAATGAATCCAGCTCGCGCGCGATGCGGGATCGCGGCGGCAGCCGGTCCATCCGGAAGCGGTCCCGCGTGACGAGCCAGCGGTAACTGGCGGCATCCCCCAGATAAAAGGCCAGGTAAACCTCATCGGGCGCAAGGGCCTGCTGGAGACGTCTGAGCAGCCCGCTTGCAGGCTCCCAGCGGAAACTGCCAGCAATCGTTTGTTGCAAGCCGGCCTTGATCTCCCAATCCAGAATCTGCCTGCGAACCGTTTCCAGGCGAGCGCTTACAGCAGGTCCCGGATTCCGCTGGTGGGCGAGTTGCAAGGCGTGCAGCTCCCGAAGGAGGTCGCCGTACTCGGGCGGAAGCGAGGGCGCCCGGGTCACGCCCCGTTCGAGTTGCGTCTGGAGACTGGCGGCACGGTTTTCCTCGGCCGCCTCGAAAGCTTCCCGGGCGAGCGCGTCGCTGCGTTTCGAACGGGCCAGTTCCGCGGCCGTCTCCGCCAGTGCCCCGTAAAGCTGCTGCAGTCCCGCATCCACGCTGATCCCGAAAGCCTCAGCGGGCACCACTTCAACGCGCCAGGCACGCGCGGAATCCACCGCGCTGCGGAAGTCGGCCAGGGCCTCGGCGAGCCGGCCACGTTGACGGCGCAAGCAGCCGCGATCATAGTACAAAGACCACAGCGGAAGTCCCACGGCGCTGACGCGCGCCAGTTCCAGCGCGCTGCCCAGCAGCCGTTCGGCAGTGACCAAATCACCCTGGGCCGCCCGCAGCAAAGCGAGATTACGGTAGCTGAAGAACAGCTCCGGCCAGCCGAAAAGACGGTCGAGACGAAAGGCCTCGAGCAAGAAGGCCTCGGCAGCATGCAGCTCCCCCAGGCGCAGGTATTCGTAGCCGAGGGTCCGCCAAGCCTGAGCCAGCGTGCGCGTATCGCCTTCGAGGTCCGCCATGCGAGCCGCCTCCAGGAACATAGGCACGGCAGCTTCGAATTCGCCCTGGCGCGCCCGCAAGGTGGCGACACGCAGCAACAACCGGGACTGGAGCGCGGATCTCTGTCGCGCCAGCGCGAGTGCCTCTTCCGCCGTAGCCCGGGCGGTGGCCAGCTCACCCATGAGGCTATAGGCGGTGGCAAGGTTGGACGAAATCGTGGCGACTGTTGCCCACTCGCGCTCGCGGGTAGCCAGGTCGCGTGCTTCCAGCAGGGCCCGGACGGCGTCACGGTACTGAAAACCAGCCATGCGGGCACTGGCCAGATTGTTGAGGAACTGAGCCCGGATGTGCGGATGGCGCCGAGCGGGAAGCTCCCGGAGGCCCTGCTCGAAAACCGTGGCGGCCTCGTGATAACGACCGCTCGCGAACAGACGCGTGCCTCGATCCCACAACCGCCGCAGATCACGCGGTACCTCGATTTTGGCATCCGAAGCGCGGCGCGCAGAGTGGCCCGCGCCTGCCAGCAGGCCGCACAGGGAGGAAACTAACACCGCCGCAGCGGTTGATCGCATGGCCCTCGGGGGAGACTTTGAACGCGCAGGCGGGCGTTCCTTGGGAGTACACCTGGCGGTCCTACTCCCTGTACTCCCAAGGAATCATACCAGAATCAGCCGTGTCGCTGGCAACCTCGCAGCGAGGTTAAATTAGCTTCAGACGTGCGGCCCGTTACGCACGAACCTTTCTCATGGAAAGGGTTTAATATTCGGGCGGAGGCGGGATGATGATGATGATGGGCTCGGGATCCATCCTGCACCTCGGCGCCACAGTGCCGCGGTCCGCCCGAGAGGCCAGCGGACTGGCATTTGCGCTGGAATCCGAAGCCCGCTCGTTCGCTCGCAGCCCGTGGCATTCCGGCCTGAGCTTAGTGGCAGGGTGGGCAGGATGGGGTGGGGAGCACGCCGTAGGCGATTGAAAAGTCAGAAATTAATAACTCCGCACTCCTGTCAACGCCGGCGCGCGCCTCCAAAAAGAAAAAGGCCCGCGCCCTGAAGCCAGGCCGCGGGCCCGCCTTCTAACTCGTGAT
>JAPWUP010000105.1 GCA_028275505.1 Bryobacteraceae bacterium
ACGCCTTGCTGTTCGGCGATCGCTTGCTGGCCCACCTGGCCGCCTGCGGGGTCCAACTCGAGGAGCTTACCGTGCAGACCGACAACGGCAGCGAGTTCGGCGGCGCTTGGAACCGCCGCCGCACGCACAACGGAAGGCCACAGCCCGCTCGCAACAGGCCCGTCGTCAAACAACGATCCCAGCGGCAGGTTCTACCTGCCGGGGTGATTCATCGGTACCGTCACGACCTCGGCCTGCCAAAGCCGCCGTGCTCACACGCTGACCAGCTCCGTCAGCTCCCACGGCTCCAAAATGGCAAGATGGGCCAGCCGGTTGCGAATGTTCGCGAGTCGCCGCAACCGGGTTCGCGTGGGTACGGGCACCGCGGGGTTTCGGGCAAGCTGCCAGGCCAGATGCTGCAACTCGAGATCGTGGTGCTCGGTGATCAGTCGCCCGTCAGGGGTAGGATGGGGCAGCCGGATCGCGGCGCGGTATCGGTCCAGCAGGCTGCGGCGGAACTCCTCCAGAAACGGCAGCACCACCGAGACCTCAGCACCCCAGAGTCGCGAACGCAGCTCGTCCTCGGGGTCGTTCAACGCCAGCAAGGCGGAGTGCAGCCGCCAGCGCCCGCCCTGACAATCCGCCATCCCTCGCGCCCATAAAAGGGCGCAGTCGTCCGATTCCACGCGCTCCCATTCGCGCTCGCGAGCGATTTCGGCGAGCACTGCATGCGGCTTCAACAAGTTCTCCAGCGGCTCCTGGGCCAGGCGGTCGGCCACGAGCGGGTCCCACGCGGAAACCGCGCTGAGCAAGCCGGCAGCGAGCCGCCGCTGGAGGTCGGGCCAGGACCGCTCCCGCACCAGCGTCCAACAGTAGAAGAACATGTCCAGCGGCTCGACCTGTGCTTGCCAGAGGCGAACGGACAGGGCGACCTCCTCTTTGGGAGGGGTCAGCGCCACGAGGCCCCTTGCCACAACGCAGAACAGCGCCCGCTCGTGAACAGGTCTCTGCCGGCAGGCGGCCTCGTACTCTTCCAGGAAGCTGCGCCACGGCGGCCATTGGCTGGAATCCACGCCGTCCACCCAGATCAGCCAGGATTCGAAGCCATCCGCTACGGCCAGTTCGCGTGGCGAACGGACGCGTGCGCGTCGCCGGTCGTCGAGATAGCGCTGTGCGATCCAATCAGCAGGTTGCGTCGAAGAGGCGTGAGCAGGCTCGAGCGTGTCCCAGACCCATCCGGCCGAAGGCGGCAGGTGTGCTCGAACCGCTTCTTGCAGGCCCTGCGGGAACCACTCAGGAAGGCATAGGACAACGTTTCTCCCGCGCCGCAAATCTTCGGCGACGCCTGCCGCAAACTGTGAGGGGCCGGGCAGTTCCCACCACCCAATCACGCTGCTTTGCCCCCAAACGTCACATGAGCTCGTTGGCCAGACGGCGAACCACAGGATCCACGCGCAATCGCCCGCCCGTGCCGTACGTGAGGAGGTTGAGCTTCCTGCCCCATTCCAGAGCCAGTTGCACTTGCTCTGGTGGATGGCTGTCTTTCAGCAGTTCGATGAAGTCCTCTTCCGCGCACTCCTCTTGCAAGGACAGCCAGTGTAAGATCGCGCCGGGGCCGTTTCTGACGATGCCGAACTCCTGGAGAATTTTGCTCCGATAGTCACGATCGCCCTCGAGTTTTTGGTCCAGCTCTTCCAGCGCGCGTTCCGGCAGGGTTTTGCTCTGCGGACGCCCGAGGAAGTCATACAGCAAGACAGGCCAGTAGCCGGTGACCTTCCGAATGTTCTGTCGTTGTTTCTCCCCGGCCTCGATTCCGACTTCGTCCAGCCAAACTCGCACGGCGTCGTCGCCCCAGGGGCCGAGTGTGAGCAGATGGAATCCCTTCGGTTGAGCAAGGTCGCTGCGACCGGGGCCCTTCGAAAGAAGTTGCCAGAGTCTCGGAGCATTGCACAGGAAGACGACCCTCAGCTCGCAAGGCCTGGCGCGCCGCTCGAGGATGTCTGCTGCCTTCCGAACCCAGTCAAGGTCCCAAGCGAGATCCGGAGGGACCAGCACAGCTTGAGATCCCTGCTTCTGCCTGGACTGCAGGATCGTCTCCAGGTGACTCCAGGTTTCATGCGGCTTCAGAGCGCGCATCGAGTCGCGGAACGGCAACTCCGCGATCCTGGTGGCGCAGTCGTCCAGGCCGGCGGCCTGGCAACCCACAATCACGAAGACACCGCCTTGGTTGCACAGTGCCGATTCCTGCTGCCAGGTCAGCGGGCTACGGCGCTCAGGGGCAGAAGCGCTCAAAGGAGACCGCATGACTTCCGGCGAAAATCGGGACTCGGGCTGGCGCGGCTCCTCAAGCCTGGCGAAGATCTCATCCTCGGTGCCGAGCAATGCAATCACGTTGGGGCTGCGGAAGGCGTAGCGACCGGCTGGCGCATGCCGTAGCACACCCAATCCGACCATCTCATCGAGTAACCCTTTGAAGGCGTCGAACGACCTGGCGTCTTCAAACCCTTCTGGCCAGTACGAACTTGCCAGCCGCTGCAAGCTGGCGGTATCGAAGCCATCCACCTGAAGCCGGATGCGTGCGTCGGAGGGGGCCGTGCTGATCTCGAAGGCCATGGCGTAAGCGATGACCTCGTAACGCTTGTCGAGTTGGAGCGTCCAGAGAAAGCGGTCACGAATCGCCCGGCGCAAACCCTGACTGCGGTAGGCCTCTTCCACTTGCTGCTCGGTAATCGTGAAGGGTGGCCCCTGACGCCAGTCGTGATACTTCCTCGGATCGGATGTCAGATGGGACAACAACTCGCGACAGTAAAGCTGGATGAGACTCGGATAATAGTTCGTCTGAGACAGAATTCTCGTGACCAGATCGGGATGAGCGAAACGGTAACCCAGGGCCTCGAAGGGTTGCTCAACAAGTGCTCGCGCGTCCCGCCATTCCGCACCCTCGAGCAACGGGCCTACGCAGATGGGGATTCCATAATGCGCCAGCGGGTGGTTCGACAAGGTGGTGGTGCGCTGGACGTCGTGGAGGCCGGCGAAAACCACCTTGAAACGCCTCTGGGTGCGATCCATCAGGCCTTTCAACAGACTGGCGCGAGGGAAGTGGTCCTCGGCATCTTTCGCCAGGAAACGATCGGCCTCGTCCAGCAACAGGAGCAGGCGGCGTTCCGTTCCACCCGCGAGCCACTTTTCGATCCCTGACAATACTGCGTCTGCCACGGTGCGCGGGAACCGCTCGACCGGCACCCCCATCTTGTCGAGTTCGATGGCGAGAATATTCCACAGCTCGTCCAGCGGAACACTGTAGCCGACTCCCCTCACCTTCAGATCGATCCATAACGCGACGTGCCCCAGATGGGGGTTCTGGAATCTGCGCTGGGCCTCGCACAACAAGGCAGTCTTGCCGAGCTGCCGGCCCCCGTAGATGAAGCAGGAGCCGTACGGGTCGAGAATGGAGTTCAGAGCCGCACCACGCCCATAGAACATCTCCGGAGGCACTGGCCCCGCGCTGGTCACGTAGGCTTCCGCATACGTGAAGGGCAAAGCGCAGCGGAATAATGCGCCGAGGCGCACGCCCGGCACACTGCAAAGGTAGACCAGCAAAATGTCATCCAGCACGAGGACCGTTTTGCGCTGCTCCCGGCACACTCGCGCCAGATGCCGCCGCCGATGTTCCGTGAGCCGACCGAAGTGAAAAACGATCACCGGTACGCGCGCGGTGTCGCCTACGTCCTGCAACAGGGCCTCCTCGTTCGGTCTCTCCCAAACGCACAGCAAGCGGTACTCCCCTTTGGCGCCGGATCCGTAGAAGGGGATGGGGCAGTGCTCACGGCTGCTCAGCGGCTTCGCCCGCGCTCTCATCCACCGACCACGTTCGCCGAGGACGGGCAACACCTCGGAAACCTGGAAGCCCAAGAAGGCCAGAATGTCCCGCGCCTGCGTCTCCGTGCACCGCTCATCCCGCTTGGCGGCAAACCATTTCGTCAGTGTATCCGCGGCGCGCTCGGCGTCCTTGCCAGTCAAAACTCCCAGGTCCAGGCCCGCGATCCTGTCGCGGTTCCGGACCCGACTGATCAATTGCGGAACGGGGAGCCGCTCCAGTTCCCTTTCGAGTCGGTTCACCGCCTCGGGGAAGAACTCGCTGAACACGTCACGCCGGGACTCGGCCGCAACGACCTCTTCCCCGCGGCCAATTCGGTCAATGTAATCTTGCGCGGTGAATACATCGCCCTGCTCGAGCAGCTCTTCGATTCGCGTGCGGAACGGGTGGGATTCCTGGACCTCCCTCCGCATTCGCTCGCGGCACTCGTCCACACGGCGCTGACGCTCGCACGCGATGCTCTGGCGCACTTCGGCGAGATCTTTACACGCTTCACCGAACTCCGTCATCTCAGGGGCCATCGCCGTGAGCGTCTCGATGACTCCCGCATGCCTGGTCCGTACTTGTTCGGTGAGCAGCCCTTGAGCGACCGCGTTCTCCAGCTCGAGCTGAGTCTGGCGAATTTCGCTGTCGAGCCGTTTTTGCCAGTCCTTGAGGGATTCCGCACGAATCCTTTCCAACTTTTCGACTACTCCGAGCTGACCAACGCGCTCCAAATACGCGAGGATTCTCGCCGTACTCCGATGGTCGCCCTCGCCGCAGAAACGGTCGAAAGTGTCTTGCCATTGCGGCTGGTAGCCCTCCGCCAGTTTGCCCACGAAGTCCAGTGCGTCGTCCTCTCGGACCCAGCGCGCCTCCCAGTCCGCTCGCACTTGCACGCCCGGCACGTGAAACAGCTCCATGTGGAGCAAATCTTCGATGGGCGGCTCGGAGTCGGTCACAGCGCCGCGCGGGTCGAACATTTGCCGGACGTTTTCCAGTGCACTGACGCAGATCGGCGCGCAGGCCTCCATGGGCAACTGGCCGGGGTTGTTTTCCACCAGTTGGCGGATCTCAGCCAGAGCCGCGTCCGTCAGGTCCATGACCCTGGTCCGCAGATCCTGAACTGCGCTCGTGATGTAATCGCGCTGACCGGACTGCTGCTTCTCCTCGATCAGCTCCAGCCAGCGTCGGGCGAACTGGAGCGCTTCTCGGGCTCGGCAGCGCAATTGGTCGCGGGCGTCGGCGGTAATTTCCCGTCCGGCAAGTCTGCCGAGAAAGTTGCGATCCGTTTGTTGGATGGCCTTGTCAATGCTCCTGTCGGTCTGCATTCTGTCAAGCCACCCCTCGACTGTGGACGCGGCTTTCTCATCGTTTTCCAAAACGGGGCGCATCAGCTCCTCGATCCATTGCCCTTTCTTGAGCCATGCGAGCCACACCTTGGTTGCCGGGGCGTATTTGGTGGTGAAGGTCGGAGCTTGCGCCCACCACTCAGAGGCTTCCGCAAGCAGCCGGTCCAGTTCCTGCTGCCATGCGGCGCGATCGCGCACGCCACGCAAGACGGCGGGCGTCACCCGGTAGTTTCTCTCCCCGAACGCGGCGACCTGCTGGCAGTACTGATAGAGGTTCGGCAGTTCCCCGAGGTGCAATTGCCGGAGCACCGCGGCGGCGCCCGTCTGCGGGGCCAGAATCGCCGGCCGCAAGCCCGCAGCGATCAGCAGGAACCGCAGAGCCCAGTTCACCTCGGAAGACTTCGACTGGAAACACTCATCGCTGAAGCGATCGAGATCCTGCTGCAACAGGGAGGCGATTTGCCCATCCGGGGCGCACAAAGCCGGTCCCAGCGCCGCGGCCCTCAGCAACCATGCGGGCGCCGCCGGGCCGGCCATATCTGTGCGCTGCTCGGCGTGCCTGGCCAGATGGTAGGCGAGGCCCAGGTGACCGTGTCGGATAAGGCCCCACAGGATGGGATCCACCTGTCTCGGCGGCGCGACCTCCGTCTCTGGGCGGGTCTCGGGAGAAGGAGCAACCTCGGTAACCGTTCCGGTCACCTCCGCGCCGGAAACGGACTCGGCCTCGGCTTCTTCGACCGGCGGGGCCTCCGGCGGAGGAGCCTGCCCCTCTCGGATCTCCCCTTCCTCGGCTTGCTCCCCTTCAGCCGCCTCAACGCCTGGCTCCTCCGGCGTTGGAGCAGGCGGGGCAACCTCCGCGAGCGTGAGTTTTCCACGCACCACCGGAGTCACGAGTTCGCTCGGATAAGCGCCACGGACGACATCGTGCAACCGTTCCCATTCCTGATCGGGGAGGGCATCGCCCTCCTCGACGAGCCGCAGCAACGCGACCAGCGGATGCTGCCCGCTCTCCAGCTCGGCTTGTTCGGGCGGAGTCGCGGGCCATTCCGATTGCCGGATCTGCGCCTCCAGGGCGCGAGCTGTCTGTTTCACTTTCTCCAAAGCATCCAGGCGAACCCCTTCGCGATGGACCAGCCGCCCCACTTTCTCCAGGGTGCTCAGTACCCGATCCCTGGCCTGCTGCCAGGCCTCGCGCCGGGAGCTCTCGATCTTTTCCTGAACCCTCCCAAGCAGCACCGCCAGGTCTCGCATGCCCGTCGGCGGGTCGAACTGCACCCCGTGCTGCCGGGCCAACGCCTGGATCTCGCGGCTGAGTGCCCAGTAGTCTCGAGAGAGCTGCTGGACCCGCTCGGGCAATCCCAGTGCAAGATCGAGGCTGCCATTTTCGAGACCGGCTGCCGCGTCGCGCATCGCAGCGGCCAGCTCGCGCGCACTGTTCTCCAAGGCCTCCAACCGACCGGTCAGATTCTCTACCTCCTGCACCACCTTCCCTCCTGCTCGACCAGAAAAGGCTCGCTGCGCCTCACCTGTTTTTCGGAAAGATTATACTCTTGCCGCTGCACCCCGATCCTGCTGTGTCGGCAGCTATTTTCCGAGGCCTTCGGGCCGCAGGCGCGCATTTGGCGAAGAAAATGGTTATAATTCGCTCGAAATCAGGTGGCGTGGTCGAGACCCACGCACGAGGGCTTTGCCGGCTGCGGGAAGATAATTGGTTATGACGCCGGGCACGATCGTTCGCTGCCGCAACCGGGACTGGATTTTGCTGCCCAGCGACGACGGAGTCTACCTGTTGCGGCCTCTGGCCGGCGGCATGGACGACGTCGTCGGCGTGCACCGCGACCTTTCCATCCAGATCGGCTACGACCTGGCGGAAGAGCACGTCCGCCCTTCTCGCTTCCCCCTGCCCACGGATAAGGACCTCACCGACGCCACCGGCGCCCACCTGCTCTGGCAAGCTGCGCGGCTCACCCTGCGCGAGGGCGCCACGCCCTTCCGCTCGCTCGGCCGCATCTCGATCCGTCCTCGCACCTATCAGTTCGTGCCCCTGCTCATGGCGCTGCGGCTCGATCCCGTCCGCCTGTTCATTGCGGACGACGTGGGCGTGGGCAAGACGATCGAGGCTCTCCTAATTGCCCGCGAGCTGCTCGATCGCAGCGAGATCCGCCGCTTCTGTGTGCTCTGCCCGCCCTATCTTTGCGAGCAGTGGGAGAAGGAGATTCGCGAGAAGTTCAACCTGGACGCGGTCATTGTGCGCTCGGGTACCATTGGCCGGCTGGAGCGCGGCATCCCTGCGGGACGCAGCATCTACGAGCACTATCCCGTGCAGGTCATCAGCATTGACTGGGTCAAGAGCGACCGCAACAAGCACCAGTTTCTCCAGTTCTGCCCCGAGCTGGTCATCGTGGACGAAGTGCACGGAGCGGCCCAGGCCTCGGCCGACCGCAAAAGTCAGCAGGAGCGTCATCAATTGCTCTGCGAGGTCGCCCGCGACCAGCGGCGCCATTTGATCCTGCTCACCGCAACGCCCCACAGCGGCATCGAGGAGGCTTTTCGCTCCCTTCTGGGCCTGCTGAAGCCCGAGTTCCGGGAATGGAACGTAGGCGAGCTGAGCGAGCCGCAGCGCATCGAACTCGCCCGCCACTTCGTCCAGCGCACCCGCAAGGACATTGAGCAGGACTGGGAAGGCGCCTCCTGCTTCCCCCAGCGCGTTCCGACGGATGAAACCTACGAGCTTTCGCCCGCCTACCGCGCACTTTTCAACAAAACGTACGGGTTTTGTTCCGAGATCGTCCGCAGCGGCCAGGGACTGGAGGAGCGCAAGCGAAGGGTGCGTTACTGGGGCGCTCTGGCGCTGCTGCGCTGCGTGATGTCGAGTCCGGCCTCGGCCCTGGCGGCTCTGGGGAAGCGCCTGGACCGCGCCGAGCCGGCTGACGAGGACGCAGCCGATTCCTGGGTTGTTCTTGCCGACTCGCAGGATGGACAGGCCGATGATGAAACGCCCGGAGCGGCGCTGGCGGCGTCGGAGCTGACGCTGGAGGAGAGCGAGAAACGCCGGCTGCGCGAGCTGGCGCGCCTGGCCGAAGCGCTTCGAGCCGATTCGGCGGACACCAAGTTGTCCCGCTGCATCGAAGTCGTGCGGCGCTTGCTGAAGGAAGGCTTCCATCCCGTGGTCTGGTGCCGCTTCGTAGCCACGGCCGACTACGTGGCCGAGGGCTTCAGGAAGGAGTTGCCCGGGAATGTGCAGGTCGTGTGCGTCACCGGGCGCCTGAGCGATGAAGAGCGGCGGCTGAAGATCGCCGAGATCGCGGCAGACCGTCCGCGCGTGCTGGTCGCCACCGACTGCTTGAGCGAGGGTATCAACTTGCAGGACAGATTCACCGCCGTGCTGCACTACGATCTGCCCTGGAACCCCAACCGGCTCGAGCAGCGGGAGGGACGTGTGGACCGCTACGGCCAGACCGCGCGGGAGGTGAAAGCCATCCGCTTCTACGGGCGCGACAACCCGGTGGACGGCATCGTGATCGGCGTCCTGCTCGACAAGGCCCGCCAGATTCACCGCACGCTGGGGACCTACGTGCCGGTGCCGCAGGAATCCGACAGCGTCTTGCAAGCCGTGTTGAACGCGCTGTTCCTGCGCGCGCAGTCGGCGCCCCTGCCGCAACAGCTCGAGCTGTTCGAGATCGAGCAGGTCGCCCACCTGCACAAGCGGTGGGATGCAGACGCCGAACGCGAGCGGATCAGCCGCACCCGTTTCGCCCAGCGCGCCCTCAAGCCCGAAGAAGTGCGCCGCGAATTGGACGCCACGGACGACGTGCTGGGCGATCCCGACGCCGTGCGCGAGTTCGTGCTCGCGGCCGGCCAGCGCCTCGGCCTGGCCATCTCTCCGGACAGCCGTCAACCCAACGTATTCCGCATCAGCCTTGCTTCCGCCGCCAACCGACTGCCTGAACTGGTCCGGGCGGCGTTGCCTGAGACGAAGAACGCCGACTGGCTGGTAAGTTTCGTCTCGCCCACGCCCGAAGGCGCCGAGTACCTCGGTCGGAACCATCCCTTCGTGGCGGCGCTGGCGCGGTACCTGCTCGAGCAAGCCCTCACCAAGCCGGGACAAGCCATTGCATCGCGTTGCGGCGTGGTGCGCACGCGTGCCGTCAGGCGGCTGACCAGCCTGCTCCTGCTGCGCCCGCGCTACCTGATCGAGCAGCCGCAAAAGGCGCCGTTGCTTTCCGAAGAGGTGCTCGTGGTGGGCTACGAATGGGGTCCCGGCGGTGCGCCGCAGTGGTTGCAGGATGACGAGGCTTTGCGCTTGCTGGCCAGCGCCAGGCCGGACGCCAACATCCCCATGGCCGAGAAGCGCGAGCTGCTCAACGCCACGCTCGAGCCGTTCGGCGCCTGGACCGAGGCGTCCCCCTCGCAAGGCCCGGCAAATGCGATCGAGGCCGGGATCCGCGAACGCGTGCTGCAGCGCGCCGCCAGGCTCGAGGAAACTCACAAACGGATTCGGCGCGCCGTGGACATGCGCGTGCGCGGGCTGGCTGTGAGGCCCCAACTGCCGCCCGATTTGCTGGGCGTTCTGGTCTTGCAACCCGTGGTGGAGCCATGAGGATCTATCCTGCGGTTCGAATCGAAGGCGGCTTGTTCGCGCCCGACCTTTTCGAGCAGCTCATGGCCGGCGCATTGCCCGGACAGCGTCCCGCCGATTTTCACTGCGACGGCAAACGCAGCCTGACCGACGAGGTGGCCTCGGTCTTCGCCGACGTGCGCTCGCTCTGGCGCGTGTTCCAGAACCGCCGCGAGCGATTGCCCGAGTCCGACTGGGGCACCTCGCTCACCCGCGACGCATGGGTGATCCCCCTGCTGAACCGGCTCGGTTACGAGTTGCGGTACAACACGCGCGCTCCCGAGGTCAACGGGGAGCCCTTCCCGATTTCCCACCGCGCCGGGGAACACGAAGACTCGCCGCCCGTTCACATCGTCAGCTTCCGCCAGGACCTGGGGCGCGTGCCGCCCAGCGGACGGCCCCGACTGGCGCCGCACTCGCTGGTCCAGGAGTACCTGAACCGCACCGATCATCTCTGGGGCCTTGTCACCAATGGCCTGACGCTGCGGCTGTTGCGCGACAGCGCTTACGTTCGCCGGCAGGCTTATGTCGAGTTCGATCTGGCGGCCATCTTCGACGAGCAGCACTTCGAGGACTTCTTCGTTCTTTACCGCCTGCTGCACCGCACGCGCCTGCCCTCGGGAATCGGCGATGCCGCCCGTTGCTTGCTCGAGCAATACTACCAGCACTCGGTCGAGCAGGGCGGGCGCGTGCGCGATCGGCTGCGCGATGGCGTCGAGGAGTGCATCAGGCGGCTGGGAAACGCGTTCCTGGCCCATCCGGGCAATGAGGAACTCCGCCGGCGACTAAATCTTCCCGAGAGGGATCCGCACGCGGTCAACGCTCAGAAGCTCTACGCCCAGCTTCTCCGCCTGGTCTACCGTTTCCTTTTCCTGCTGGTGAGCGAGGATCGCGGGCTGATCAGCCCGAATCCCGTCTACCGCGAACACTACGGCGTGGCGCGCCTGCGACGCCTCGTAGACAACCGCAGCGCCTACAACGAATACGACGACATCTGGTACAGCCTGCGGGTGCTGTGGCGAGTGCTTGCCCATGAGAAGTACGCCCGTTTGCTCGATGTGGCTCCGCTTGACGGCGCTCTTTTCGATCCCATCACGCTGGATACTTGCACCATCACCAACCGCGACCTGCTCGAAGCCTTCTGGTACCTTACCTACTATCAGGAGGACCGCTCCAGCCCTCCCCGCAGGATCAATTACTCGGCTCTGGACACCGAAGAGCTGGGTTCGGTTTACGAGAGCCTGCTGGAGTTTCACCCCCAAATTGACCGCTCGGGCCCGCGCCCGCGCTTTGAGCTGGGGGTGGGCAGGGAACGAAAGTCCACCGGGTCTTATTACACTCCGCCCCAACTGGTCAACGAGCTGATCCGCTCGGCCCTGGAGCCGGTCATCCAGGAACGGCTCAAAGGGGCAACCACGCGGGAGGCCAAGGAAAGGGCGTTGCTTTCGATCAAGGTCTGCGACCCCGCGGCCGGCTCGGGACACTTCTTGCTGGCCGCTGCGCGCCGGCTGGGAAAGGAGCTGGCGCGAATCCGCAGCGAGGCGGACGAACCCCCGTCCGATCAGGTGCGCGAGGCCACGCGCGACGTGGTGGCGCACTGCATCTACGGCGTGGACAAGAACCCGCTGGCCGTTGAGCTGTGCCGCGTCGCCTTGTGGCTGGAGGCGCACTGCGAAGGCAAGCCGCTGACGTTTCTCGATCATCGCATTCGCTGCGGCGACTCCCTGGTGGGCGTCTTCGACCTCGCCGTGCTGCGCGAAGGCATTCCGGACGAAGCCTTCACGCCGCGCACCGGCGATGACCGCGCCGTGGCGAGCGACTGGAAGAAACGCAACCGCAAGGAGAGGTCCGGCGAGCGTTACCTGCCCTTCGATCCCGTGTCTGCCCTTCCCCAACTGGCGGCCGCGACCGACGAGCTGTCCGCCATGCGGGACGATACTCCCGATCAGGTCCGTCGCAAGAGGGAACGCTACGAGCGCCAGCGCAACGAGGTCAGCTTCCTGCGGCAGCTCGAGGCATGCAACTTGTGGACCGCGGCCTTCTTCCAGCCGCTGCGGAAGGGCCAGCCCATCATCACCACGGAGACCGTCCTCACGCATCTTGAGGGACGTGAGGTGACGGGCGATCTGCTGGGTCTGGCCGAGGAGCTGGCGCAGCAGCATCGGTTCTTTCACTGGCCGCTGGAATTTCCCGAGGTCTTCGCCCAAGGCGGCTTCGACGTAGTGCTCTCCAACCCACCGTGGGACCAAATCCAATTTGATGACCGCGAATTTTTCCGACACGTCCGGCCCGACATTGCCGAAGCTCCGAACCTGGCCCGACGGGCTCGAATGGTGAGCGCGCTGGCTAACGAGGACCCTGAGCTCTACGCACGGTATTCGGTCGCCCGCAAAACGGTTGACGCCCTCCAAGGCTTCGTTCACAGTTCCGGCAGATACCCACTGACTAGCTTTGGCCGCCTCAACCTCGCTCCGCTGTTCGCGGAGTGTGCGCGCTGGTTGACTCGGCCCTCGGGCCGCGCCGGCTTGATAGTTCCCACTGGCATTGCTACGGATGCGTTCAACCAATATTTCTTCGCGGACCTGACCGACAAGCGCCAGCTGGTCTCGCTTTACGATTTCGAAAATCGCAAGGGCATCTTCCCCGGCGTTCACAGGAGCTACAAATTCTGCTTGCTCACGCTGGCTGGCGCCGGGCGCGGCCCTCGCTCGGCCGAATATGCTTTCTTCTGTCACGAGGCAGCGGATTTGTCCGACCCCGAGCGCCGGTTCACGCTGAGCGCCGCCGATTTTCGTCTGCTCAATCCCAACACGCGCACGGCGCCGATCTTCCGCTCCCGCCGCGATGCCGAGCTCACCAAGCACATTTATCGGCGCGTCCCGGTGCTCGTAAATGAGGCCGAAGGGGACGCGGGCAATCCCTGGGGGTTCGAGGGACTCCTGATGTTCATGATGAACACGGACTCCCACCTCTTCCGTACCCGGGATCAACTGGAAGGCGAGGGTTTCCGGCTGGAAGGCAATGTCTTCGTGCGTGGCACGGAGCGCTGGCTGCCGCTCTATGAGGCCAAGATGGTCCACCAGTTCGACCATCGCTTCGGCGATTACTCGATGCAGCCCGCCGGATCCAAGGATACGCAGCTCCCTGGAGTGCCCCTGGATCGGCTCGCGGACCCCGACTATCGCGTGCTGCCGCGCCACTGGGTGCCGGAAGCCGAGGTCGAGTCGCGGCTCAAAGCCAAGGGCTGGGACCGCGGCTGGCTGCTGGGCTGGCGCGATATCACGAACGCAACGAACGAGCGCACGGTGATCGCGGCCGTGATCCCACGGGTAGGGGTGGGCAATAACCTTCCTCTGGCTCTGCGCGGTGGGTATGGCCAGACTGAGGCATTGCTGTGCGTGTTGAACAGTTTCGCGCTTGATTTCACCGCCCGGCAGAAGGTCGGAGGCACTCATATCAACTACCACATCCTCAAGCAGCTTCCAGTTTCTCCTCCCGAGACCTTCTTGAGGGCTTGCCCCTGGTCCCCTGCCGAGACCCTCGCCGACTGGATCCGCCCCCGCGTGCTCGAACTTACTTATACGGCGTGGGATCTGGAAGCCTTCGCCCGCGACCACGGCTACCACGGACCTCCCTTCCGTTACGATCCCGAACGCCGGGCACAGCTGCGGGCCGAACTGGACGCCTGCTTCTTCCACCTTTACCTCGGCACTCCCGAAGAGTGGGAGCGCGAGGCCGCGCCCGAACTGCGTGCGCTGTTCCCCACGCCCCGCGCCGCGGTCGAGTACATTCTCGAGCAGTTCCCGATCGTCCGCCGACGTGATGAAGAGCGCTTCGGGGAGTACCGCACGAAGCGCATGATCCTGGAAATTTACGATCAGATGCTGGAAGCCATGCGCTCGGGCCGGCAGGCGGGGGAGCTTTCCGCGAGCG
>JAPWUP010000357.1 GCA_028275505.1 Bryobacteraceae bacterium
CCAGCTCAGCCAGGCGGCGCGGGAGAGCCTGCAACAGCGTTACGCGAGCCTGAACCCGATCCAGCTGCGCCAGCAGATCGAGCAACGTCAGAATGAGTTGCTCAGGACCCTCCGCCGGAGCGAAACCGGGCCGGATTCGGCCCGCAAACTCACCCCCGTTCGGTTACTTCTTTCGTGACCCAACGGGCGGCCGTTCGGTTACCGGAGGAAATGACTTGACACGGCCGGCATCCCTCAGCGCCGCCGCCACCGCGTCGGGGTCAGCCACCAGGGCCTCAACGACGGCCCAGCCGCCGCGCTCGCGCACGTGCAAGCCGCGCAGAATGCGGGCGCGTGTCTCGGTCAGGCACCTGGCCAGGTCGCGCTCGGCGGCCTGCATGCGCGCCTTGCGCAGGCGCAGCCGCTCGGTAGGGGACAGGTAGCGCCGGCCAGTCGCGGTAGCCGGAAAGCCAGCAGAGTATGGCGCGCGGGGGGCAGTCACCGTAGGCCTCCACGTACTCGCGCTCCGGGGCGGGTTCCTCGAAGCGGCAAGTCGGCGCGTTGAACCGCAGGATTACAGCGCCGACAGGTCCGTTTCGGTGCTTGCGCACGTAAACTTCGGCTTCATGGCCCTTGCCGGGTTCCAGTGAGCGATGCAGCATGATCACCACGTCCGCGTCTTGCTCAATGCTGCCGGAATCGCGAAGATCAGACAGTACTGGCCTTCGGCGCTCGGTTTCGGGCAAGCGGTTTAACTGCGCCGCCACCAGTAGGGGCACTTCAAGCTCCGGCGCCAATAGCTTCAGGCCGCGCGAAATTTCGGCAATTTCCTGCACGCGGTTTTCACGCCGCCCCGGCATTTCGAGCAGTTGCAGGTAGTCAATGCAGACCAGGTCAAGGCGGCCCTCGGCCTTCGCCTGCCGGCAGGCCGTCCGGATAGCAGCAACCGTAGCCGGCGGTTGGTCGCAAATCCGCAGGCCGCCCGACAGTGAGTCCACGGCCCGGACAATGGCCTCTCGCTCTCCCTGCATCAGGCGGCCATAACGCAATTTGTGACCGTCAACTCCCGCCTCTTCGCACAGAGTGCGCAGCAGAATCTCTGCCCCGGCCATTTCGAACGAGAAAACGGCTACGTGCTGGCCACGTTTGGTTGCGTGCGCGGCAATCTGGGCCAGGAATGCACTTTTGCCTGTGCTCGGGCGCGCGCCCACCACGATCAACTGACCACGCCGCAGCCCGCCAATCAGCTTGTTCAGGGACGGCCAAGGTGTCGGGATGCCGGGATCGAACAGGTCGGGTCGCACCAGCCGGTCGAAGCCGCCTGCGGCCTCGATGATCTGCTCTACCGTGCGAAGCTTTCCGGCGGGGGCGGCCTGGCCTGCCAGCTCGCGCAGCAGGCGCTCGGCCCTGGTGAGTAACTCCGCCGGCGCTTCTGCCGCGGCGTAGCATTCCCCCGCCAGCGCCTCGCAGGCAACAATAGTCTTCCGCAACACGGCCTTGTCCTTTATCAGGCGCAGGTAGGAGTCCAAGTTGGCTGGCAATGCGTCGGCCTGTAAATCGGCCAGGTAGCTCAAGCCGCCGCAGCTGTCGTGCCAGTTGCGCGCGCAGCTCGTTGTAGACCGTCACTCGGTTGATGGCCTCGCCGCGCGCGGCCAGCTCCGCGATGACCGCCACGATCTTTCTGTGCGCCTCCAAGTGAAAGTCCTCGGCAGCCACTACCGCCAGCACGTGCTCCGGGTCAACATGCCCGGCCAGCATCGAACTGACATGCCCAGGTAGATCCTGACCCAGGATCTGCCTGGGGGAGGGCAGATCTTGGGCTGAGAGAGATGACAATAACACAGGCGGCAGGGCATAGACCTTGGGATGGACCCAAGGGGCGCGCTCGGCGCGCAGCTGGTCAGGAGTGCGATGCCCCTTGGCGGAATTCTCGCGGAGGTAGTTGAACCAGAGCTGATAGGTCCAAGCCAGATTGAGGAAGCGCTGGAGGTCGCCGCGGAAGGCTTCCAGCTGGTAGAACTCCTGCTCCATGAGGCCATGCACGGCCTCCACGTCGCTGTTGTAAGTGGAGCGGTGGGGCGGGTTGAAGCGGTGCTGGCGGCAGCGGTATTTCTGCTCGACCAGGCGGGTGAAGGCCGGGGGCGTGCGGCGGCGGTTCCAAGCGCCGCCGAACTCGCTGCCGTTGTCGGTCTGCACGGTAAGCTCCTCGAGCTTGACCCCGCAGGCGGCCAGGTGGGCCAGCAAGCGATCGCCGAACAGCAAGGCGTAGGTGGAGTCGTTGACGGCGGAGAAGGCCAGCCAGATGCCGCCTTCGGGTACGATGCGGGCGGTGAATTGGTAGCGGGGCAGCCCGAAGGGGATGAGCTCCCGGTAGCCGGGCAGATCCGAGAGGTCTTTGACGTCCACCTGGAGCAGGCCGAAGGCCGGCCAGCTGAGTTTCTCAGCGGCCAGGCTTCGGGCTGGGGGACGTGGCTTTTTGCGGCGCTGGCTGCGTCCGGATTGCTTGAGGATGCGGGCGATGGCCCCGGTCGAGCAGGGCAGATCGAAGTAGCGCTTGAGGCGCCGGGGGCCAAAGCAGGGGATGGCGTCGCGAGCCTCGACGACCTGCTGCTCGACCTCGGGCGGGGTTTTGTGGGGGATGTGGTGCGGGGCGCGGGAGCGCTCTTCCAGCCCGGCCAAACCCTGCTCCTGGTAGCGGCGTAACCACAGGCGCACGGTGTTGCGCGAGCATCGGAAGTCGCGCATGGTGGGGCGGATGCCCTTGCTGAGGGCGCTCATCACCATCTGGTAGCGGACGGCGAATTTGGGGTCTTGGCTGCTCATGATTTCCTGGTAGGATAGGTCAAGGCACAAGGCGTTCCTCCCGATTGGGTGTTAATCCGAAAGGATAGCGGAAAAGAACGTTCTTGTGCCGACATGTTTTTAGCCTCGGCGGCGCCAGACCAGCTCCCAGCTGAGGGCGCTGGGGGTCCGGGCGGGCCGTTTGGGTTTGTCCCCTTCGCCTCCGCTACGCTTCGGCTTCGGGGACAAACCCAAGCTTTGTAGCTTGCGTTGGAATTGCTTCCACATTTGCTCGGTGAACAACCTCAGCCGGGGT
>JAPWUP010000358.1 GCA_028275505.1 Bryobacteraceae bacterium
GCCAGCAGTGCGATTATGCTCGATCCAACGAAGGCGATCAAAATGCGGACCATTTCTGCCCCCAGTCGCCAGCCGATGAGAATTTATGGAGCCATTTTTTGCGCAAGCTTATTATAAGCCACCCCCCTTTATGTCAACCCTGCGAATTGGGTCATCGAAAATGTCACCGAAGGCGGGATCGTTGGGTCAGCAAAAAAGTAACCGTAGCGCACGCTCGCCTGCCCTTTTCGCCGAGGGCGATTTTGGGCAGCGCGGCCACCCGTCAAGGGTGCCCTCCGGCTCGCCGCGCTCGCCCTTGACGGGTCCTGGCCGCGCCGCCGAGGACCCTCCCGCTGATAGGCGAAAAGGGCAGGCTGGGCTGGAGGCAGGCCACGGGCCTCACACTGAGGTCATGGATGCCGAAGCTCGCAACCAATACTTACGGGAGCTGCGCGAGGAGTACTGCCTGGCGCCGAAAGCCACCAAGAGCCAACTGCTGGATGAAGCGGTCAAGCGCACTGGCCTGGCGCGCAAGGTGATCATCCGCAAGCTGGCTCGCCCGGTGACGCTGGTGCGCCGCCCCCGGGCCAAACGCCGGCGCATCTACGATGCCGCTGTGGCTGCCGCCATAACGGAATTGTGGACTCTGTTTGATTACCCCTGCGGGCAGCGGCTGGTGCCCCTGTTGCGCGAGCAAGTGCCGCGGTTGCGCCAGCAAGGCTGGTGGCAGTGCTCGGAGGAGGTGGCGGCCAAGCTGCTCAGGATCTCGGCCAAAACCGCCGACCGGTTGCTGGCCCCCCAGCGGCGTCAACTGCGCCTGGACCGGCGCCGCGGCAGTTCGATGCGCCGTCTGCTGTTGGAGCAGATCCCGCTGAAGGTGGCCGAGGAATGGGACCGCCGCCAAGTGGGTAACCTCCAGGTGGACTTCGTGGCCCATTGCGGCCAGTCCACCGCGGGCCGTTTCCTGTGGACGCTGTCCACGGTGGACATCGCCTCAAACTGGTGGGAAGGCGAGCCGGTGATGGATCGCACCCAACAGAGCACCCGCTGCGCTCTGGACGCCATTCGCCGCCGCTTGCCCTTCCGGCTGCGCGAGATCCATCCCGACAACGACCACTCGGTGATCAATCACCTGCTGGTGGAGTACTGTCGCGAGAACCAGATTGCCCTGTCGCGCTCGCGCCCGCTGAAGAAGAACGACAACTGCTGGGTGGAGCAGAAGAACTGGACGCACGTGCGCAAGCTGGTGGGCTACCACCGGCTCAGCGGCGGGCTGCAGTACCGTCTGCTGAAGGATCTGTACCGGGTCTGGAGTCTGTGGCGCAACTATTTTCAGCTGGTGATGCGGCTGGCGTCGAAGACCCGGAGGGGGAGCCAAGTGCATCGCCGCTATGATGTGCCGGCCACGCCGTATCAGCGTCTGTTGGCATCGGGCCAGCTCAGCCAGGCGGCGCGGGAGAGCCTGCAACAGCGTTACGCGAGCCTGAACCCGATCCAGCTGCGCCAGCAGATCGAGCAACGTCAGAACGAGTTGCTCAGGACCCTCCGCCGGAGCGAAACCAACCCGGATTCGGCCCGCAAACTCACCCCCCGTTCGGTTACTTCTTTCGTGACCCAACGGCCGGCCGTTCGGTTACCGGAGGAAATGACTTGACACGCCCTGAATTTTCGGGGTCGAGCCAAAAATTTTTACTTTCTTGCCCGGAACCGGGTGCAAAACCGGATTTCGATCTCTCCGGTTAGCGCTGCGTCTGCGAGGCCGACGTCCAACAGCACGGAGCCCCCAGTTGCGGAACGCCGCCGGGCAGCGATGGATTGCAGACGTCCAGCCGCATGGAGCGCCTGCAGGGTCGCCTTGCCCACTTGCCCCGCCTGCGGGGGCGGCTGCGCTCGCGGCGGCCGCGGCACTCCCGGCCGGAGTGACTGCGACTGCGCGGCCTTTTGGGACGGTGGAGCTTGCGCGTCAGGCTTTGCCGGAACGGAACGCTCGGAGCCGCGGGGCCTCGACGTCGCGCTCCCATCTCGCAAGCAGGGCTTCGAGTTCGCGCACCAGATCCGGGTGTTCGCCGGCGACGTCGTGCTGCTCGAGCTCGTCGCTGGCCAGGTCGTGCAGCTCCTTGCGGTCATTGTCCACGACCAGCTTCCACGAGCCGCGTCGTACGGCTTTGCGACGGTCGCTGCCGCGTTTGTACCTCCAGAAAACGGTACGCGAGAAAGGCGCGGCATCGCCTTTCAGGACGGGCAAGAGATTCAGGCCATCGAAGCGCGCCGCGCCCGTGGCGCCCACTCCGGCGGCGGCCAGAAGAGTCGGCGCCAGGTCCATCGTCATGGTCAGTTGTTCGGTGAGGCGCCCCGCGGCGAGGACGCCCGGCCAGCGCATCAAACACGGGATGCGGATGCCGCCTTCCCACAGCGTCCCTTTGCGGCCGCGGAGCAGGCCGTTGCTGCCGTTGGGGTCAGCCCCGTTGTCGCTGATGAAGATGACGATGGTCTCTTCGGCCAGACCCGTGCGATCCAGTTCGGACAAGATGTCGCCCACGCGAGCGTCCATCCGCTCCACCATGCGCGCGTAAGTGGGCCGGTGCCCCTGGCGGCGCGGCGCAGTCCCCGTGGCGGGATCGAATTCGTCAGGATCCTGGATGGGCGTGTGCGGCGCGGTGAAGGCTACGTAGAGAAAGAACGGCTGACGCGCCTTCCGCAGCCACCGGATTGCTTCTTCTGCGATCAGGTCCGTGAGGTAGCCCTTGCGTTCCACGGGTCGATCGTTTTGATAGAGCACACGCCGCCCGTCGTCTTCGGTGTGTTTGAAATAATCCGCATTGCCGCCCAGGATGCCGAACCACTCATCGAAGCCATGACGGCTGGGCCAGAACTTCGGACGGTAGCCGAGGTGCCATTTGCCGAAGCAACCGGTGGCGTAACCGGCGCGCTTGAGCAGGCGGGGCAGGGCCGGCTCGGTAGCGGGAAGGCCGAGCTCGCCCCGTTCGGCAAGCCAGATGGCTTCGTCGTAGCGACCCACGTCGCCCACTCCGATCGCGCATTCCAGGCCGCCGACCCGCTGCTGATAACGCCCGGTGAGCAGCGCGGTGCGCG